>DATBJZ010000035.1:0-33805 GCA_036556125.1 Gemmatimonadota bacterium | reverse complement strand
CGCGCTTCGGATCGGCGAGGTCCGCGACGGGCTCGACGAGGCGCGCTTCCGGCGCGCCGTCAGCGAGCTCGTGGTGAGCCAGCAGGGCGCCCTCGTCGAGGACATCGAGGTGGGGACGCTCGTGATGGAGGTGACGCGCGTCTCCGGCGAGAACGGCGTGCGCGTCCCGCGCGAGATGACGCTCCTGGGGAAGACCCTCCTGAACCTCGACCAGGTGGGCCGCGCGCTGGACCCCGCGTTCGACCCGAACGCGTCGATCCGCCGCAACGTCGCCGAGATCATGACGCGCCGGATGCGGAGCGCGGCGTCGCCGGGCAGCCTCTTCGGCACGGTCCTCGAGATGAACGAGTTCCTGCGGATGCTGCCCGGGCGCGTGAACCGGATCCTGGACTCGCTCGCGCGGAACGAGCTCGAGGTGAAGGTCGAGGCGATCGACGAGCGGACGCTGGTGGAGGGCTTCCAGAAGATCGCGAACCGCATCACCGTCGGGCTGGTGCTCGCGGCGCTGATCGTCGGCGCGGCGATGCTGATGCAGGTCGACACGGACTTCCGGATCCTCGGCTACCCCGGGCTGGCGATGCTCTGCTTCCTGGCGGCGGCGGGCGGCGGGTTCGCGCTCGTCGTCAACATCCTCTCGCACGACTACCGGCCGAAGAAGAAGCCGCCGCGGGGCTGACCGCTCAGCGTTCGGGCAGGACGTCCGGGCGCTCGATGGGCTGCGGCTCGGCGGCCCCCGCCACCGTCTCGACGCCTTCGACCGGCCTCTCGGCCGTCTCCGCGACCTTACCCTCCTCCACCGAAACGCCCATCAGGTGCTTCTCGAACCACGCGACGTACCGCCGCAGGCGGTCGAGACGGAGCGAGGGAGTTCCCGCGCGCGACAGGCCGTGGCTCTGGTCGGGATAGCGCACGTACTCGACCTCGCGGCCGAGCACGGCCAGGGCGGCGAAGAGCTGGTCCGCCTGATCCACGGGACAGCGCAGGTCCGTCTCGCCGTGCACGATGAGCAGCGGCGTCCGGATCGACTCGACGTACGCGAGCGGCGAGCCGCGCCAGTACCGCTCCGGGTCCCGCCAGGGCCTGGCCCCGATGTCCCACTCGAAGTCCCAGCCGAAGTCGCTCGTGCCGTAGAAGCTGTGCAGGTTCGAGATGCTCCGGTCCGTGATCGCGGCGCCGAAGCTCCGGTCGTGGGCGACGATCCAGTTGGTCATGAACCCGCCGTAGGACCCGCCGCAGACGCCCAGCCGCTCGGCGTCCACGCCGGGCTGCGCGCAGGCCCAGTCCACGGCCTGCATCAGGTCGCGGTAGTCGAGGCCCCCCCACTCGCCGCGGATCGCGATGCAGTGCGCCTCGCCGTAGCCCTGACTCCCCCGCGGGTTCGTGTACAGCACCGCGAACCCCGCGGCGGCCAGCACCTGGAACTCGTGCACGTACGCCCAGCCGTACATCGCCATCGGCCCGCCGTGGATGGCGAGCACCAGCGGCACGCGGCTCTCCGGCTCCGCGCCGGCCGGTCGCAGCATCCAGCCGTGGACCGCGGCGGCGCCCTCGGCGCCGTCGGGCGGGTCGACCCGGACTTCCCGGGGAACGGCCACGACCCGTCGCCGGAGCAGCCGGCCGTTCGCGTCGGTGAGCCGGCGGAGCGGGTCGCCCGCGCCTCCTTCCCAGGCGAAGACCTCGTGGGGCCCGGAGGGATCGCCGACGAGCAGCGCCCAGCGGGCGCCGTCCGGCGTCGCCGAGTACGCGGCGACGTCGTGGAGCCCGGCGACGAGCGGCTCCGGCACACCGCCGGCCGCCGCCACGCGGTAGAGGTTGCACGCGCCGCGATCGGACGCGGTGAACGTGAGCGACGAGCCGTCGGCGGACCACACCGGGCGATCGGGCAGGTGTCCGAACTCCGCCAGGTCGTGGATCGTCTCGTCGGCGCAGGTCCGGTCGAAGCCGGGGAGGAGATCGACCGACGGACCGCCGGCGGCGGGCACCGTCCGGAGGTGCATGTTCCGCCAGAGCGCCGCGTAGGGGTCGAGGTTCCCCACGAACGCCAGCGTCTCCCCGTCCGGCGAGAACGCCGGAGAGAGCGACGGGCCGGCCTCGGTGGTGATCCGGCGCGCCTCGGCGCCGCCGAGGTCCACCGCCCACAGGTCCATGTTGCCGATCAGGTAGTCGGCCTCGGGCAGGCGGTTGGACATGAAGACGATGCTCCCGCCGTCCGGGTGCCAGACCGGGCCGTGGTCCTCGTGGGCGCCCCCGGTGAGGCGCCGCACCTCGCGCCCCCGGCGGTCCATCAGCCACACGTGGTTCCGCTCGTCGGGGAGGAAGCCGCGGCCGTCCTCGCGGTAGGCGAGACGCCGGATCACCCGGGGATGCAGCCGCCGTTCCGAGGGGCGGTCGCGCCGCGCCTCGAGCTCCTCCGGAGTCAGCGGGCGGAACAGGAAGGCGACGTGCTCCCCGTCCGGCGACCAGCACGGACTCGACGGGACGCCGCGCGTGTCGAGCAGCACCCGCTCGCGCACGGTCTTCTCCCGGGACCACCCGCGGAGGGCCACCACGAGGTGGCGCTTCTTCCGCTCGCGCACGAAGAGGAGCGTCCGGCCGTCGGGCGACCAGCGCGGCGAGCCGTCCCGGACCCGGCCCCCGGTGAGCCGGCGCGGCTCCCCGCCCGCGAACGGAACGAGCCAGAGGTGGGACACGTACGCGTCACGCCGCGCGTCGATCCGCCGCTCGACGTAGACCACCTGCGCGCCGTCCGGGGAGATCCGCGGCTGGCTCAGGAATCGGAAGTCGAACAGGTCCTCGGGACGGATCGGCTTTCGGGCGGGCATCGCGCGGGACTCCACGGGTGTGCGGGACGGCCGGAACGGATCGGATGAGGCCGCGGCGGTCGCGACGGCACGGGCGACCGCGGCGGCCCCAAGCTAGGGCTCGCGAGGCCGCGCGTAAGGGCGGGGGGCGGCTCGCCCGTGGGGGGAGCGGCCGGCCCCGCCGAGGGACGAACGAGGCCGCGCGGCGCCCGCGCCGGGAAGGCCTAGATTTCCCCCTCCGTCCCCGACCCCCCCGTCGGCGTCCACCATTTAGCATCCACCGTCATCGTCCACCGGCACCCGGAGTATGGAATGACGCCCGAGATCGTCCTGCTCCTCGTCCTGCTCGGCATCGCGCTGGTGCTCTTCTCGTTCGAATGGATCCCGGCCGACGTGGTGGCGCTCGGGCTGATGCTCACGCTCACGCTGACCGGCCTGCTGGATCCGGAGGAGGCGTTCGCCGGCTTCGGGAGCGATACGGTCATGATGATCCTGGGACTCCTGATCCTCACGGCGGCGCTGCTCCGGACGGGCGTGGTGGACATGGCCGGACGCGCGATCCTGCGGCGCGGGGGCACGTCGCCCCAGCGCCTCCTGACCCTGGTCGTGCTCGCGGCGGCAGGGCTCTCGGCATTCATCAGCAACACGGCGGCCGCGGCGTTCTTCCTGCCGATCGTGATGGGCATCGCCGCCCGCGCGAAGGTCAGCCCGTCGAAGCTCCTGATGCCGCTGGCGTTCGCCTCGATCCTCACCAGCTCGGTGACGCTGATCAGCACGTCCACGAACATCGTGGTGAGCGGGCTGATGACCGACTACGGTCTGGCGCCGATCGGGATGTTCGAGCTGGCCCCGGTCGGCGTCCCGGTGGCCGTGGTCGGAATCCTCTACATGCTCACGATCGGACGGCGGATGATCCCCGAGCGGACGCCGCCCGAGGGCGCGGCCGACGAGTTCGGGCTGGGACCGTTCCTCACCGAGGTCCTCGTGCGCCGGGACTCGAAGCTCGTCGGCAAGTCGCTGGCCGAGTCGGGTCTCGGCCGGGACCTGGACCTCACGGTGCTGCGCGTGCTGCGCGAATCAGGACGAACCCTGCCGCCGCGGGCCCAGACGCGCCTGGAGCCCGGCGACGTGCTGCTCGTCGAGGGCCGCCGTGAGGAGATCCTCAAGCTCAAGGACACGAGCGGCCTCGACATCAAGGCCGACGTCACGCTCGCGGACCCGACGCTCCACGACCAGGACGCCCGGCTCGTCGAGGCGATCCTCCTCCCCCGCTCGCCGCTCCTCGGCAGCACGCTCAAGGCGTCCCGCTTCCGGGAGCGTCACGGACTGCAGGTGCTGGCCGTCCACCGGCACGGCGAGACGCTCCGCCGCAAGCTGAGCGAGCTGCCGCTGCGGCTCGGCGACGTCCTGCTCGTGCAGGGGCACCGCGACGCGATCGCCGCCCTCGAGAGCGACGGCGCCTTTCGCGTCCTCGGGCGCATCTCCGAACAGCGGCCGAAGCTGCGTCACGCGCCCCTCGCCATCACGATCTTCGTGGGTTCCCTCGTGCTCGCCACGTTCAAGGTCGTGCCGCTCGCGGTCGCCGTGCTCGCCGGCGCCCTCGTGGCGTTCGTGACCCGGTGCCTGAGCCCCGAGGAGGCCTATCGGGAGGTCGAGTGGAAGGTGCTGATCCTGATCGGCAGCATGCTCGCGCTCGGGGCGGCGATGGAGGAGACCGGCGCGGCGCGCTGGATCGCCGGCGAGGTCGTGGACTTCGTCGGCACCGCCGACCTGCGCTGGCTCCTCGCGGGCTTCTTCGGCCTCACGGTGCTGCTCACGCAGCCGATGTCGAATCAGGCCGCCGCCGTGGTCGTCCTGCCGGTCGCCATCCAGACGGCGCTCCAGCTGGACGTGAACCCGCGCACCTTCGCGATGACGGTGGCGGTGGCGGCGAGCTGCTCCTACCTGACGCCGCTCGAGCCCGCGTGCCTGATGGTCTACGGCCCCGGCCGGTACCGGTTCATGGACTTCTTCCGGGTCGGCGCGCTGCTGACGCTGCTGATCGCGGCGCTGGCGGTCCTGCTGGTGCCGGTGGTCTGGCCGCCCTGAGCGCTGGGCGCCGACCGGCTCGCGGCACGGGGGATCAGGCGGCGGGGAGGTCCAGCTCGACCAGGACGACCTCACGCCAGGAGAGTTCGCGATCGACCGGCGACGTCGCTGCATCGTCCCGATCGGGCGGCGGCGCCGGCCCCGGGGCGGTCCGCACGTTCGGTTCCGCGTGGAGCTGCCGGAGCGACAACCGCTGCCCCGTGCGCTCCAGGACGAAGCTCGAGAGTGGCGAAGACAGGGGCTCGGCCCCCGCGACTGCCGCGGTGATCCGGGCCTCGAGGCCGGCGAGGACGTCCTCGGCGGGCCGCCGCGGGCCGCTCCGCCCCATCTCGTGCGCGGCCGCCATCTCGCGCAGCGCCTCCCGCGCGCGGCCGTCGAACACCCGGAACCGCAGCCGCTCGATGCGGGGCCTCCGCCGCCGCATCACGCCTCCGTCGCCAGCGACCCCTGCCACACCTCGAATCCGCGTCCCGCGCGCTCGTCGCCGCGGTAGAACGCGAGGATGGGCAGGGTGTGGTGGCCGAGGAAGTCGAGGCGCTCGGGATTCGCCAGGGTCTGGCGATAGGTCGGCCGCCACGTGCCGCAGTTGAAGTAGTACTGCCGCTGCACGCGCTCGCCCGGTCCGGCGCGGATGTCCCGGCCGCGTCCCGGCTCCGGCACGGCTGCCGCCGGGACGCGCCGGGCGGCGAGCGGCCGGATCTCCTGCGCGTGCGTGTGGCCGTAGACCACGTGGTCCGCTTCCCCCGCCGCGATCTCGGGCTCGGCCAGCGCGTGCTGCGCGTACCGCAGGTTGCGGTCGGGGGCGAAGCGCAGGAGCTGCCCGGCGAGCCACCGCTGCGGACGGCTGGTCGCGAACGCGGCCACGACCCGGAACTCGAGCTGGAGCCTGTCCACCGCGTCCCAGCGCAGGAACCGGTCCTGGGCGCGCACGAACGGGAGCTCGAAGAAGCGGTCGGCGAGCGCCTCCCAGACGCCGAGCAGCGCGCGGCCGCGCGGCGTGCCCTCCAGACGGAAGCGCCGGATCACGCCCAGCACCCACGGCGGGATCACCGTGAACGGCCGGACGTTCTCGATCTCCCGGAGCGTGTGGTACAGCGGGTCGTCCGCCTCGAGCCCCAGCTCCGACCGCACGGCGTCCGGGAAGCGGTTCAGGAGCTCGATCACGACCGCGTCGCCGAGGCCCGACGCGTTGCGGTCCCCGGGGCAGTTCACGGGGTCGTGAACGTCGCCGTGGCGCAGCACGAGCCGGTGCTCGCGCACGCGGCCGCGGAGTCCCTCGTCGGCCTCGACGAGCTCGTGCGGGAACGGCGCGGCGGGATCGTTGGCGAGCCCCAGCGCCGCCACGACGCGCGCCCGGATCGCGTCGTACGCGCCCCCCGGCAGACGCAGCAGCCAGTCGTGGTTCCCGACGAAGTACCAGATGCGCACCGGGACCCGGTAGGGGACGGAGCTCTCGTGGAAGAGGGCGCCCTCTGCCGCGAGCGTGCGGAGCAGCGCGAGCCCCTCGTCGTTCCGGGCGAGGACGCCCTCGACGACGTCCGCCACCGTGGGGGCGATCGCCGCGGGGTCCTCCCAGGGCCGCGGCGGATGCTCGGCCGCGGACGTGCGCCCCGGCCAGCGCGCGGACCGCAGCAGGTCCAGGACGTCGCCGAGCAGGACGAGGTCGATCCCCTCGTCGATCAGCCGGAAGGTCTGCCCGCGGTGGCTGGCCTGGCGGACCATGCTCCCGAGCAGGCGCGTGAAGACCGAGAACGCGCCGGGCTCGACGGTGGTCCCGGACCCGTCGGTCAGGTGCAGGTCGCTGACGACGACGATCACCGCGCCCGGCGCTCGACGATCGCCGCCACCTCCTCGAGTCGGCGGACCACGAAGTCCGGAGCCGGCGCGTCCTCCGGCAGGCCGGCCCCGTGACGGTCGAACCACACCGGACGGAGACCGGCCGCCCGCGCGCCGGCGACGTCGGCGGCGAGCGAGTCGCCGACGTAGAGCACGTCGCCCGCCGGCAGGCCGAGCCGCTCCACCGCGGCGACGAAGGGATGGGGGCGGGGCTTCATCAGCTCGATCCGGTCCGCGATCACGACGGGATCGAGCACCCCGTGCAGGTCGATCGCCCGGAGCTTGCCCTCGACGAGATCCGGGAAGCCGTTGGTGACGATCCCCACGGGTCCCCGCTCGAGCAGGCGGTGCACGAGTGCGCGGGCCCCCGGCACCTCTGCGGGGCGGCGGCCGGCGTACGCGGTCAGGTACGCGGCGGACAGGAGGGCCGCGGGCGACGCGGGCTCGTGCGCGTCGGCAGCCGCCGCGCGGCCGAGCGACGCGAGGGTGCGCCGGAAGCGCTCCACCCTCAGGTCGTCGAGCGGAAGCTCGCCGGCTGCCGCGAGGCTCCAGCACGCGGAGTTGTGCAGCGAGAACTCGCGGACGAGGCTCTCGGAGTCCACCCCCCTCAGGAGTCCCGAGGCGGCGACCTCCAGCAGGGCCTCGCGCGAGGCGGCGGAGTGGTCGAAGAGCGTGTCGTCGAGATCGAAGAGCACCGCCCGCATCGGCCCAGATTCCGCCCGGTGGAGCGGCCGGTCAATGGACGGTCGCCTTTGCGCCCCGCGCGGCGGGCCTTCGGTTGCGTGGACGCAACGGCCCCCCTTGCGGTCTGCGTGATCGAGGCGCCGTCGGTCGCGTCGAAGCCCGCGCCGACCCAGATTGCACCGTGCCTGCAGATTCCCCCGCCGGACGGGATCGCACGCGGGCGAGCGCGCTCGTCCGCGAGTCCTTCGCTCCGGCCGCCGAACGCTACCGCCGGAGCCCCCGACACGCGGACCCCGCGGCCCTGCGGCGGATGCTGGCGCTGACCGCGCCCCGCGGGGACGAGCGCGTGCTGGACGTGGCGACCGGCGGCGGCCACACGGCCGCGGCCCTCGCGCCGTTCGTCCGCCGGATGACCGCCCTCGACCTGCTCCCCGAGATGCTGCGGGAAACGCGGGTGCTCCTGAGCGAGGCGCGGGTGCGCAACGCGGAGCTGGTCGCGGGGGACGTGCACGCGCTGCCGTTCGCCGGCGGATCGTTCGACCTGGTGACGTGCCGGAGCGCGCCGCACCATTTCGCCGACGTGGGGCGCGCGTGCTCCGAGATCGCGCGCTGCCTGCGGCCGGGCGGGCGGTTCTACCTGCTGGACTGCGGCGTTCCCGAGGATCCGGCGGCCGCCGCCCTCGTGAACGAGGTCGAGCGCACGCGGGATCCCTCGCACGTCCGCTCCTGGTCCGCGTCGGAGTGGAGCACGATCCTGCGCGAGGCCGGCCTCGATCCGATGCACCTGGCGGAGCTCCCGCACGCGTACGACGTCCAGGCCTGGCTCGACGACCTGGCCGTTCCGGACGTGCGGCGGCGCGCGGTCCTGGAACGCCTCGGCTGCGCGCCCGCCGGCGCTCTCGCGCACGTGCGGATCGATCTCGCGCCGGGACGGGAGACCTTCGCGACCTGCCGCACCGAGGCGCTGGCGATGCGGCGCTCCGAATAGGATCGTAGGCCCATGCCCGAGATCCGCATCAGCCGCTCCCTCGCCGCTCCTCCGGCTCGGGTGTGGCCCTGGCTGGCGGACGCGGGCCGCTGGCCCGAATGGATGCCCGGCGTTCGCTCCTCGATCGTGACGAACGCGCCGGACGAGGGCGTCGGTCGCCGGCAGAGGCTCGACCTCGCCTACGGCGGCCAGAGGGGCGAGATCGACCTCGAGATCACCGAGTGGGAGCCCGAGAGGCGGCTCGGGTGGCGCCACCTGTCGGAGACGATCGGCGGCCGGACGCAGGACTTCGTGCGCGACGTCCGCACGCGGATCCTGCTGGCCCCTTCGGGATCCGGCACGGAGCTCACGGTCGAGGGCTCGTGGGAGCCGGCGGGATTCCTCGGACGGATGGTCGGCGCCACGCTCGTCCGCGGGCGCGCCGAGGACCTGCTGCGGCAGGCCGCCGACAACCTCGAGCGGCTCGCCGCGGGCCGAGGGTGATGGCGCAGACCGCCAGCCGCGCGCGCCGCCGCTACCTCGCCGCCGCCCGGCTCCTGGCACGCGCGATCGGCCGGCACGACGTGGTGCTCGGCGTGCTCCTCGCGCGCAGCCCCGCGGCCGACGATACGGCGCTCAGCCGGAACGACGTGGAGTTCCTGCTCGTCCTGCGGACCGCGCTCAGCGGTCCGGCGCGGGAGCGCGACCTCCTCGACCTCGCGCGCCGCGTCCGGCGCCTCCGGGGCGCCTCACGCGTCCTGCGCCGGTGCCGGGTCCTCGAGTACCCGGAGCTCGAGCGCTGGGCTCGGACCGATCCCTACGGCGCGTCACTCGAGCGGCGCGGCGGCGTGTGGCTGCACGGCACGGCGCTCGACATCCCGCCGGTGGCGATCCGCGTGCCGCACGCGGTGCGGCGGCTCGCTCGCAGCGTCGAGGACGAGCTGCCCGCGCTCGTCCGGGGCGAGCGCACGCGCGACCTCCGCACGCTGGCCCTCGAGCTGTGGGACGCGTACGCCGTGGCCTGCGGCGAGCTCCGCGAACCCCACGTGACGACCGACGACGCGGAGGCGTTCTATCGCGCCGTCCGAGAGCCGGACCTTCCCGAGAGCGTCCCCGCCACGCCCCCCGGCGTGCTCGCGTTCGTGCTCGAGCTGGTCGCCCGGCTCCACGCGCGGCTCCACGATCCGCTGGAGAGCGGCGGCCCGACGCTCGTCTTCCGCGCGAGGATCCCTCCTCTCTTCGCGCAGCGCACGGTCGTGGCGCTGGCGAACCCCGCGGCTGCCCCCCCGCGCCAGGCGCTCGCGCCCGACACGCTGGTCGGCTCCGGCGAGGCGCTGGACCTCTACGTGCGCTACGCGAACCCGTTCGCCCGGTCGGTCGTGCCGGAGATCCTCGCGCGGCGCGGCTTCGGCGAGCCGACGATCGGCGACTGGGTGCGGTGCTGCCTGGACTTCGGAGCGGCGGAAAGGCTGCGCACGCCGGCGTTCTCGCCGGGCGACGAGGAAGCGAACGGCGGGCTCGCGCTCACGCGGCTCGACGCGGTGCGCGCGGCCGCGCCGGCGGTGGTGCGCGGGGAGTGGCCGGAGTTCGGCGAGGTGGGCGAGGCCGAGGACGCCTCCGACGAGGATCCGGGATCGCTCGGGCTGGAGCTCTCGGGAGAGCCGCCGGTCCCGCTCGAGGAGTATTACCTCGAGCGGTACCCGAGCGCGCGGACCGAGGCGGACCGGCTCTGGCGCCTGCTCGACCCCCTCGCCTCCGAGGAGGTCACGATCTGGCGACCGGGAGCGGGCCGGCCCGCGTAGCGCCGACGGTCCTCACCACGTGACCTGACGCCCGTCGCGCCAGATGGTCCCGGACGGCCCGTCGTCAGGGAGCGCCGCCAGCGTCAGCGCGTGCTCCGCCGGGACCCGCGGATCCAACGGTGCGCGGTCGCCGCCCATCCGCGTCCTGACCCAGCCGGGGTCGAGGACGTTCACCTTGACTCCCATCCCCTGGACGTCCCGCGCCATCGTCTTCGAGAGCGCGTTGAGCGCGGCCTTGGAGACCCGGTACGCCGGGTGTCCGCCCGCGAGACCGCCGTCGAAGCGGCCCATCCCGCTCGTCAGGTTGACGATCCGCCCCCACCGCGCGCGCTGCATCAGCGGGATCACGGCCCGGGAGACGCGCAGCGCGCCGACCAGGTTCACCTCCAGATGCCGCCGGAAGACGTCGATGGGGATCGTCGCGGCGTCCCAGCGCTCGTCCTCCATCACGGCGGCGTTGTTCACGAGGACGTGAACGCCGGCGGGGTGGCGCCGCTCGAGCTCCGCCGCGAACCGGGCCACGCTCCCGTCGTCGGCGACGTCGCACTCGAGCACGTCCGGGTCGCGCCCGCCGGCCGCGGCCACCGCGCGTGCGGCGTCGGCGGCGCCGGCGGGGTTCCGCACGGCCAGCACGACGTGACCTCCCGCAGCCGCGAATCGCTCGGCGATCGCGCGGCCGATGCCGCGATTCGCACCCGTGACGACGCAGACCCTGCCCTGCAGAGGAGCGTCGCCGTCTCGCCGGGCGGGAGCGGCAGAGCCGCGGAAGGGGCTCATCCGAGCTCCCCGCCCCGGCTCGTCACCGACCCTCCCGGCGCACGCCTGCGCCCACCGGCTTCTGCGCGAGGGGGATGAGGCCCGCGCGCAGCGCCTCCAGGTAGACCCGGCCGCCGCTCCCCCACAGGAGCAGGAGCGCCATCACAGCGTAGATCGGCAGGTGCCCGACCAGCTCGCGCCAGCCGAACAGCGTCAGCGTGAGGTTCGACGGCAGCCAGAGCACGAGGATCGTCATCCGCGGGAAGGCGCCGGTCACGAGCAGGAGGCCGAGAGCCAGCTCGACCGCACCGGCGACCAGCACGAACGTGGCGTGGCTGGTGCCGAGCCCCATCCCCTGCAGCACGTCGGCTTTCGGGTAGGCCTCGAGGAACGCGACGCCGAGCGGCACGTTCGCCAGCTTCTCGGTGAACGCCGTGAACGCGATGGACGCTCCGGTCGCGATCCGCAGGACCGGCACGGCGGCCGGCAGGAGGTCTTCCCTGGCCCCCGCCCAGGGGCCGAACACGCGGTCCACCGCCACCGGTCCGCGGCCGACCGCGAAGAAGAAGAAGGCGAAGCCGAGCACGATCGCCTGCTCGAGGAGCAGGGTCGGGCCGAAGATCAGGAGCCCCAGCGCCCACAGCGCGGCGAGGGCGACCCCGGCCGCGCGCGCGAAGAGTCCGTAGAACAGGAGGAGCGCCACGGCGATCTCGAGAACTCCCGCGAACGCGCGGGCGGGGAGCGCCAGCGTCAGGTTGGGGACGAAGAGCCGGCCCTCGACTCCCGAGACGAGCAGCGGAACGGCGACGTGCGCGGCGAGCAGGAACGGCACCCACCCGAGAAGGAGTGCCAGCCGCTCGGGCGTGGCGCCGAGCGCGAGGGGGCCGGGCACCACCGGCTCGCGACGGCGGAAGAGCCAGACCGCCGTCACGATCGCGGCCACGCCGGCCGCGGCCACCGTGGCGACGAGGTTGGAGGGCTCCAGGAGGTCGCCCCAGCGGACGGGGTAGTCTTCGCTCGGGATGAACCAGCGCTCGTGCGCGGCGGCCGCGAGCGCCGTCACCGCCCCGGACGTCACGCCGGGCGGCGCACCCGCCGCTGGCGGAAGAACCAGACCAGGAGGAATCCGGCAGCGAACCCGCCGATGTGCGCGGTGTAGGCGACGCCGCCCGTCTGCTCGGGGGCCGCGACCTGCCCGAAGCCGCTCACGACCTGGAACAGGATCCAGAAGCCGATCACCACGAGCGCCGGCAGGTAGACGATCGTGCGCAGGAGGAACACGCGCACACGCTGTCGCGGATAGAGGACCAGATAGGCCGCCAGCACTCCCGAGATCGCGCCGCTCGCGCCGAGCCCGGGGATCTGACTGTCGGGCGCGGTCAGGATCATCGCCGCGGCCGCACCCACGCCGCACACGAGGTAGAAGAGGAGATAGCGCACGCGGCCCATCGCGTCCTCGACGTTGTCCCCGAAGATCCACAGGTAGAGCATGTTCCCGCCGAGGTGCAGGATGTCGCCGTGCATGAACATCGACGTGAACACGGTGGACCAGAACGGCAGGGGGATCTCGGGCGGAAGGTCCGTACGCGTGGTGTACTCGAGGGGCACCACGGACCACCGCATGAAGACGGTCTCCAGGTCGGGCTGCATCTGCTGGACCACGAAGACCAGGACGTTCGCCACGATCAGGGCGATCGTCATGAGCGGCGAGAGGTGCCGCCCGGAGTTGTCGTCGCCGATCGGAAAGACCATGGCCGGTCCGGAAGGCGGCGCGCGGGCGATCGGCGGCCGCGGGAAGCGCACAATGCTACAGCGGCGCGCGTCGGCGCGGCAACGCGCAGTCGCGGCCCGCCGTCGGCGGCTGTTCGCCTGTCAGCGGCCGTTCGCCCGTCTGCGCCCGGCCCACGGCCCTTCGGCCGTCAGCAGCCGCTCGATCCCGGGTTGCCGCACGGCGGCTCGGAACCGGCGCCCGTCAGCGGTGGCCGACGGCCGAGCTCCACCGCAGCCGCACCGTGCGCCACGCGGCCGTCGCCGACGGGTCGGCGACGGCGGAATCGCGCTCGATCGCGATCTCCAGCGCGAGCTCCTCGAAGGCGGGACCTTCGGCGGCCGAGGCGCGGATGACGCGCACCGGCTCCCCGGGGTCGAGCGGCCCGCCGGCGGCGACCGCCTCGCCGTAGCCCCACGATCGGTCGTAGCGCACCACCTCGCCGCGGACCCCGTTGCCGTTGAGGTCGCCGGTCCGCGGCTCGCGCTTGAACGCCGCCACGCCGCGGTACGACGCCGCTTCGAGCGCGCCCCCTGGGATGGCAGCCGAGTCGGCCGGCGGGGACCCCGCGGCATAGGCCGAGACCAGCCAGCTGGCGGAGCGGTCCAGCGCGCCCTCGGCCGCGCTGAAGACCCGCTCGTAGGCGCTCCCGTTGTGCGCAATGCGCGCGGAGGTGAGCGCGGCGACCGATGCCGCGGCGGCCACCGCGCCGAGCGCAAGGACGAGCAGCAGCGTGAGGGGAAGGACGGCGCCACGCCTGTTCACGGGAATGGGAGGTGCGACACGCGGCGGGCGGCCGTAGCGATTAGCTTGCATTCTCCGCGCCACGTCGGCGGCGGATGGTCCAGCACACGGCAGGAGCCGGCGATGCAGCTCGTCCTGATGCGCCACGCGATCGCCGAGGAGCGTTCCGAACGCTGGCCGGACGACGGCAGGCGTCCGCTCACGAAGGGAGGCGAACGCAAGCACCGCGCGGTGAGCGAGGAGCTCCGCCGGATGGGGATCGCCTTCGACGAGATCCTGTCGAGTCCGCTGGTGCGCGCCCGGCAGACCGCGGAGATCACCGCGCGCGTGTACGGGTGGACGCGCCCGATCGTCGAGGCCGAGGAGCTCGGCTACCGCTTCTCGTTCCCCGCCCTGGCCGCCAGGCTCGAGCGGTTCGACCGGGACGCGTCGATCCTCTGCGTCGGGCACGAGCCCGACCTGAGCCGCTTCGGTGGACGCCTCCTGCACGCGTCCGGCGACGTGCAGATCGAGTTCAAGAAGAGCGGCGTCCTCGGCCTCGCGCTCGAGACCGGCGTCCAGCCCGGGTCCGCGACGCTGCTGTGGTTCCTCAAGCCGGGCCATCTCGCGCGGATCGCGAAGGGGGAGCCGGCTCGCTGATCCCCGTCGCGCTCGTCACGTGCCGGCGCCTGCCGGACCTCACGTCCGACGACCGCCTGCTCCTCGAGCCCCTCCGCGAACGGGGCATCGCGGCCGGGCCGGTGGTCTGGGACGACCCCGGCGCGGACTGGTCGCGGTACGCGGGGGTGGTCGTGCGCTCGCCGTGGGACTACCACGTCAAGCCGCTCGCCTTCGGCCGGTGGATCGACCGGGTCGAGCGCAGCGGCGTTCCGCTGTGGAACCCGCCGGCGGTCCTGCGCTGGAATCTCCACAAGTCCTATCTCGAGGAGCTGGCGGGCGAGGGGGCCGCCGTGGTTCCCACCCGGCGGCTGCGCCGCGGACGGTCGGCGAGCCTGCGTCAGGTCATGGACGAGACGGGCTGGACGCGCGCGGTCGTGAAGCCCGCCATCTCCGCCGGCGCGCGGCGGACGATGCTCGTGGACCGAGCCGGGGCCCAGGCGCGCGAGCGCGCCGTGCGAACTCTCCTCTCCCGCGTGGACGTCCTGGTCCAGCCCTACGTGGCGGCCGTGGCGGAGCTGGGAGAGTGGTCCGTGGTGTTCCTCGACGGCGCGTACAGCCACTCAGCGCTCAAGCGGCCGTGCCGTGGCGACTTCCGGGTCCAGGAGAGGTTCGGGGGCAGCTACGCGGCGGCCGAGCCGCCGCCCGAGCTGGTCGACCAGGCTCGGCGCGTGGCGGAGGCGGGACGAAGCCTGGCCGCTCGTCACGAGCTCGGCGGGCACCTCCACGGCGCGGTTCAGCCGTCAGCCGGCGAGCGGAGGGGACACCCCGACGGTGGCGGGCAGGCCAGCCCGAACGGAAGGGAATCCGATCTCTTGTACGCGCGCGTCGACGGCGTCTACGAAGACGGCGTCTTCACCCTGCTCGAGCTCGAAGTCCTCGAGCCTTCCCTCTTCTTCGAGCTGGAGCCGGGGTCCGCCGATCGCTTCGCGGACGCCCTCGCAGGCCGCGTGGCGCGACGGCCCACGACGCCCGCACCGGGCCCGCGACCCTCGGCCACTCTGTCTCCCTGACGTCACTCGCGGCGCCCGCCCGCCGGGGCGTCGGGGGAGCGGTCGCCGCAAGTCCGGGCGTGCCCGACGGCTGCACGGAACCGGCCTGCCCTGCGTCCGTCGCTGCACGGGCCGCCGGCTTCCGAACGAATCCAGTCCGGGCGGTGTTCTCAGGGTGCCTGCGCAGCCGGGAACGCCTCGCGGCCGCCGGCGCACCCCGATCCACCGGAGACACGCCGTGGCCGTTCGCGCGATCCGCAGATCCACCGACGAGCTGGAGCCCTCCGGCAAGCCGCGCGTCGGACGCACGACGCGAACCGCCGAGTCCGCGCCCTCGCACGTGCCCCCTCCGCGGCCCCGAGCGCCGCTCGCCGTGAGCCCCGCGGAATCGAAGCCGCCTCGCTGGCAGGTCGCCGTGGCGCTGGCGGCGGTCTACCTCGTGTGGGGCAGCACCTACGCAGCCATTCGGGTCGCCCTCGAGGGCTTCCCGCCGTTCCTGCTGGGGGGCACGCGCTTCCTCGTGGCGGGGTCGCTCGTCCTCGGCTACGCGCTCGCCGCGCGCCACGAGTTGCCGACCCGCCGCCAGGTTCTCGGCGCGGCGATCGTCGGCGTGCTCCTGCTGACCGTCGGGAACGGGGGCGTGGTCTGGGCCGAGCAGTTCGTGGACTCGGGGCTCGCGGCGATCCTCATCGCGACGGTTCCGCTCTGGCTCGTCGGGTTCGACGCGCTGCACGAGCGGGGCGAGCCGCTGAGTCCGGCGGTGGTGGCGAGCTCGGTCATCGGGCTCGCGGGCGTGGCCCTGCTCATGGCGGGAGGCTTCGTGCTCGACCGCGGACCCGGCTTCTGGGCGGGAGTCGCGGCGCTCCTCGGCGCGGCCGCCGCGTGGGCGTTCGGCTCGATCTTCGGCCGCTACGCCGACAAGCCGTCCTCGTTCGCGATTTACACGGGGATCGAGATGCTGGCCGGCGGCCTCGCGCTCACCGCGGTCGGCAGCGCGTTCGGCGAGTGGTCGCGGATGGATCCCGCGCGGCTCGCGGGCGCGCCGCTCTGGGCGAACGTCTATCTGGTGCTCGTGGGCTCGCTGGTGGGGTTCTCGGCGTACGTGTGGCTCCTGCGCTCCGCCTCGCCGGCGGTGGTCGGGACCTACGCGTACGTGAACCCCGTGGTGGCCGTGCTGCTGGGAGTGCTGTTCCTGGGCGAGAGGCTCGACGCCTGGATGATCGCGGGCAGCGCCGTGATCCTGCTCTCGGTCGTGCTCACCCAGCTCTCGCGCACGCGCCGCACGCAGCGTCCGCCCGCGCCGGCGCCCGAGTGCGCGCGGCCGAACGGGTCCGGCTCCTCGGCGTAGGGAGACGTCGACCGGCTCGCAGGCTCCTCACCCCGGCAGGTCGGGAGCCGGGCTTCTCCGGCGCTCGTGTGGCCCTCTCAGAACAGCTGCACCAGCAGGATCGCGAGCACGTTCACGACCTTGATCATCGGGTTGACCGCGGGGCCGGCCGTGTCCTTGTAGGGGTCGCCGACGGTGTCGCCGGTGACCGCCGCGTCGTGCTGCGGCGATCCCTTGCCGCCGTGGTGCCCCTCCTCGATGTACTTCTTGGCGTTGTCCCAGGCGCCGCCGGCGCTGGTCATCGTGATCGCCACGAAGAGTCCCGTCACGATCGTTCCGACGAGCATCCCCCCCAGCACGATCGGCCCCATCAGCCAGGCGACGAGCACCGTTGCGCCGACCGGGAGCAGCGCCGGCACGATCATCTCCTTGAGCGCGGCCTTCGTGACGATGTCCACGGCCTTGCCGTAATCGGCGCGTTCGGTGCCCGCCAGGATGCCGGGATACTGGCTCAGCTGCCGCCGCACCTCCTGGATCACCGCCCCGGCCGACCGTCCCACCGCGCCGAGCGCGAACGCCGTGAACAGGAACGGCAGCAGGCCGCCGATGAACAGGCCGATGATGACCCGCGGGTCCTCGAGCGAGAACTGGATCCCGGCCGCGGCGGCCGAAGCGGCGGCGCCGGCCACGCCCTCGAGCGCCTCGCCCGCCTGGCTGAGGGCCGGGGCGGCCTCGGCGGCGGCGTGCGTCCGCAGCTCCTCGACGTACGAGCCGAAGAGCACGAGGGCGGCGAGTCCCGCCGAGGCGATCGCGTAGCCCTTCGTGACCGCCTTCATCGTGTTGCCGACGGCGTCGAGCTGGTCCGTGACCGCCCGCGTCTCCCGCGGCGCGTCGCCCATCACCGCGATGCCGCCCGCGTTGTCGGTGATCGGCCCGAACGCGTCCAGGGCGATCACGATGCCGGCCATCGAGAGCATCGAGACCACCGCCAGCGCGATCCCGTAGAGACCGGCGAACCAGTACGACGCCCCGATCGCGGCGCAGATCACGATCACGGGGAGTGCCGTCGAGAACTGCCCCACCTCGAGACCGGCGATGATGTTCGTCGCGTGGCCGGTCTCCGACGCCCGCGCGATGGAGCGCACCGGCTTGAAGTGCGTGGACGTGTAGTAGTTCGTGATCAGGAACACGGCCGCGGTCACCGCGAGCCCGATCACCGCCGGCCAGAGGTACTCGCTGCGTCCGCCGGGGATCACGCACGCGGGGTCGCCGAGCAGCAGCCGGCTCGTGGCCGGCCAGTACAGGATCGCCGAGAAGATCGCGCTCACGATCATCCCGCCGAAGAGCGTGCCCGAGGGGTTCCCGCCCTTCACCACGTTGATGTAGCCGATCCCGAGGAGCGCGCCCACGATCGAGATCCCGCCCAGCACGAACGGGTAGAAGATCGCGCCCTGGCAGTCGGGCAGGACGAGCGACGCGATGAGGAGCGCGCCGATCAGGCTCACCGCGTAGGTCTCGAACACGTCGGCCGCCATCCCCGCGCAGTCGCCCACGTTGTCGCCCACGTTGTCGGCGATCACGGCCGGGTTCCGCGGGTCGTCCTCGTCGAACTTCTGCTCGAGCTTGCCGGCGAGGTCCGCGCCCATGTCGGCGGCCTTGGTGTAGATCCCTCCGCCGAGACGGGCGAAGACGCTCACCAGGCTCGCGCCGAGCGCCAGGCCCGTCAGGTTGAAGACGTCGTGCTGCGGATCGAGCGCGTAGAAGAGGGTCACGACCAGCAGGGCCAGACCGACGACCAGGAGTCCCGTCACCGCGCCGCCGTTGAAGGCCACCTTCAGCGCACCGTGTCGGGAGGCGATGGCCGCCTGCGCGGTGCGCACGTTCGCCATCACCGCGACCTTCATCCCGATGAAGCCGGCCAGCAGCGAGCAGCCGGCGCCCGCCAGGAACCCGAGCGCCAGGATCGGCTTCCCCGCGTAGACGAGGAACAGGACGATCGCGAGCAGGACCGCGATCGAGACCGCCGCGATCAGCTGTCGGCGCAGGTACGCCGAGGCGCCCTCCGCGATGGCGGCGGCCACCGAGCGCATCTTCTCGCTCCCCGCGTCCCGGCTGCGGACCCAGCCGATGAGGAGGGCGGCGGCCACGATCCCGAGGAGCGCGGCGCCGAGGGTCAGAAGGATCGCGGGGTTGCTGAACAAATCGGCCTCCCGAAAGGGTTTACGCCAGTCTCGTCACGCCTGTAGGGACGGGAAAAGGCGGGACAGGATAGCACCGGCGGCGGAGCGGCGAAAGCGCCGCTGACGACACGTCGGCGGGACGACCCGGGTTCCCGTACTACGTCGAGGGGTGCGCGGCGGGACGATCGTCGGTCGCCACGGCCGCGGCGGAGGGAAGGGTGAAGCTCGCCACCGTCGGACCGGGGAGAGAGTCCAGCCACATCAGGCCGCCGTGTGCGCGAACGACGCGCGCGGCCGCGCCCAGGCGGATCCTCGGCGAGCCGCCGCCGTCTTCCTCGTCCGCCGCCGCTCCGTCGGGGTCCGCGAACACCCGCGCCTGTTCCTCGGCCGGGATCCCCTCGCCGTTGTCGGCCACCGAGAAGAGCACGT
The DNA here is from genome assembly GCA_036556125.1 of Gemmatimonadota bacterium. GTDB lineage: Bacteria > Gemmatimonadota > Gemmatimonadetes > JACCXV01 > JACCXV01 > DATBJZ01. Next base: position 14,774 of record DATBJZ010000035.1, on the reverse strand, counting down.
CGCGCTCGAGCGGCTCGGCCGCGACGAGGATGCGCCCACCCGGTCCGATCCGCCGGAGCGCTCCCCCGAGGAGCTCCGACAGCACGCCGCGGATCCGGGGGGCGTCCGCCAGGACGTGAGGCAGCGATTCCGGCGCCGTCCACTGAAGGTCGGCCCCGAGCCGTGCGGCCTCCGGGAGTGCCGCGCTCACGGCGCCCTGGACGAGCTCGCGCGCCGACTCCGGCGCGATGCGGAAGCCCAGCCGCTCGGACTGGAGCGCGGCGAACTCGCTCCGCAGACGGCCGGTGGCCTCGATCCCCTCGCGGCGCCGTGCCGCCTCGGCGAGCTGCGCGCGCTCCAGCGTGATCGCGACCTGGTTCGCGACGGTCTCGAGCAGGTGCATCTGCTCCGGATCCGCGAAGCGGCCGACGGGGTCGGGATGCACGCCGAGAACGCCCACCGTCCGCCCGGAGCCCGTGAGCGGCACGTACAGGCGGCGGGCGCCGGCCAGCGTGTCCGTGCCCGCTCCCGCAGACCGGCCGTGATCGAAGACCCACCGCGCGACGGCGTCTTCCTGGGGCTCGAGAGCGGAACGGGCGGAGCCGTCCGGCGACCAGGCCTGCAGGTCGCCCACTCCGTCGGGAACCAGCGCGATCACCTCCGTCTCGAACGTCCGTCTCGCGTGGCGCAGGGCCGTGGACAGCGCCTCCGCCGCATCGCGTGCGCGCACGAGATCGCGGCCGATCTCGTACAGCGCCGCGGTCCGGCGCTCGCGACGCTGGGCGGCCTCGACCTGGTGACCCAGACGCGACGTGAGCGTGCTGATCACGAGAGCCACGAACAACATCACCGCGAACGTCACCACGTACTCCGTGTCGGCGACGGCGAACGTCAGGAACGGAGGCACGAAGAAGAAGTCGAAGGCGGCCACGCTCAGGATCGACGCGACGACCGCCGGCCCGCGTCCGATCCGGATCGCGACCAGGACGACGACCAGCAGGTACACCATCACCAGGTTCGTGAGCTCGAAGACCGGCCGCAGCACGGCGGCCAGGGTGGTGGTCGCCACGACGGCGGCGATCGCCGCGGCGTACCGGCCCCAGCGCGTGGGCGCAGCCGGCCGCGGTGCGCCGGGAGGCCGGAACTCCTCGGGGATGCCGGCGAGGACGTGCACGTCCACGTCCCCGCTGCCCCGCACGACGTCGTCCACGGTCGAACCGAGGAGGATGTCCCGCCAGCGCGGGTGGGTGGGCTTGCCGAGGACGACGCGCGACGCGTTGACGCGGCGGGCGTAGGCCAGGACCTCCTCGGCCGCGCTCGTTCCGCTCAGGACCGCGGTCCTGCCGCCCAGCCGCTCCGCCAGGCGGAGGCTCTCCCACAGCATCCCGCGCGCGTCCTCCGAGAGCCGCGCGAACCCCGGCGTCTCCACCGCCACGGCGGTCCATTCCGCGCCGAGTCGATCCGCCATCCGCTTCGCCGCACGGATCAGACGTCGCGACGTGGGATCCGGACCCACGGCCACCACGAGGCGCTCGTGGACGGGCCACACCTCGCCCGCCGCGTGCGCGCGCCGGTAGACCTCCATCTGCACGTCGACACGGTCGGCCACGTGCCGGAGCGCCAGCTGGCGCAGCGCGATGAGGTTGCCCTTGCGGAAGAAGTTCTCGGCTGCGCGGCCGATCAGCTCCGGGACGTAGACCTTCCCCTCGGCGAGCCGCTCCAGCAGCTCCTCCGGCGGAAGGTCCACGAGCTCGATCTCGTCCGCGGCCTCGACGACCGAATCGGGCACGGTCTCCCGCACGATGACGTGGGTGACCTGCGCGACGAGGTCGTTCAGGCTCTCGAGGTGCTGCACGTTCACGGTCGTGTAGACCGAGATTCCCCCTCGCAGCAGCTCCTCGACGTCCTGCCAGCGCTTGGCGTGGCGTGAGCCCGGTGCGTTGGTGTGCGCGAGCTCGTCGACGAGGATCAGGCCGGGCCGGCGCGCGAGCGCGCCGTCGAGGTCGAACTCGGTCAGTCCGATGCCGCGGTGCTCGACACGGCGCCGCGGGACGGCCTCGAGACCCGCGAGGAGGCGCTCGGTCTCGGCGCGCCCGTGCGTCTCGACGACGCCGACGATCACGTCCACTCCCTCGCGACGCCGGGCCTGGGCCGCCTCCAGCATCGCGTAGGTCTTCCCTACGCCGGGCGCGGCGCCGAGGAAGACCTTGAGCCGTCCGCGCGGGCGCTCGGCGCCCTCGGCGGTGGCCGGGCTCTCCGCCCGGATCTGGGCCAGCAGGGCGTCGGGATCGGGCCGCCGCTCGGCGGGGTCGCGCGAGGGAGGGCTGCGGGTCACGGCGACAAGGTGTTCGCGGGACGTGCGGCTGTGAAGCGGCGGCCCGTCCCGCGTCCGTGCACCGCTAGGGAACGGGCCTTGGGGTCGGCGCCTCGCGTTCCAGCGCGAGGTTCAGCTCCAGCACGTTCACGGTCGGCTCCCCCAGGAACCCGAGCTGCCGGCCCCGCGTGTGGGCGCGCACCAGGTCACGAAGGGCCTCCTCGGCGACTCCTCTCGAGCGGGCCACGCGGGGGACCTGGTAGAACGCGGCCGCCGGCGAGATGTGCGGATCGAGGCCGCTGCCCGAGGCCGTCACGAGGTCCACCGGGACGGGCCCGCCGGGGCCGGCTTCCCGGAGCGACCGGACCCGTTCCTCGACGGCCGCGCGAAGGTCCTCGTTCGAGGGACCCAGGTTCGATCCCGACGAGGCCGCGGCGTTGTAGGGCTGCGGCCCGGTCGCCGACGGGCGGCTCCAGAAGAACGCGGAGGACGCGAACGGCTGGCCGATCAGGCGCGAGCCCACGACGCGTCCCTCCTCCTCGATCAGGCTGCCGTTCGCGCGGCGTGGGAACACGAGCTGCGCGAACCCCGTGAAGGCCAGGGGATAGACGAGCCCCGTCAGGACCGTCCAGGCCACGAGCATCAGGAGCGCGGGCTTCGACTGCTTCCGGAGGACCGATCCCTCCGCGGCCGTGGCGTGGCCGGTCGGGGCGCCTCGCCCGGAGTCGAGGTCCGCCGGGGCGGACCGCCAGGCGCCGGGTCCGGTGGGGCGGTCGGTCGGTGACGCGTTCATGCGACTCCCAGGGCCACGAGGAGAAGGTCCACGAGCTTGATGCCGACGAACGGCGCGACCAGGCCGCCCAGGCCGTAGACCAGCAGGTTGTCCCTCAGCAGGCGCGCGGCGCCTTCGTGGCGGTACCGGACGCCGCGCAGGGCCAGGGGGATCAGCGCGACGATCACGAGGGCGTTGAAGATCACCGCCGACAGGATCGCGCTCCGCGGGGTCGCGAGTCCCATCACGTCGAGCGCCTCCAGGGCCGGAAAGGTGCCGACGAACGCGGCCGGGACGATCGCGAAGTACTTGGCCACGTCGTTGGCCAGGCTGAAGGTCGTGAGCGCGCCGCGCGTCATCAGGAGCTGCTTCCCGATCTCGACCACCTCGATGAGCTTGGTCGGGTTCGAGTCCAGGTCCACCATGTTGCTGGCCTCCTTGGCGGCCTGGGTGCCGGAGTTCATCGCCACGGCCACGTCGGCCTGGGCGAGGGCGGGCGCGTCGTTCGTGCCGTCCCCCGTCATCGCCACGAGGTGCCCCTCGGCCTGCTGCTCACGGATCAGCGTCAGCTTGGCCTCCGGCGTGGCCTCGGCCAGGAAGTCGTCCACGCCGGCCTCGGCGGCGATGGCCGCGGCCGTGAGCGGGTTGTCGCCGGTGATCATCACCGTGCGGATGCCCATCCGCCGCAGCTCCCCGAACCGTTCGCGGATCCCCCCTTTCACGACGTCCTTGAGCCGGACCACGCCCACCACGTGCTCGTTCTCCGAGACCACCAGCGGCGTGGCGCCGTCGCGGGCGATCGCGTCCACCTTCGTCCGGACGTCGCCGGGGAGCGCGCCGCCGAGCGAGCGGACGTGCGCCGCGACGGCGTCGGGGGCGCCCTTGCGGATCCGCCGGCCGTCCACGTCCACGCCGCTCATCCGGGTGTGGGCGCTGAACGGCACGAAGACCGCCCCCAGCGCCTGCACGTCGCGCTCACGGAGGCCGTACCGCTCCTTCGCCAGGACGACGATGCTCCGGCCCTCGGGGGTCTCGTCCGCGAGCGAGGCCAGCTGCGCGAGGTCCGCCAGCCGCTCGGGCGCCACCCCCTCCGCGGGCACCAGCTCGGTCGCCTGCCGGTTTCCGAGCGTGATCGTGCCGGTCTTGTCGAGGAGCAGCACGTCCACGTCGCCGGCCGCCTCGACGGCCCGCCCTGACGTCGCGATCACGTTGGCCTGGATCATCCGGTCCATCCCGGCGATGCCGATGGCCGAGAGGAGGCCGCCGATCGTGGTCGGGATGAGGCACACGAGCAGCGCCACCAGGACGGTGATCGTGACCGGCTCCCCCTGCCCGACCTCGTTCACGCTGAAGATCGAGAAGGGCAGCAGCGTGGCGCAGACCAGGACGAACACGATCGTGAGCGCGGCGAGGAGGATGTCGAGTGCGACCTCGTTGGGCGTCTTGCGGCGGAGCGCGCCTTCCACGAGCCGGATCATGCGGTCCAGGAACGACTCGCCCGGCTCGGACGTGACACGCACGACGATCCAGTCGGAGAGGACTCGCGTGCCGCCCGTCACGGCGCTCCGGTCGCCGCCCGCCTCGCGGATCACGGGCGCGCTCTCCCCCGTGATCGCGGCCTCGTCCACCGAGGCCACGCCCTCCGCCACCTCGCCGTCGGCGCCGATGACGTCGCCGGGCGTGCAGAGGATGAAGTCCCCCTTGCGCAGCTCCTGCGCCCAGACCGTCTGGAAGTCCAGCCGGTTCCGCGGGTCCGCGAGACGCTTCGAGAGGGTCTGGGTGCGGGACCGGCGCAGCGCGTCGGCCTGGGCCTTGCCGCGACCTTCCGCCATCGCCTCGGCGAAGTTGGCGAAGAGCAGCGTGAACCAGAGCCAGAGCGCGACGGCCAGGATGAAGCCCGCCGGCGCCTCGCCCTCGCCCAGCAGGGCCTCCACGGCCAGCAGCGTCGTCAGCACGCTCCCCACCCAAACCACGAACATCACCGGGTTCCGGACCTGATGCCGGGGGTCGAGCTTACGGAAGGCGGCTCCCAGCGCCCGCATCGTGATGTCGGGCTCGAAGAGCCCGTGTCCCTCGCGCCGGCGTGCCCCCGCGCCGCGCACGGTTCCGGCCGGGGTCTGCGAGGAACGTTCGGAGGCAGTCGGGTGCGCGCTCATCGGGTCAGCTCCAGCTGTTCGACGACGGGTCCGAGCGCCAGCGCGGGGACGAACGTCAGCGCTCCGACGAGGAGGACCGTCCCCACGAGCATCACGACGAACAACGGCGTGTGCGTCGGGAGGGTTCCCGGCCCCACGGCGACCGCCCTCTTGCCGGCCAGCGACCCGGCGACTGCGAGCACCGGGACGGCGATCCAGTAGCGGGACGCCAGCATGGCCAGGCCGCCCAGGGTGTTCACGAGCGGGACGTTGGCGCCGTACCCGGCGAAGGCGCTTCCGTTGTTGTTGCCCATCGAGGAATAGGCGTAGAGGATCTCGCTGAACCCGTGCGGGCCGTGGTCCTGGAGCGAGGCCACGCCCGGGGGGGCGAGCACCGTGATCGCCGTCGGGACGAGGACGACGATCGGCGGCACGAGGATCGCGAGAGACGCCATCTTCATCTCGAAGGGCTCGATCTTCTTCCCCAGCCACTCAGGCGTCCGCCCGACCATCAGGCCCGCCACGAAGACGGCGACGATCAGGAACATCAGCATCCCGTAGAGGCCGGAGCCGACCCCGCCGTAGATCACCTCGCCGAGCTGCATCAGCCACATCGGCACGAGCCCGCCGAGCGGCGTGAAGCTGTCGTGCATCGAGTTCACCGAGCCGTTCGAGGCGGCCGTCGTGGCCGTCGCCCAGAGGGCGGAGTTCGCGTTCCCGAACCGCGCTTCCTTCCCCTCCATGTTGCCGCCGGGCTGGAGCTCGGAGGGCGCGTCGTCCACCAGCCCCGCGAGCCGCGGGTTTCCGCCCTGCTCCTGGAGCGCCGCCACGAGGAGCAGGCCGACGAACACGACCGTCATCGCGGTCAGGACCGCCCAGCCCTGCCGGGTGTCGCCCACCATGCGTCCGTACGTGAAGCACAGGGCCGCGGAGATCACGAGGATCGCGAGCATCTCGAAGAAGTTCGACAGCGGCGTGGCGTTCTCGAAGGGGTGCGACGAGTTCACGTTGAAGAACCCGCCGCCGTTGGTCCCCAGCTGCTTGATCGCCACCTGCGACGACGCGGGTCCGACCGCCAGCTTTTGCTCGGTCACCGTCTCGCCTTCGGCGCCGGTGGTCGGCTCGAGGAGCGGCACCGTGACGTAGGGGTCGAGCGTCTGCACGACGCCCTGCGACGTCTGGACCGTGGCCAGGATCAGGGACAGCGGCAGGAGCACGTAGAGCGTCGTGCGGGTGAGGTCCACCCAGAAGTTGCCGATCGTCGTCGCCTCGCGGCGGACGACGCCCCGGATCAGGGCGACCAGGACGGCCATCCCGGTCGCCGCCGAGACGAAGTTCTGCACCGTGAGCCCCGCCATCTGCACGAGGTAGCCGAGCGTGGCCTCGCCGCCGTAGTTCTGCCAGTTCGTGTTGGTCGCGAAGCTCACGGCCACGTTCCACGCCGAGTGCGGAGCGACGTTGCCGAAGCCCTCGGGGTTCAGCGGGAGGAAGGCCTGGAGACGCTGCAGCGCGTAGACGGCGAGCAGGCCGAACGCGTTGAAGAGCAGCATCGCCGCCGCGTACGCCTTCCATCCCATCTCGACGTCGGGCCGCACGCCGCAGACACGGTAGAGAAGGTGCTCCACGGGACCGAGCACGCGGTCGAGCCCCAGGCGTTGGCCTTCGTACACGCGCGCCATGTAGGCGCCGAGCGGCTTCACGAGCGCCAGCAGGACGGCCAGATAGAACGCGAGCTGGAGCCAGCCGTTGGCGGTCACGAGAAGGTCTCCGGCTTGAGGAGCGCGACGACCAGGTAGACGAGGAGGAAGGCGGCCACGATCGCGCCGATCAGGTAGAGGAGGGTCATCGCCGCCTCCCCTAGAGCCGGTCCGCCAGGCGGACCAGGCCCCAGGTGAGTCCGAAGAACGCCGCCGTCAGAGCCAGGAACGCGATGTCGCCCATCTCGGAAACCCTCGCGATCAGAACGTGAACGCGATCGAGGTCGTAAGCAGCGGGTCCTGATCGCTGCGGTCGTCCGTCTCGGACGGGAACACCTCGTCCTCCGAGTCGAGCAGCCGGCCCTCGATCCGCATCAGGACGCCCTCCGCCGGCGCGTAGTCCAGGTTCAGCGAGGCCCCGGCGGTCCGAAATCCGTCCGGCGTGCCTGTCACGACCAGCACCTGGTCCGGGTCGTGGTAGTACTCGCCGCGGGCAGCGACGGCCCAGCCCGGCGCGAATGCGTAGCGCGCGATCAGGGCCGTGCCGTACCAGGTCGCAGAGTCGTCGTCGGGACGCTCCTGCGTCCCCACGTCGAACACGGCGGCGAGCCCGATGGCGTCCGTGACCGAGAAGGTCACGAAGAGGTCGTGGAAGAACCGCACCTGCGAGGACTCGTCGTCCGGGGCCTCGTCGCTCAGGTAGTTGCTGTAGTTCAGGACCACGCGGTCCGACGGGCGGACCTGGAGCTGGGCCCCCACGGCCTTGTGGTCGTTCGTCTCGCGGATGGTCTGGAAGCCGTTCAGCACGAGGAACGTCGCGCTCACGTGTTCCGACGGGCTCAGGCCGAGCCGGACACCCGTCTCGTAGAAGGGCGAGAAGTCCGCCACCAGCGAGCGCGTGAGCGTCCAGTTCTGGCTCGAGATCGCGCTCTCGAGGCCGATGTGGGAGGGCATCACGCCCGCGTCGAGCCAGGTCGAGTCTCCGAGCTTCACGCCGGCGTAGGCCTCGAAGACGTTCTGCAGGATCTCGGGCTCGGCCGCGTAGTTGGCCTGCACGTACGTGCCGAGTCCGAACCCGAAGCTGCCCCGCACGCGCTCGCCCGTCGCCTGCGCCCGGATGAACGCGAAGTTGACGTTGAACTCGTCGTGGCGGAGGGGCTGGGTCGTGAACGCGCGCTCGCGTCCCCGGGGCTCGTTGAAGTCGTAGGCGTAGTAGACGTCCACGAAGGCGTCGAAGCTCACGTCGAGGTCGTCGAGGAGGGACGGCTCCGCCGCGGCCGCGGCTGGCGCGGAACCCGCGGAATCGGTCGGTCGTGTGTCATCCGCGGCCGTCGGCTCCTGGGCCGCGGCCGGCGTCGTTGCGGCGCCGGACATCCACGCGACGAACGCGAGAAGCACGTTCCTCACCACGTGCGGGGCGCCTCGGCCGGCGCAGCGGTCCGTCCTGGTGCGGTCCCTCCGCTGCCGGGCGACGAGTGGACGCTCGCCGGCGCACCCCGGGATGGCCCGCGGTCCGAGCCGGACGCTGCGTTGGTCGACGGGGCACGGCTGCATGGAGGGTGCGCTCTCGCTGCCAGGGTCCGCGGGGCGCGTGCCGCATCACCGCGGACATCGCACCGCACACGCGGAGCGTAGCACCGGGGCCGTGAAGGGCGCACAAGCGAATGCGGCCCGGGCGTTAAGGAACCGTGAAGCCCGTGAGCGCCGGCGTGCTGGCGGCGCAGGGGATTGGGCCAGGGGGGCTGCGGGTGCGGCGCGCCCCTGGATCAGCGGGAGGGCTGCGCGGGCCGGGCGGCTGCCTCTGCGGAGGGGGACGCCGGCGCAGCGCCGGTCGGAAGCGGCGAGGGTTCCGTAGGCTCGCCGGGCCCCGGCGCGGCGTCGTGCGCAACGGCGGGATCGCCGTCGAGCAGCGCGGCGTCGAGGTCGGCTGCCGGAAGGAGGAGCGTGAACTCGCTCCCTCCGCCGTCGCGCGGACGGACCTCGACCGTCCCGCCCTGCGCCTCGGCGAGGCGCCGGGCGATCGAGAGTCCCAGTCCGGCTCCAGGCAGGACGCTTCCGGGCTGCGCGCCGGCGCCCGACCCCAGGGCGGCGGTTCCCCGATGGAACGGCTCGAAGATCCGTGCCACATCGGCTTCGGGGACGCCGGGACCGCAGTCCCTCACGGTGAAGGCGAGGAACTCCCCCGCGCGCGCGACGGAGAGCTCCACCGGCGACTCGGGCGGCGAGTACTTCAACGCGTTCTCGAGCAGGTTCACGAGCGCGTGGAGGGCGTGGGCGAAGTCGAACCGTCCCACCGCGATCACCTCGCCCGGCGGCAGGGAGGCCTGCACCCGGCGTCCGGCTGCGATGCCGGAGATCCGCTGCAGCGCCGCACCGGTCAGGTCCTCGGCGGCGACCAGCTCGGCGTGCACCGGAAGGGACCCGCTCTCGATCCGCGAGAGCTCCAGCAGGTCCGAGACCGAGCGGTTCAGCCGGTCCGCCTCCTCCTCGATCACCGCCGCGCGTGGCTCGCCCTCACGCCGCAGGAGCTCGGCCTGGGCCTTGATCGTGGTGAGCGGCGTCCGCAGGTCGTGGGAGACGGCCGCCAGCAGGGCGTCCTTCAGGCGATTCGTCTCGCGAAGCAAGTCCGCTCCGCGCGACTCGCGCTCCAGTCGCACGCGCTCGACGGCCAGCGCGGCGTACTGCGCGAGCGCGCGCGTGAAGTCCTGCCGGGGGCGATCGAGACGAAGGCCCTCGTGGGACGCCAGGCGGAGGATCCCCACCACCCGACCGCGCACCCGGAGGGGGAGCAGCACGGTGAGCGCCCCCGAGGCCAGAACCGCCGGGTCGTCGTCGGGGAGCAGCCGCGACGCCCCGTCGGGCAGCTCGAGCGCCGCGCTTCCCGAGTCGGCGACGTACCGGCTCAGCGTCTCGGTTGCGTCGTCCGGTTCGCCGGCGGGAAGGATCGCACAGTCCGACAGACCCAGCGTCGCCCGGATCGTGCTCGCCAGCCCGGCCAGCGCGTCCTCCGCACGAGCGGCCGCGAGGGATTCCGCGCCGACCGCGGCGAGGCGTTCCACGTCCCGGGCGTGCCGCTCGGCGGCTGCGGCCGCGTCGCGGGACCGCTGCAGGAGGCGGGCGGCCACGACGCTCGTGAAGAGGAATGCGAGGAGCACACCCCAGTCGAGGGGGTCCGCCACGACGAACGTGAGGTACGGCGCAAGGAAGAAGAAGTTGAAGCAGGCGAAGCTCAGGAAGGCCGCCACGATCCCCACCGTCCACCCCGCGGCCGCGGTGGCGCCGAGCACGAGCAGCAGGTAGGCGAGTGCGACGTGCACCTTGTCCAGCTCGCCGCGCGCGACGAGCAGGAGCGCCGTGACCGCCGCCTCGGCGGCTGCCACGGCGAGGATGCGCCCCGCCGCGTCCGGAATCGTTCTGGAACGGGTCGATGACGCGTCCCTCACGTCGTCGAGCCGCCTTCGAAGCGGTAACCGACGCCGGGCTCCGTTACGATGAGGCTGGGCCGCACGGGATCGCGCTCGATCTTGCGGCGCAGGTTCGCGACGTGCACGCGCAGATACGCCTGGGCGTCGCCCCCGGCGCGGCCCCAGACGAGACGGAAGATCTGCGGATGGGTGAGCGTCCGGCCCCGGTGGCTGAGGAAGGCGCGGAGCAGGTCCCACTCGGTCGGCGTGAGGTGGACGGGACGCCCGTCGCGTGACACGGTCCGGCGGCCGGGATCGATCGTGAGGCCGTCCACCTCGACCGGACCCGTCTCTGGCGTTCCCGACCGGCCGGCGCGGCGCAGGTGCGCGCGCACGCGCGCACGGAACTCGTCGAGGCTGAACGGCTTCGTCACGTAGTCGTCAGCGCCCTCGTCGAGCAGCGCCACCTTCTCGCGGTCCGAGTGTCGCGCGGAGAGAACGAGGATCGGCACCTGCGACCAGCGCCTGACCTCCCGGCACACGCTCGCGCCGTCCAGATCCGGCAACCCGAGGTCGAGGACGATCAGCGACGGCCGCTCCGCGGCCGCACGGTCGAGGGCCTGCTGCCCGCTCGCCGCCTCGATCACCTCGACGTCGTCGTCCGCGAGCGCGTTCCGCACGGCGCGCCGGATCTGGGGCTCGTCGTCCACGACCAGGATCCGGAGGGGCACGCGACGATCCTCCGATGGACTGAGGGTGCACCGCCGGTCAGCCGGCGTGTAGCTTCGGGCGACTTCCACGCTGCGCGAGGCGTGCGGCGAGCGGAAGGGAAACGCTCAGCACCGGGAGGACGATGACCGAGGCGTCGCGAGCTCCGGCGGACCGGCGCGGACCCGGGTCCGAACGAGAGCCGAACTTCGTGCTCGCACGCTTCGAACGCCGGGTGCTGCCGTGGCTCGCCCGACGCCTGCCCTCGTGGGTGACGCCCGACCACCTCACGCTCCTGGGAATCCTTGCGGCGATCGGCATCAGCGCCGCCTACCTGCTCTCGAACGAGGATCCGGCGTGGCTCTGGGCCGTGAACGCGCTCCTGGTCGTCCACTGGTTCGGGGACAGCCTGGACGGAACGCTTGCGCGCGTGCGGAGGATCGAACGGCCGAAGTACGGCTACTACCTGGACCACCTCACCGACGCGTTCTCCACCGTCGCGATCGGCCTCGGGATCGGCCTCTCGCCCTACATGCTGCTCTCGATCGGCCTCGCGATCGTGATCGCCTACCTCGTGCTCTCGATCAACGTCTACCTCGAGACGCACGTGTTCGGCGTGTTCCGCCTCGGATACAGCTGGGTGGGTCCGACCGAGGCGCGCGCCGTCCTGTTCGTCGTGAACGGACTGCTGGCCGCCGGCGCCGGGCTGGACTTCACGATCCGCGAGATCGGTCTCACGCCCCTGGACGTGATCGGCGTGCTGGCGGCGGCCACGATGATCGCGCTCCTGCTCGTCCGGGTCGGGGCGAACCTGCGGACCCTGGCGCGCGAGGAGCCGGCGGGGAGGGTGCGGGACTAGGTCGCCGAGGAGCGCGAGCGGTCGGTCATTCGGGGCCTCCTTCGTGACGCCGGACGCGGCTGAGTCGCGCTCCCGCGGCTACGTGCCGCCCCGGCGGCGCGCGACGGAAAGGCCGTCGAGCGCGGCCAACCGCCACGCCGCCTCGGCCGGCACGTAGCATTGCATCCCGGCCGGCACCAGGCCGTGGCGCTGGAAGAGGGTTCGGTAGAAGCCGGCGGAACGCCGCCGCCAGCCGCGCAGATCGCCCACGGGTGCGTCCGCGCTCGTGAGCACGGCGACGTAGGCGACCGCCTCGGTGAGCTTCCGCAGCCCGGCCAGGCCCTCGTGGAGCTCGGCCGACGACACGTAATGCAGGACATCGGCGCAGAGCACGACGTCGTACGGTCCTGGAGCGGCAGCCGCGAGATCTCCGAATCGCCCCGGCCGGATGTTCCGCTCGCGGCCGAATCGCTCCAGGGCGTACGGACTGGGATCGAGCCCCAGATAACGTGCCCGCGGACGAATCCGACGGATCACCGGCTGCCAGGCCGCCTCCCCGCAGCCCACGTCGAGCACCGAGCGGACCGCGCGATCCAGCAGACACTCGGCGATCCCGAGCACCATCCGGACGCGGCGCTCCAGCTCGGCCGGCGAGCGAACGCGCGTGCGGCGGTCGCGATACCAGCGGTCGAAGTACGCGCGATCGTAGCGCTTTCCCACTATGCGCCGGCCGTCACCGGCTTCCGCGCCACCCCCCTGATCCCCGGCCGGCCGATCGCGATCGTCTTCGGGATCGAGACGGATTCGAGCGATTCGATCTCGAGCCCGGACGCGGCGATCGCGTCTCCCGATCGTCTGGCCAGATGGCAATTCCCCGCGAGATGGATCCAGAACGGCTCCAGGCGCTTCTGCCAGCGCACCACCTTCGGGTCGTCGGAGGCGACGTGCTCGACGAATACGAAGCGGCCGCCCGGCCGGAGCACCCGGCGGATCTCGGCGAGGGTGCGGGGGAGATCGCGCACGGAGCAGAGGACCAGCGTGACGACCACCGCGTCGAAGGATCGGTCCGGGAAGGGGAGCGTCTCCGCCGGCGCGTCCACGAGCTCGGCGCGTTCGCGGACGTGAGCCGGGATGTCGCCCGGCCGCTCCAGTTTCCCCGCCAGCTTCCGGCGCATGTGCCGGTCCGGCTCGGAGAGCACGAGCCGCCGAACGGTCTCCGGGTAGTGCGGCAGATTCAGCCCCGTCCCGGGGCCGATCTCGAGAACGTCCCCACCGAGCCCGGAGAGGAGCTGCTGCCGCCACTCGCGAAGGCCCGCGTCCTCGCTGCCGCGTAGCGCGCGGTCGTAGATCGCAGCCATCAGCCTGGGCATCGGAACACCGCCCCGATCGTGACGATGGCGGGGCCGCGGCCGTGCCACGGAGGACGACGTCGGCGTTCCATCACGCCGCGAGGCCTCGCCGGCTGAGCCGCCCGACGTCGCCCGGATGGTTCCCCGACACCCGGAGCACCGCCGCGCCGCGAACGCGGCCGCTGCGCAGCCGGTCGAGGGCGACCTGTGCCTCCTCGAGCTGGTATTCCTCGACCTCCGTGCGCACCGGCACCTGCGGCGCCAGGGCCAGGAACTCCTCGCCGTCCCGTCGTGTCAGGTTCGCGACCGAGCGCACCGAGCGCTCGCCCCACAGCAGATCGTACGGAAAGCTCGGGATGTCGCTCATGTGGATGCCGGCGCAGACGACCACGCCGCCGCGGTCCACGGCGCGCAGCGCAGCCGGCACGAGCTCGCCGGCGGGCGCGAAGAGGATCGCCGCGTCGAGCGGCTCGGGCGCGGATCGGAGGGAATCGCCCGCCCACTCGGCCCCGAGCTCCCGGGCGAAGCCCTGGGCCGCGGCGTCCCCCTCGCGGGTGAAGGCGAACAGCCTTCGACCTTCCCAGCGCGCGACCTGCGTCACGATGTGGGCGGCGGCGCCGAAGCCGTAGAGCCCGAGCCGCTCCGCGTCGCCGGCCATTCGCAGCGCCCTGTACCCGATCAGCCCGGCGCAGAGCAGCGGCGCTGCCTGGATGTCCGGATACCCCGGTGGTATCGCGAAGCAGAACCGCGAGTCGGCGACGGCCACCTCCGCGAAGCCGCCGTCCATCTGGTAGCCGGTGAAGCGCGCGCGCCCGCAGAGGTTCTCGCGGCCGGTCACGCAGAACCGGCACTCGCCGCACGTCCATCCGAGCCAGGGCACACCGACGCGGTCGCCCGGCGCGAAGCGGGCGGGTCCGGGACCCACCGCATCGACGACCCCGACGATCTGGTGCCCCGGGACGAGCGGGAGCTTCGGCTCGGCGAGCTCGCCGTCCACCACGTGCAGATCCGTGCGGCACACCCCGCACGCGCAGACGCGCAGCAGGACCTCTCCGGGGCCGGGAACGGGATCGGGCAGATCGCGCGACACGAGCGGCGTGCGCTGAGCGTCCAGCACCATCGCATGCACGTCAGTCGAACTTAGAGACGAACGGCCGGATTCCGACGGAGGTCCACCCGACCGTCCTTGGTGAACGCCACGCCCTCGCCCTCCAGCTGTCGACGCTGCTTGGCCGATCCCTGTGGCAGCTGAGCCAGACTTCCATCGGTCTTCACCACCCGGTTCGTGAGCGTTTCGTGGCCGTTCTTGTATGCTCCGACGAGGAGCGATCTCACAGGCTGGTTCAGGGTCGGGCGTCCGTAGCCCCACGTCGAGACGAGAGCGTAGGTCGTGACTTGGCCCGCCGGGACGCGCTCCCGGAGAACGTCGACGAGATCGGTCCACCGGACTTTCCGACGCTCAGCCACGGCTCGGAGCGCTTCCCGAATCCGCGCGACACGTACGCCGGAGAAACGACGAAGGGCCCACCCGCACCGGCGGTGGGCCCTTCGGATGGCGGAGCGGAATGCCGACCGTCG
>DATBJZ010000034.1:0-15749 GCA_036556125.1 Gemmatimonadota bacterium | reverse complement strand
TCGGTGAGGACGCAGCGCCGGCGGGCGCCGACGTGAGCGGCAACGGGGCGGGTCCGGCCTCGGCGGCGGAAGGCAGCGGCAACGGCGCCGGTCAGCCCCTCACCGAAAGCGAGCTCTTCGGGGACGCCGAGGCGGACGAGGAGGCCGAAGAGGACGAGGAGGATGAGGGGTGAGCGGCGGCGGCGCGCCGGTCGGCACCGGTTCCGCCCAGACGTCCCTCCTCCACCTCGGTCCCCCGCCCGGGGAGCGCATCCTCGTGGTGGACGACGACCCGTCCATCCTCGAGACCCTCACCACGATGCTCCGCTTCAAGGGATACGCGACGCAGGTCGCGATGAACGGGCGGCAGGCGCTGGACGCCGTCCGCTCGTTCGATCCCGCGCTCGTGCTCCTCGACATCATGCTCCCGGACATCGACGGCTACGAGATCTGTCGGCGGATCAAGTCCGACCCGCGGACGAGCGACATCCCCGTGCTGATCCTCAGCGCGCGCACCCGCCGGGAGGAGGTCGTGAGCCTCCTCGAGATCGGCGCGACGGACTACATCACGAAGCCCTTCTTCCTGGACGAGGTGATCGCGCGCGTCCGCACGAACCTCGACGCGAAGAAGTACCGCGACCGCGTCCGCGACGAGGCCGACCAGCTGGCGGCCATGCTCCAGATCTCGCAGGCCGTGACGTCGTCGCTCGCCCTGCAGGACGTGCTGGGCACGATCGTGCAGACGCTGACCGACACCGTCCGCCTGAACCGGGCGTCGATCCTGCGGGTCGTGGACGAGCGCCGCGCCCAGGTCGTCACCACCACCGACCCCGACGAGCAGGCGGGTCGCGTCCTCTCGCTCGAGCGGTACCCGGAGGTCGTCGTCGCGATGGACGAGCTGCGGCCGATCGCGGTGGCGAACCATCTCACCGATCCGCGCCTCGCCGGCGTCCGCGGGCTGTTCCCGGACGAGACTCCGCGCGCGCTCCTGGCCGTCCCGCTCCCCTACCGCCGCACCGATACGTCGGTGTACGTGCTGCACGTCGAACGCCACCACGTGCCGTTCAGCCCCAAGGAGGTCCGCTTCTGCGAGCTGGTCGCGAACGCGGCGGCCAACGGCATCTACAACGCGCAGCTCTTCGAGGAGAAGGCCGTCGACAACGAGCGCCTGGAGCGGATGGCGAACACGGATCCCCTGACCGGGATCCACAACCACGGCTTCCTCTACCGCCGCCTGGGGGAAGAGGTCGAGCGCGCGATCCGGTACAGCTCGGATCTCTCGTGCATCATGATCGACATCGACCGCTTCAAGGCGATCAACGACCGCTACGGGCACCTCCGCGGCGACCAGGTGCTGCGCGACATCGCCCACATCATCCAGGGGTCCATCCGGAAGATCGACATCGGCGCGCGCTACGGCGGCGAGGAATTCGTGGTGCTCCTGCCCGAGACGAGCCTGGAGGGCGGGGTGCAGCAGGCCGAGCGCATCCGTCGCGAGGTCAAGGCGCACTACTTCGACGCGATCGACGGCGGCCGCGTGACGGTGTCCTGCGGGGTGGCGAGCCTGGCGCAGACCCGCGCCGGGGCCGAGCGGTTCACCCCCGACCACCTCATCGGCGCCGCGGACAACGCGCTCTACGCGGCCAAGGGTGCGGGCCGCGACCGCACGATCGCGTCCGACGGGAGTCCGGCGTCCGCGTAGGTCCGCGGACCGCGCCCGAACCGCCGGGGACGACGCGGCGTCCCGCCCGTTCCGCCGCTCGTCCGCTCGACTCTCCGTGACGGACTGGCTGCTGAGGGCGGCGCTCGCGGCCGCCGCGGCCTGGGTCGGCGCCGGCGCCCTCGTCGCCTGGCGGCTCAACCGCTTCCCCGCCCGCCATCGCATTCCGCCGCCGGTCACGCCGGAGTCGCTCGGCGTTCCGGCGACGACCGTTCGATTCGCCGCGCGCGACGGTCATCCTCTCGAGGCGTGGTTCGTCCCGGCTCGCTCGCCCCGCGGCGCGATCGTCGTCGCGCTCCACGGCTATCGCGGTTCCCGCGCCGACGTGCTCGAGATCGGCGCCGCGCTGTGGCGTGCGGGATTCGGCGTGCTCGCGCCGGACTTCCGCGGCCGCGGCGGGAGCGGGCGCACCGCGGTCACCCTGGGCGCACACGAGGTTCACGACCTCGCCGGGACCCTGGCCTGGCTGCGCGAGAACGCGCCCGGCTCGCCGGTGGGGCTCCTGGGGTACAGCATGGGAGCGGCGGTCGCCCTGATGGAGGGCGGGCGGCACCCGGAGGTGCGGGCGATCGCCTCGGACTGCGGCTACGTGTCGCAGGCCGCACTCCTCGAGCACCGGTTGCGGGGGCGCTTCGGACCGGCCGGCACCCTCGCCCTCCCGGCGGCGGCGGTCGTCCACCGGCTGCTCTGGCGCCGCCCGGCGTTCGACAGGGTCGAGCCGATCCGCCACGCCGCGGAGTGGCGGGGCCGCGGGCTTCTCTTCATCGGCGCCGGGTGCGACGTCACGGTGGACCCGGAGGACGCGCTCCGGCTCTTCGACGCCGCGCCGCGTCCCAAGATGCTCTGGCTCGAGCGCGGCGCGGAGCACTGCAGCGTGCGCCACGGCGACCCGGATCGCTACGAGAGGATTGCGGTGCAGTTCTTCCGGCGTTACCTCGAAGTTGAACCCGCCGGAGAACCGGAGGCTGCGTGAGAGAGCACGCGACGATCGACGGGAAGGACGGCGACCGAGGCGGCGACGTGTCGCACGCAGCGTCGACCGCGACCGGCGGCGCGGCGGCCCGCGCGGCCCTGGCATCGCAGTCCGGGAACCCGACGACCGGGAGCACGCCCGCCGTCGCGACCGAACCCGCCCGCGTCCTCCTCTTCGGCCGCGTGCGCGAGCTGGCGGGGACCGGGCAGACGACGATCCCCGTCCGGCCCGGCGCGACCGTCGCGACGATCGCGGGCCTGCTCGCGGACGCGAACCCCGGGCTGGCTCCCCACCTCCAGCGCTGCTCGTTCGCGGTGAACGCGTCGTACGCGCCGCGCAGCGCGGTCGTGCACCCCGGCGACGAAGTCGCGGTGATCCCGCCGATCGGAGGCGGATGAGCGCGCCGCCGGCCCCGCAGGAGGGCTTCCGCGGATCGATGGCTTCGGATGCGGAGACGACCGGCGCCGGCCGCGACTGGTACGCCATCCAGCGGGAGCCCATCGACCCGGCGTCGGTGTCGGCGCGCGTGTCGGCGCCCGACTGCGGCGCCGTCGCCAGCTTCACCGGCACCGTCCGCGACACGTTCGCCGGCCGCCGCGTGGTGCGGCTCGAGTACGAGGCCTACGGCCCGATGGCCCTCCAGGTGCTCCGCGACATCGGATCGGACCTCCGCTCGCGCCACGAGCTGGGCCGCATCGCGATGGTGCACCGCACGGGGGCCCTCGAAGTCGGCGAGGTGAGCGTCTCGATCGCCGTGTCCGCACCGCACCGGCGCGCCGCGCTCGACGCCTGCGAGGAGGCGATCGAACGCCTCAAGGCCACCCTGCCCGTCTGGAAGAAGGAGGTCTTCGAGGGCGGCGAGGAGTGGCGCGAGAACCCCCCCACGGGACAGCCCGCCTGACCGGGAATCGTCCTCCCGGCGCTCCATCCCCGACGGTGGACCCATCCGCGGCTGGCAGCCGCCCGGGCGGAGTGCTGGCGGCGGACCGTCCTCGGACCGAGACCGAATCGTCCATCGGGTTGGGCGGCATCACGCCGTTCGACCGAGGGCGGCCCCGTACTTGCTCGCCACCGTTGGGACGGGTCGGCATCGGCGCGATCCGGAAGGAGGGCCGACTGCTGTGATCGTCCCCAACTGCCGCCAGCACATCACGTCCGCGGACCTCGCGTTCGCACTCGACGCCGTCTCGCCGGGCGCGTCGCGCGCGCCCGAGCTCCGCGACGCGTCCACGGACGTGGACGAGCTCCTGGACAGCCGCGAGCTGTTCGAGGCGCTCGTGCGCAGCGGCAGCCTTCTCTCCGTCTCCCCGTACTTCTTCTACTACGTCCTCGTGCGGCAGGTCTTCCGCGAGCGCGGGATCGGCGAGCGGGAGGTGGCCGACTACGTGGCCGCTCTGCTCGCGCACTTCCTCGAGGGGCGGAGGCTGCGGGAGGGCGGCGGCGTCGCGACGCCGCGCGCCTTCGTCTACCTGGTGGACCTCGTGAAGGCGGCGCGCGAGGCGCGGGACGGCCGGGCGGCCTTCGCGATGGAGGCGCGGATCGGCGACGTCGCGCTCTTCCTCACGGGCGTCTTCCCCGACGCGATCCACCATCGCCACACCTACGGCCGGCGCGCGACGGGTCTCGACTACTACGAGGCCGTGGGCCGGTCGGGGTACCGCTCGGCGTCGCAGCACCCGCCGGCCGGGCACGCCGACCTGGCGCCCGTGCTCGGATACCTCGCGGCCGAGTTCCGCGGCCTCCGGCACGCGCTGAACGAGCTGTCGGACCGGTGGTTCTGGAGCGGTCCGGAGCCCGTCGAGCGGCTGATCCGGCAGGCGCTGCACAACGGCGATCCGTCCGCCGACGCCGGGCCGCACGGGGGACGGGACGAGAGCGACGGACCCGATCCCGACGACTGGCTCGTCTCCGATGTCTGAGAGCGCACCGAGCCTGCTCGGTCAGTGCCAGCGGCTCCTCGAGAACACCTACGGCCAGCCGGCCGGCGTGGAGCTCGCCGACTTCATCATCGGCAGGGACCGCTTCCGCGACCTGCGCGAGCGCGCGGGCGAAGGGACGGCCGGGGAGTTCTGGGACGGGGCGCGGTTCTTCTACTACGTGACCGGCGGCGACCTGCGGATGGCGATCTTCTACAGCGACGAGCTGATCCGCCGTCTCGAGGACCTGGATCCGCGGCGGGGGCTCGGCGACGCCAACGTCCTCGAGTTCGTCGTCTTCCTCGAGGAGCTCTCGCACGCGCTCCACACCACGCTCACGTTCCGCACCGACCGCCGCCGGATCCTGCGCAGGAGCTTCCCCGCCGAGCTCGAGCTGCACGCGCGGATCGACGTCTTCCTCGCGCTCGTCTTCTTCCTGCTGCGCCTCGAGGGCGGCCGGCGTCTCTCGCCCGCCGCCCGCGAGTGGGTCCTGGGGAACGTCTTCGACCGCTGGTCGGGCAGCTACCGCTCTCCCGAGCTGGCCAGGCGGTACCGGGTGGCGGAGCGGCTCGGCCGCCGCGCGATCGCCTACCTGGACTCGCTCCCGCGGACGCGGAGGCTCGACGAGGTGCGGCGGCTCCGCGTCCTCTCGCTTCGGGAGAAGTCCCGGCTGCTCGGCGGCTGAGGCGGCCCTCGCCTCAGGGCCCCCACTCGGTGGGCGTCCCCGCCGGCTGGGTGGTGCTCCCCGCGGCGTGACCCCTCGCCAGCCGCGCCCGCTCGCCCAGGATCTCCTGCACCACGCGCCTCCTGTCGTCCGGCGTCAGATAGCCGAGCACGAAGACCCGGTCGGCGGCCCCGGTCAGCTCGGCGATCGTTCCGCGGCCGGGGACCGACGGCCGGATCACGGGCCGCACCTCCCGAAGCTCGTGGATGTCCGCTAGCGCGAGCGCGAGCGTGCGTCCGCGCTGCTCGATCACGAGCGAGTCGCCCCGCAGCGCCACCGGCTGGAGCTCGTACTCGTACCGTCCGTCCTCGAGCGTGAGCTGCCAGCGATCCTGTGCGGCGAGCGGGCCGGCGCCGGCGCACGGGGCGAGGAGAAGGAGCGCGAGGTGGAGATCCATCCACCGGCGACGCTTTGCGTACGCGATGCGTCGTGACCCCGTCACGCGCCGCGCTCCCGCCGGTCCAGCTCCTCCACCTTCGACTCGAGGGCGCGGCGGCGCGCGACGGTCGCGGGATCGGACGGGTCCTCTTCCCTCACGCGCTCGAGAGCGCGCGCATAGGCGGCACGGGCTCCGCTCCACTCGCCCCGGGTCTCGGCCTCGCGGCCGGCGGCCGCGTCGGGATCGGCGAGCAGCGCCCGCAACGCCTCCCGCAGGTCGGCGAGATCGCTCGGCGGCGCGGCGCGGCCGCCGCCCGGCTTGACGAGGAAGAGCCGGGCGGCCGCGAGCACGGCGACGAGGGCCAGCGCGACGAGGAGCCAGACCGCGGCCGAGCTCACCGGCGCACGCGCGGGGCGCGCCGTGGTGCGGCGCCCTGCTCGCCGGCGGCGGCTCCCGCGCGGCGCCACGCCCCGCTGCGGCCCCCCGACTTCCGCTCGAGCCGGATCTCCCCGATCTCGGCGGAGCGGTCCACCGCCTTGACCATGTCGTAGACGGCGAGGAGCGCGACCGAGACCGCGGTCAGCGCCTCCATCTCGACGCCCGTCGGGCCACGGGTGCGGGCCAGCGCCTCGACCCGGATCGAAGCCGGCCGCGCCAGGGGGACCACCTCGACCTCGACGTGATCGAGGCGCAGCGGATGGCAGAGCGGGATGAGCCGCGACGTCTCCTTCGCGGCCTGGATCCCGGCCAGCCTCGCGACCGCGAGCACGTCGCCCTTGGCGAGCGTGTTCTCGCGGATCGCGGCCAGCGTGCCGGGCTCGAGCCGGATGCGACCCGACGCGAGCGCCTCGCGCGAGGTCGCCGCCTTTCCGCCCACGTCCACCATCGCGGCGCGGCCACGAAGGTCGACGTGGGTCAGCGCCGGCGCCCGGCTCCGTGAACCCGCGCCCGGAGCCCGCCTCGCCCGGGAGCGCGTCGCTTCAGCGAGCCGCGACGGAGCTTCCGCGGGAAGGGACATCTGCGGTGGACGGCGGTCGCGGCGGCCGCCGGTGCGCGGCACTAGGGCCTCCCCGGCTCCTGCCAGCGGCCCATCCGGCGGTACTTCTCCAGGCGCTCGCGAACGAGGTCCTGCGGGGAGCGCGACGAGAGATCCTGCAGATGGCGGCGCAGCGCGTCGGCGACGGTGCGGGCGCTCGCCGCCCAGTCGTTGTGCGCGCCGCCGACCGGCTCGTCCAGGATGTCGTCGATCACGCCGAGCCCCAGCAGGTCGCGCGCGGTGAGCTTCATCGCCTCGGCCGCGCGCGCTCGCATCTCGGTGTCGTTCCAGAGGATCGCGGCGCAGCCCTCGGGCGAGATCACGGAGTAGAAGGCGTTCTCGAGCATCAGGATCCGATCGGTGACGCCGATGCCCAGCGCGCCGCCGCTCGCGCCCTCGCCGGTGACGACCGAGAGGATCGGGACGCGCAGCGCCGCCATCTCGCGGAGGTTCCGGGCGATGGCCTCGGCCTGGCCGCGCTCCTCCGCGCCGATGCCGGGGTACGCGCCCGGGGTGTCGATGAACGTGACCACCGGCAGCCCGAACTTCTCGGCCAGCTTCATCAGGCGCATCGCCTTCCGGTACCCCTCGGGGTGCGGCATCCCGAAGTTCCGGAGCAGGTTCTCCTTCGTGTCGTGCCCCTTCTGGTGTCCGATCAGGACGAGGGAGCGGCCATCGAGGCGGGCGAGGCCGCCCACCATCGCGCGATCGTCGGCGAAGGCGCGGTCGCCGTGGAGCTCGACCCAGTCCTCGAACGCGAGCGAGACGTAGTCCAGGAAGTACGGGCGACGCGGGTGACGGGCGAGCTGCACGCGCTGGATCGGGGTGAGCTGGCGGAAGATCGACCGCCGCAGGTCGTCGCGCGCGGCCTCGAGCTCGGCGAGCCGCTTCGCGCGTTCCTCCTCCGCCAGGGCCGGGTCGCCCTTCACCCGGTCGATCTCGGCTTCCTTCTCGAGGATCGGCCGCTCGAAGTCGAGGTGGATGGCCGTCGTCACGCGTCGTCCAGGGCTGCGCCGCCGGCCGGATCCGGCGCTCCCGCGCCGGCGCCCGCCACCGCCCCGCCGCCGTTGGTCGGGGGCGCCGCGTCACGCGCGGGAGCGCGAGACAGGTCCGGCTGGCCGGCCGTACGGGCACCGCCCGCCGGCGCCGGGCGGGCGGCCCCCGCCTCGAGCGCCGCCTGCCGCGGCCGCGCCCAGGGATCCTCGCGCCCCTCCCGCCGCTCGCGGAACGATCGCGGCCCGCGGCCGGGCTCCGGCGCGCCGGCGTCGCCCTCGAGCGCCGACCGCACGCGGAGCGCGGATCGTCCGACGCGCGCCTCGAGGTCCTGGAGGAGCCCCGCCCCGAGCGCCACGGCCACGGTGCGGGAGCGAACGCACATCTCCTCGCCCTCGTCTCCCGTGATGCAGACCGTCACGGGCGTGGTGCCCCCGTGCGCCACCATCATCCGGCGCAGCTCGTCGAGCAGCCCGGGCTCGGTCTCGAGCCGCGAACGGGGGAGCCGGATCTCGAGCGCGCGCGCGGCCGCCTCGACCGGCACCAGCCGCGACACGACCACCTTGAGGTCGTCCTCGCCCCGCGTCGAGAGCGTGCCCCGGAGGAGCACGGGGCGGTCCGAGCCCAGGAGCTCGCGGGCCGCCGCGTACGCCTCGCTGAAGAGGATGCACTCCACGGTGCCCGCGAAGTCCTCGAGCGTCGCGAACGCCATCGGGTTGCCCTTCCGGTCGCGCAGCACGCGGACGGCGGTGATCGTTCCAGCCAGCGTCACGTCCACGGGCGCGCCGGTGCCCGCGACCTGCGCGAGGTCCGGCAGGCGGGACGTGTCGCTCGCGCGGACGTGGCGGATGAGCGGCCGGAACCGGTCCAGCGGATGGCCCGAGACGTAGAACCCGATGAGCTCCTTCTCCTTCGCGAGCTGCTCCTGGCCCGACCAGCGCGGCACCTCGGGGAGGGGGGGCGTCGCGCCTCCGTCCGGCGGTGCGCCTGCCGGCGCCGGCGCGCCTCCGCCGCTGCCCCCGGCATCGCCGGCGACGCCCGCGCCCGACGAGCCGCCGACCAGAACGGCGGGCTCTGCGCCGGGGACCGCCGGCCCGCCACCCGGCCCGCGGCCGTTCGTCGCATCCGTGTCCCCGCCGAAGCCGCCTCCGAACAGCGTGAACTGCCCCGCCCGGCGCTCGTCCTGGTGACGCTGTCCGTGCGCCAGCGCCGTGTCGAGCGCCGCACAGAGCTGCGCCCGGTGGCCGCCGAGGGAGTCGAGCGCGCCGGACATCACCAGGCATTCCAGCACGCGTCGGTTCACGACCCGCAGGTCCACGCGCTCGCAGAGGTCGAACAGGCTGCGGAACGGACCGCCCTCGGCCCGCGCCGCGAGGATCGCCTCGACCGCGCCGTGCCCCACGTTCTTCACCGCGCCGAGACCGAAACGGATGCCGCCCGGCACCGCGGTGAAGCGCAGGCGCGACTCGTTGACGTCCGGCGGCAGCACCTCGACGTCCATCGCACGGCAGGTCGCGAGCCAGCGCACGATCTTGTCGGTGTTCCCCATCTCGGACGTGAGGAGCGCCGCGAAGAACGAGCGCGGGTAGTGGCACTTGAGGTACGCCGTGCGGTAGGAGAGCACGGTGTACCCCACCGCGTGCGCGCGGTTGAAGCCGTAGCGGCCGAACGTGGTGAGCTGGTCCGCGACCTCGCGGGCGGTGCGCTCGTCGTAGCCGCGCGCGACCGCGCCGCGGATGAACTTCGCGCACTGCTCGTCGATCAGCGCCTGGATCTTCTTCCCCATCGCCTTCCGCATCACGTCGGCCTCGCCGAGCGTGAAGCCGGCCATCACCTGCGCGATCTTGAGGACGTCCTCCTGGTAGGTGATGACGCCGTAGGTGTGGCGGAGGAGCGGCTCGAGGTCCGGATGCGGGTAGCGGATCGGCTCGTGGCCGCGTTTGCGGCGGATGAAGGCGTCGGTCATCCCCGAGTCGAGCGGACCCGGCCGGATGAGCGCGTTCACCGCGACCAGGTCCTCGAACGAGTCCGGCTTCATCCGGCGCAGGACGTCGGTCGGCACGTTCCCCTCGAACTGGAACACGCCCTCGGTGCGACCCTCGCCGAGCATCTTCATCGTGGCCGGGTCGTCCTCGGGGATCGCCTCGAGGTCCAGCTCGATCCCCGCGGCCTCCCTGAGGTCCTCGACGACGTCGCGCAGGACCGTCAGGGTCTTGAGCCCCAGGAAGTCCATCTTGAGGAGCCCGGCGCGCTCGACGGCGACCATGTCCCACTGGGTCGTGAGCTCCGAGTGCTCCGACCGGTAGAGCGGCACGTAGTTCCAGAGCTCGGTCGGCGTGATCACGATGCCCGCGGCGTGCACCGAGGCGTGGCGCGACAGCCCCTCCAGAGCGCGGGAGCTCTCGAGCAGCCGCCGCGGCAGGCCCCCGCTCTCGTAGAGGTTCCGGATCTCGGGGACCTTCTCGATCGCCTCCTCGATCGGCATCGAGAACCCCGGCGCGTTCGGGATCAGCTTGGCGACGTGGTCGGCCTCGGCGAGCGGCACCTGCAGGACGCGGGCGACGTCCCGCACGGCCGCCCGCGCCTTCATCGTCCCGAACGTGATGATCTGGGCGACGTTGGATTCGCCGTACTTCTCCTTGACGTACTGGATCACCTCGCCGCGGCGTTCCCAGCAGAAGTCGATGTCGATGTCGGGCATCGAGATCCGCTCGGGATTCAGGAAGCGCTCGAAGATCAGCCCCCAGCGGAGCGGGTCGAGGTCGGTGATGCGCAGCGCGTAGGCCACGAGGCTCCCGCCCACCGAGCCGCGTCCCGGTCCCACGGGGATGCCCCGCTCGCGGGCGGCGCGCATGAAGTCGGCGACGATCAGGAAGTAGCCGCTGTAGCCCGTGCGGCGGATGACGTCGAGCTCGTACTCGAGCCGCTCGGACACCTCCGCCGTGACCTCCGCGAACCGCTCGCGCACGCCCGCGCGGGCCTCGCGCTCCAGGAGCTCGTCGGCGGACACGGCGTCCGGCGGCAGCGGGAAGGCCGGGAGCCGGGTCTTGAACTCCAGCTCCACCTCGCAGCGCTCGGCGATCGCCACCGTGTTGGCGAGCGCCTCGGGGACGTCGGCGAATCGCGCCGCCATCTCGGCCGGTCCCTTGAACCAGAACTCGTCCGAGTGGAAGCGCATCCGGGACTCCTCGTCGAGCGTCTTCCCGGTCTGGATGCAGAGCAGGACGTCGTGCGCGGGCGCGTCCTCGCGCCGGTGGTAGTGCACGTCGTTCGTGGCGACGAGGCCGAGCCCGAGCTCGCGCGCGATCTGCCGCAGCCCCTCGCGGACCTTCGCCTGCTCCGGCAGGCCGTGGTCCTGGACCTCGATGAAGAAGCTCCGCTCGCCGAAGATCGACGCGAGCTCCCCCGCGGCGGCGCGCGCCCGCGCCCAGTCGTCCTCGAGGAGCCGGCCCGCGACCTCGCCCTTGAGGCAGGCGCTGGTCGCGATGAGGCCGCGCGCGTGCTCCCGCAGCGCATCCTTGTCGATCCGCGGCCGGTAGTAGAAGCCCTCGAGATAGCCGAGCGAGGAGAGACGAAGGAGGTTCCGCCAGCCGTCGAGGTTCTCCGCCAGGAGCAGGAGGTGGTGGTAGTTCCCCATCCGCCCCTCGCGCGACCTGCGGCTGCCCGGAGCGACGTAGGCCTCGAAGCCGAGCAGCGGGCGGATCCCGGCCTCGCGGCACGCGTCGTAGAAGCGGACCGCCGCGAAGAGGTTGCCGTGGTCGGTGAGCGCGAGCGCGGGCATCCCCAGCGCCTTCGCGCTCGACACCAGGTCGGGGATCCGGTTGGCCCCGTCGAGGAGCGAGAACTCGGAGTGCGTGTGGAGGTGGACGAAGGTCATCGCCGGGCGCTCAGCTCGTGATCGGCGCAGCCCGGCTCGCCTGCGCGGGGTCCGTGACGAACGCGTCCCCCTCGCCGACCAGCCCCAGCGCCCGGAGCCGCACGCGCCGCCGGTCGTCGGCGACGGCCCGGCCGAGCACCCAGCTCTGGATCCCGTGCCGGACGCCGGCGTCGCGCACGGCCGCAACCGCGCGGGCCTCGTCGGGGACCAGCACGCAGAACCCCACGCCCATGTTGAAGACGCGGACCATCTCCGCCGTGGCGACGCCGCCGCCCCGCTGGATCAGCCGGAAGATGGGTGGGGGATCGGGGTGGGCCGTGATCTCGAAGCCGACCGGAGCGCGCACGCGCGAGAGGTTCAGGAGCCCGTCACCGGTGACGTGGATCAGCGCCCGGACCGGAACCCCCGCGCCGAGGAGCTCCAGCACCGGCTTCACGTAGATCCGCGTCGGCTCGAGCAGCTCCTCCCCGAGCGCCCGGCCGAGCTCCGGGATCGTCCGCTCGACCGGGAGCCGGCCGCCCTCGGAGAGCGCCGCCCGCGCGAGCGTGAGGCCGTTCGAGTGGATGCCGCTGCTCGCCCAGCCGACGACCAGGTCGCCCGGGCGCACCGCCGAGCCGTCCAGGATCCGGTCCAGGTCCACGAGGCCGACGCCCATCCCCACGAGGTCGAGGCCGCCCCCCTCCCGCACGCCGCGCAAGCTGTCCCGCATCTGCGAGATCTCGCCGCCCACGATGCTCACGCCCGCCTGGCGCGCGCCCTCGTGGAGCCCCTTGCCGAGCGCGGCGAGCACCTCGGGACGGGCCCGCTCGACCGCGACGTAGTCCAGCATGGTGACGGGCTCGGCCCCGACGCACAGCAGGTCGTTCACGTTCATCGCGACGCAGTCGATCCCGATCGTGTCGTAGCGGTCCATCTGCTCCGCCACCAGCACCTTCGTGCCGACTCCGTCGGTGGTGAGGGCGAGCCCCTTCCCGCCGCCGATGGCCACGACGTTCGCGAAGTATCCGACGTCGAGGACGTGGCGTCCCGGCGCGTCTTCGGGGCGGAATTCGAGGGTGCGGCGGACCCAGTCGAGGAGCCCGGGGAGGCCGATCTCCCGGTTGTCGAGCACCCCCGCGGTCCGATAGTCGTCGGGGGCGGCCCCGGTCTCCTCGGCGGGCACGTCCCGGGCGGCGCCACGAGCGGAGGGCATCAGGAGCGCGGCGACCTCGGGGACGGGGACGGAGCACGGCCGGGGAGGGTCCCCGGGACGGCCGGATCCGCGTGGACGCCGGCCTTTCAGGAGGAAGGGTCGAACCTTCCACCGAACCCGTGAAGGGTCAAGACTGCGGGGCCGCGGCCGGTTGTCCGCGCTGACGGCGGCCTGTTATGTTGGGCATCCGGCGCGCGGGTGCGCCCGCCGCCGTCACCGCCAGGCCGCGAGGACCGCATGACGTACGTGATCACCGAAGCGTGCATCGGCATCAAGGACGCCTCCTGCGTGGACGTCTGCCCGGTGGACTGCATCCACCCCGGCGAGGACCAGTACTTCATCGACCCCGACGAGTGCATCGAGTGCGCGGCGTGCGAGCCCGAGTGCCCCGTGAACGCGATCTTCGCCGAGGAGGACGTTCCCGAGAAGTACCGGCACTACACCCAGATCAACGCCGACTTCTTCCTGAAGCGCTAGACCCGCCAGGCGTTCGCCGGCGCACGGGCGCGGGGGTCGCGAGCCTCCGCGCCCGTTCCGTTGCAGCCACCGGAGGACTCCCCGTGCGCCGACTCCCCAAGCTCCTCGCCGCGGGCGCCGCGCTCGCGGTCCCCGCCGCGCTCAACGCCCGTCTCGCCCGCCGTGCCCCGCCGCAGCCCGAGGGCCTGCCCGGCGAGCCGCGGTACCTGCCCTGGACCGAGGGCTACGTCCGCTACGTCGTGGACGGCGAGGGGCCGCCGCTCGTGCTCGTGCACGGGATCTATCCGGGAGCCTCCGCGCGCGAGTGGAGCCGCGTCGTTCCGGCCCTCACGGCGACGCACCGGCTCTACGTGCCCGACCTGCTCGGGTTCGGGCTCTCGGACCGGCCGCGGATCAGCTACGATCCCCGGCTCTACGAGGCGCTCCTCGCCGCCTTCCTCGACGAGGCCGTGCGCGAGCCCGCGGCGGTCTGCGCGACGTCGCTCTCGGGCGCCTTCGCCGTCCACGCCGCCTTCCAGCGGCCGGACTCGGTGACGCGCCTGGCGCTCGTCTCGCCCACCGGCGTGTACGCCCACGCCGAGCCGCCCGGGACGGGCCGGTTCCTGCTGCACCGCACGCTGCGCCTGCCCGTGCTCGGGCTCTCGGCGCACAACGCGAGCACGCGGCGCGCCGCGCTCGCACGCTGGCTCCAGGAGGGGCTCGGGATGGATCCGGAGGCGCTCACCTCCGCCGAGCTCGCCGACCTGTACGCGGAGGCGCGGCAGCCCGGAGCGGCGTGGGCGCTGGCGGCGTTCCGCGCCGGCCTCCTCGACGAGCCCGTGGAGCGCGTGTTCCCGGACCTCCGCCCGCCGACGCTCCTTCTCTGGGGCCGCCGCGCCCGCCTCGCGCCCTTCGAGGGCGCCGGCGGTTTCGTCACGCTGCGTCCGACGACCGAGCTCGAGGCCTTCGCGAGGAGCGGAGACCTGCCGCACGTGGAGGAGCCGGAGCCCTTCGCCGCGGCTCTCCTGCGCTGGCTCGCCGCGTGACGGGCCGCTGGCCCGGCGCGCCGCTCCCTCCCCCTCGCCAGGCCCGCTTCCACCGGCACGAAGGCGATTTCCGCCTCGAGTCGGGGGCCCTGCTGCGCAACCCCGTCGCGGCGTACGAGACCTGGGGCCGGCTCGACGACCGGCGCTCGAACGCCGTCCTCGTGCTGACCGGCCTCTCTCCCAGCTCGCACGCGGCGTCCCACGACCCCGACGACGATCCCGGCTGGTGGGAGGGGATGATCGGCCCCGGCCGCTCGGTGGACACCGAGCGCTGGTTCGTCATCTGCTCGAACGTGCTCGGGGGCTGCCACGGAACGACGGGCCCCTCGTCGATCGAGCCCGAGCGCGACGCGCCGTACGGCATGCGCTTCCCGTTCCTGACGCTCCGCGACATCGCCGCGTTCCAGCGCGAGGTCGTGCGCGCGCTCGGCGTGGAGCGCCTGCACTGCGCGACCGGCGGCTCGCTGGGCGGGATGATCGCGCTCGAGTACGCGGCTTCCTTCCCCGACGAGGTCGCGGGCGTGTGCGCGATGAACGCCTCGGGCCGCACCTACCCGTTCGCGATCGCGCTCCATCACCTCCAGCGGAAGGCCGTCTTCAACGATCCGGCCTGGCGGCAGGGCGACTACTACGAGGTCGCCCAGCCGGCGGCGGGACTCTCGCTCGCGCGCGCGATCGGAACGCTGTCCTACCGCTCGGCGCGGGAGTTCGAGCGCCGCTTCGGACGCTCGTGGAAGGAGGGCGACCCGCTCTCGTACGGAGGGCTCTTCCAGGTGGAGTCGTACGTCGCCTACCAGGGCGCCAAGTACCCGATCACGTACGACGCGAACACGTACCTCGTGCTCTCGTGGGCGATGGACAGCCACGACCTCGGGCGCGGCCGCGGTTCGTTCGCGGAGGGGGTCGCCCGCATCCGCGCCGACACGCTCCTCATCGGCGCCACGTCGGACCTGCTGACGCCGCCCTGGGAGCAGGCGGAGCTGGAGGCGGCGCTGCGCGCGGCGCGGCGCACGGTGCGGCGCGTCGAGGTGGACGTGGACACGGGGCACGACTCGTTCCTGATCGCGATCGACCGCTTCGGCGCCGAGCTGCGGCGGCTGCTCGAGGCCTGACGGGCCGCCGCCGCTGGACAACCTCTGCCATTCGCTCGCGGGATGGGCGCTGGGTCGCGCCGCGTCGCGCGAGATCCCGCATCCGCCCCGCCATCCCGCGCCCGATCCGGACCGGCCCGGCGCGGCGGACGCGCCGGACGGGGACGTCCCGCAGCGAACCGCGGCGTTGAGCGCGGCGGCGCGGCGGCTCGGTCGCTGGGAGACCGCGCTCGTCGTCCTCGCGGCCAACTTCCCCGACGCCGACCTGGTCCTCGGCTTCCTGAGCAGCGAGGCCTACCTCCTCTGGCATCGCGGGCTCACCCACTCGTTCCTGGGCCTCGCGATCTTCCCGCCCGCGCTCGCGCTG
>DATBJZ010000033.1:0-14795 GCA_036556125.1 Gemmatimonadota bacterium | reverse complement strand
AGAAGGTCCCAAGGGTTTGGCTGTTCGCCAATTAAAGCGGTACGCGAGCTGGGTTTAGAACGTCGTGAGACAGTTCGGTCCGTATCCACCGTGGGCGCAGGAGATTTGAGGGGCCCTGACCCTAGTACGAGAGGACCGGGTCGGACGAACCTCTGGTGTACCTGTTGTTCCGCCAGGAGCAGCGCAGGGTAGCTAAGTTCGGACGAGATAACCGCTGAAAGCATCTAAGTGGGAAGCTCCCCCCGAGATGAGATCTCCCGCGGCGCAAGCCGCCTGAAGGCACCAGGAAGACGACCTGGTAATAGGCCGGAGGTGTAAGGCGGGCAACCGCTTCAGCCGACCGGTACTAATGAGCCGTGAGGCTTGGCCATCCTTTTTTGCAGGGGCCGGACTGCGTCCGGTCCCGACAGAGGAGGCCGGGACTTCCCTCGAGGGAAGCCAGCTTCGTGCCTCGACAGACTTCGCGTTTTCAAACTTTGACATAGCGCCGGATCCATCCGGCGAACCGGACTTTCCGGTGGCCATGGCGAGGGGGAAACACCCGTTCCCATTCCGAACACGGCAGTTAAGCCCCTCAGCGCTGATGGTACTGCACTCGAGAGGGTGTGGGAGAGTAGGACGCCGCCGGGAGTTTTCTGAAGCGGAGGCCCCGTTCGAGAGAACGGGGCCCTCTGCGTTTGGGGCGTGATCCCCCTGCGTCCTCGTCCAGCCGGCCCTCGGTCACCCGTCTCTCTCGCCTGCCCCGACCCCCTGCATGCACCGCTCCTCCTCGATCCTGGTCCTGTGCCTGTGCGCGCTCTGCGCAGCGGCTGCGGAGGCGCAGTACGCCCCTCGTCTCTCGACGGGGCTGGAGTTCGGCCCCGAGCTCATCCTCGCGGACGATCGCATCAGCCTGAGCGCCGCCTTCCAGTCTCCCGTGGGGAGCGAGACGGACGTGCGCCTGGCGATCGGCGTCGAGGATCCCGACGTGACGAGCACGAACGCGGTGCTGAGCGGCGGCGTCCGCGCGTTCCTCTCCGACGTCGGACCGGGCCGGGTGCTCCCGGCGATGCAGGGCCAGATCGACGTCTTCTTCGGTGAGGGGAATGCCGTCCGGCTGACGGGTGGCCCGAGCTTCGGGGTCGCCACCGGCGTCCGGCAGTCGCTGATTCCCTACGTGCAGCCGCTCTTCCTCTACGCGCACGAGGACGGACGGAACGACGTCAAGCTCGGCGCCCGGCTCGGCGCCGACTACGCGATGAAGCCGCGCCTCGACCTGCGCGGCGATCTGGTGATCAGCAGCTTCCTGCAGCTCCGCGCCGCGTTGATGTTCGAGATCGGGCGGGGGCTCACACGTCGTACGCCCAATCGCGAGCTCCGCGGTGCCTGACATGGATCGCCGCACCCGTCGGGGATGTCGTCGCGGCTGCGCCCCGAGTCGGAGACGCGCCGACCGGCGGCTGCGCAACCTCACCGGTGGGGTTTGCCGGAGACGGGCACAGCGAACACGAAGTCGTTCTCGAACCGGCGAGTGGAGATCCGCCGGCGTCCGGCCGTGCGCGGCCTACGGTCTGGAGCGATCCAAGCACCCCGTCAGCTGGACCGCGTCCTGGCCGACGAACGGCCGACCCCGGACCGTCTCCCCCGAGAGCGACACGAACGCGTCGCCGCACTCGAGCTCGACCTCCGCGAGCAGGAACACGGCCAGCAGGTCCAGGTCTCCGTCGTCGTCGGTGTCGACGAGGCGCGACTGCCGGGGCGCGGCTCCCCCGGGTTCCAGCCGGAGGCTCGCCGGGTCCACGTTCGTGGCGTCGAAGCCCCGCACCGTCTCGAGCGCGACGCGCAGCAGGGATTCCGCCGCCGTGTCGATGCGGTTGAGCTCGTCACGCGGCTTCACGTCGATGATCGGCGCAGGGCCGTCGTCGCTGAAGTAGAGGTGCAGCGGTGGCGGGTCGACGAACAGCGGCCCGCCGCCCTGCGGCCCATCCGCAGCTGAGAGGGCCGCGCCGGCGGATGCCCGCACGCAGGGTGGCGGCTGCAGCGTCCGCGGCCGGAAGACGACGTGGTCGATCACGAACCCCGCGGCGTGCGTGGCGATGCCGGTCGGCGGCAGCTCCAGCGTGGCCCGGATCAGGTTGTTCGCGTCGATCAGGCCCCAGGTGAACCCTTCCGTCAGGTCGTTGTAGACCGCGATCGCTCCTCTCCGCGTCCTCACCCCCACGTTCAGCGCGCCGCTCCGGACGCCCACCCGGAGCAGGTCGAACGGGTCGGGGACTCCGTCGCCGTCGGGGTCGTACGTCATCTGGATCGTGGCGCCCCGGGTGTGGGGAGCCAGGAGCCGGGGCTCGTTCTCGGGATTCGGAATCCGCTGCATCACGAAGGGGTCGTTCAACCGCGGGTTCTCGTAGCCGAGGTGGTACTCCGGCTGAGGGATCGGCCCCAGGGCCGGATCGGGCGGGACGACGCCCTCGAGGAACTTCATCCCGTCCTCCTGATAGAACGCGCCGGGAACGTTCCTCCCGGTCACCCACGTGAACCGGGCAGCCTCGACGATGGATCCATCCCGCGCCCTCTCGCTGAGGGCGGCCAGGCCGCACGGGTCGTCGAAGTCGATGACCACCTCCTGGGACGCGAGGGCGGAGGAGGCGGTTGCGGCGAGGAGAGCGACGAACGCCCACCTCGCGAGGACTGTCGGACGTGTCGGGGATCGTGTCATCCGCGGGCCTCCGATCGGACGGGTGCGTCCTGATCCTAGACCCTGCGTCAAGCGGTCGAAGTCCCGGCGCGGACCTGACGCAGAGGCGGACCCCGCGGCCCGAGGCAGCCCTCAGCTCGTCGGCTTCTCCGGCGCCGGCATCGTCGCCAGGAAGTCCTCGGCGAAGCGCCGCGCGTAGCTCCCCAGGAGCGAGCCCACTCGCGCCGCGTCGGGCGACGCCACGATGAGCCCCGCGTGGTGGCGCTTGTCCAGACGCCAGACGATCTCGGGATCGTCGTACGCCGACGTGTCCGGCCGCTCCTGACGGGCGAGCGAGATCACGCTCCCCGCGTAGTCCGTCCGAAGCTCGGGAAGCGCGTAGGGCCGCGCCGGCGTGGCGGTCTCGATGCGCGCCCACTCCGCCCAGAGGTTCGCCCCGGTCGCGGCGGCGATCACGTCCGCGATGTGCGCGCCGCCGACGCGCGCCGCGGTCTCGATGAAGTGGAAGCGGCCGTCGTCGCGTGCGCGGATGAACTCCGCGTGGGTGACGCCCCGCAACAGGCCCAGTGCGCGGAGCAGGTCGCGGTTCAGGGCCTGGAGCCTGCGCTCGTCCTCGGAGCCGCGCTCGAGCATTCGCGTCGTGAAGATCCCGCCCTCGTGCGCCACCGCCATCGGGGGCTGCCCGTAGCGGAAGGCGGCGGCGAAGAGGACCGTTCCGTCCTCGACGATCGAGTCGACGTGGTACACGTCGCCGGTCACGAACCGTTCCAGCAGCTGGAACGAGCGCTCGTCACCGATCTCCTCGACGACGGGCCAGAGAGCGGCGGCGCTGTCGATCCTCCGGATGCCGATCGCGGCGGCGGAGGACCGCGGCTTCACGAGCCAGGGCGGCGGCACGCGGTCGGTGAACGCCCGCACCTGGTCGTCGTTGAAGAGCGGAGTGAACTCCGGGACGGCGAAGCCGGCTTCGCGCGCGCGGACGCGCATGGCGAGCTTGTCGCGGAAGTAGCGCGCCGTCGTCTGGCCCATCCCGGGGATCCGCAGGTGCTCGCGGAGGGCCGCCGCCGTCTCGAGGTCGAACTCGTCGAGCGGCACGATGCGGTCCACGGCGCGGGAGCGGACGAGCCAGCTCACGCCCTTCACCACGTCCGCCGTCCGGCGGAGGTCCGGCATCGCGAGGATCTCGTCCACGCCGTCGGCCGGCCAGGGGCTGTCGCGCAGCTTCTCCTCCGTGAGGAGCAGCACGTGCCAGCCCCGGCGCTTGCACTCCCGGAGGAACTCCTCGCCCTTGAAGTAGCTGGCGAGGCACAGGATGGTGCCGTCCGGCTCCGCCACGTCGTCTCCCCCCTGCCGGCCACCGGTCGCCGCTCTGATCGGCCTCGAGCCCGGCCGGCGGCGGATGGCGGTTCAGCCGATCAGTGGCACCCGCATCCGCCGCCGCAGCACCCCCCCGCGCCCTTCGCGAGCGGCAGCGACGTGGACGCCGCTTCGCGGCGGCTTCCGAGCGAGCTGACGGAGAGCTTCCGCTCCAGGTCCTCGCTCTCGCACCACGGGCAGGCGGGAGTGTCGTCCGCGCGCACGAGCTGATCGAAGTCGGCGCCGCAGCCGGCGCACCGGTACTCGTAGATCGGCATGGGGTCCTCGGATCTCGGGCTGAACGGCAGCGGCGCACGTCGTCGGCCGATCTCGCAGACGGCCGCGACGCCGCTCCGGCTGCCGCATCGCGGCTGTCGAACGCCCCGCCGTGCATCGGCCAGGCCCCGGGCGTCCGGTTTCCGAACGGCGCCGCTCCTCGCCGGACTGGCCGCGCGCAGGCGACCGCGGACCGGCCGCGCACAGGCGACCCCGCGGGCCGGCCGCACGGCACGCGGACCGAGGCTAGGTCCTGCACCCGTCCAGGGTCAAGGCACGACCCCGCGCTCCCTTCACCGCCCGCGCGGCGCCTTCTATCTTCCCCGGCGTCCCGCGCGGCTCGCCTCGGCGGACTCTTCAGGACCGGCCCGAATGCCCGCTCCCCCCTGGGTTTCCCGTCTCGGCCATTCCCGTTCGCTCCGCCTCCTCGGCTCCTACTTCGCCGGCTCGTGGGTTCTCCTCCAGCTCAGCGCGCTGCTGCGCCAGGAGCTCGGGCTCCAGACCTGGCTCGTTCCGACGGTCCTGGTCTTCCTCGGGGCGGGGCTGCTCGTCATCTGCGGCGTGCTGTGGGCGCGCAGTCACCCGCTGACGGCGGAGGGCACCGCCGAGGTCGAGCTCGACCAGCCCCCTTCCCTCATCCGCCGGATCCTGGAGAGCATCACGCCCGCCCGGGGAATCCTGGCGGGCGCCGGAGTCTTCGTCGGGCTCATCGTCGTCTCCGCGCTCATCGACCGCGACGGGGGAGGCGGGAACGACACGTCCGGGAGAGGCGGGGCCGGCGCCGGGATCGAAGCCGACTCTGCCGGGACGCCGGCCGAGCGCGCGCTCCACGAGGGCGAGCTCCGCTTCCGCAGGGCCGATTTCGAGGGCGCGCTCGAATCCTACCGGTCGGCGCTCCGGGCGGACTCGTCGCTCTCGATGGCGGCGTACCGGCGGATGACGCTCGCCCCGCTCGTCCCGCCGCTGCCCCCCGACACGCTGGCGCGCTGGCGAGCCGGCGCGGAGCGGCTGCCGGATTCCCTCCCCGCGCCCCACGCCACCATCCTGCGCGCGCAGCTCGGGTACGACGAGGACGATCGCGCATCCCTGCAGCTGCTCGAGCGCCTGGTGACCGACCGCCCGCGTGACGCCGAGGCGTGGTACGGGCTGGGCGAGATGCACCTCCGCCGCGGCGCGCCTCTCGACGGGGAGCGTGCGCTCCAGCGGGCGGTCGCGCTGGACTCGCTGCACGGTCCCGCGTGCGTGCGGCTGCTCCAGGTCCAGCTCGGGGAGCATCCGTCCGAGGCCGAGAACGCGCGGCGCATCGGGCGCTGCCTTCCCGCGGTCCGGGGCGGTCCTCGCGAGACGTCGCTGCGCCTCCTGGCCGGGGTCCTGACCAGCGGGTCCGCCCGCACGGCCGCGCTCGCCGCGCTGGACACGGTGCCGGTCGTCCACGTGACCGAGGTGCTGGGCTATCTGTCCAACCCCGCCCTGTGGGACGTGCAGGGCGAGGTCCTGGTCCGCCGCCGCGACCGCCCGGAGGTCAACGCCGACGACGCCGCTTTCTGGACGGCGCTCATCTACCAGAACCTCCTCCACCGCGGAAGGGTCCAGCAGGCGCTGCGGGTGCTCGAGGACCGGCGCCTGAGCGCCCTCGACCGCGCCGAGCTGGCCTATGCCGCCGTGAACGCCGGACTGGCGTTGCCACGCGCGACCTTCGACCGGTACCTGGCTCCGGGCTCGGCCGGGGAGAACGTGGACTTCCGGAACTTCTACATGGGGGCGGCCGCCGTGGACGAGGCGCGCTGGGACGACTTCGCCACCGCGCTCCGGCGCCTCGAGCGCGACGCCAGCGGGTTCTCGGCGGAAGGCGACCAGTACGGCTTCACGCTGGCCTCCGGCGGGCAGCAGGCGCTGCGCGCGCAGGCGATGCGCACCCGCGGCCTGCTCGACCAGGCCTTCGGCGTCCTCGAGGACGTGCACGCGCGCACGCTGCACACCGGCGCCGGCCTGAACACCACGGTCGCGTACTGGCTGGGCGAGCTGTCCCTCGAGCGCGGCCGCCCCTGGCTGGCGCTCGATTTCTTCACCCTCGCCGAGCGCCGGTCGGTCGCGGCCGAGGGGATCGCCAGGGCCTACGAGCGCTTCGGCGATCCCGATGCGGCCCGGGACTTCTATGCCTGGCTGCCGATCGCGTGGCGGGACGCCGATCCGGAGCTCCAGCCGCGCGTGGAGGAGGCCCGCCGGGCGCTGGCCCGCCTCGGCGCGCCGTCGTCGTCGCCGTGACACGCCCGCCGCCGTCCGCCGCGGAACCGCCGAGCGCGCCCCCCACGTCACCCCGGAAGAGGTCCGTATGGAGCCGCTGACCGAGCACGTCTCCGCGTTCGTGCTCTCGCTCGCCATCGCCGTGGTGTACCTGGCGATCGTCCGGTTCGTGGACGTCAACGAACGGGAGCCGCTCTGGAGCGCCGCCCTCGTGTTCCTGTCCGGCGCCGTCTCGGCGGCGCTGGTCGCGCTGCTCGTCCGCTCGCCCCTCCTGCACCTGACCGTGCTCCCCGGGGCGGTCGCGGAGGAGGTCGGAAAGTTCGCCGCGCTCCTCGTGGCGTTCGGCGCACTCACCGTGGCCGCGCGGCTGCGGGGCTGGTCCGAGATCAACGGCGCGATGGACGGGATCGTGTACGGCGTGGCCGCGGGGCTGGGTTACGCAACGGGGGAGACGCTGCTGCGCGAGCTCCGGACGGCGGACGCGGCGTCGATGGTCGCTCTCGGGGCCCCGCGCCTGGCCAGCTTCGGGAGCATCGCGCTGGAAGGCCTCAAGCACGGGCTCTTCACCGCGGTGAGCGGCGCGGGTCTGGCGGCGGCTTCGCTCACCGGCGGCGGCGCGCGCGTCGGGCTGGCGCTCGCCGGGCTCGGAACCGCCGTCGCGGTGAACGCCGCCTATCGCGTGCTGGCGTACGGCTCGTCGCTCGAGGGAATGCCGGGTGCGGTGAGGCTCTGGGTCGCGCTCCTCCTCCCGCTGGCCCTCGTGGCGGTCGTGGCCGGTCGGGCCTTCGGACGCGAGCGCCGCGCGATCGTCGAGGAGCTCTCGGGCGAGATTCCAACCGGCGCGGTCACGTCCGCCGAGCTGGACCTGCTCCGCACCCCCGGGCGCCGCAAGACGCTCTACCTCCGGGAGCTCCTCATCGGACGGCTCTCACGCTGGGCTGCGCTGAACGCGCTCCACAACCGCCAGGTGCAGCTCGCGCTGACGCTCCGGCGGGCCCGCGGCGAGAGCGACGACGAGCGCCGGGCCGACCTGCTGGCGGAAGCCGAACGGCTGCGCGCGTCCGCGCTGGAGAGCCGTCGAGTCCTCGGGCGGCACCCGGCAGAGGCGCGCTCGTCGGGCGCGCCCGGCGCCGCCGGGATCCTGCTCGCCGTGGCCCTGGCGGCGGCTCCGGGCGCGCTCGCGCAGGGCTCCGAGGCCCTCGACCCGCCGCCGCACGAGTGGTCCGGGGGGTCGCTCCGCGGGCGCGTTCCGCAGCGGGTGGGCGACTACGTCCTGACGGAGACCGCCCCGCTTCCGGACATCATCGCGACCGGCGCCGTGGACGCTCTCCAATCCAGGTACGAGACCGCGAGCGGCGCCAGGATCGTGCTGCTCCTCGCCGCCTGCCCCTCCCTGGAGTTCTGCGAGCGCGAGTACGGCGTGATGGTCCAGGCGCTGCTGGACGGCGGGACGATGACGGCGGTGGAGGACGGCGTGCTGCGCGACGGCGCCGGCCTCGAGACCGGACGCTACCAGCAGCTCTCGAGCGACCAGGGCGAGATCGTCGCGTTCTGGGACCGCCTGCTGCTGTCGTCCGTCGCCGCGCCGGGAGGGGGCGCCGCGGCGTTCGTGCAGGCCCTCTTCGAGAACTGGCCTTTCTGAAGGTGATCGCCCCGGCCCTCGCGCGGGCCGAACCCGCGGCCCGGGCTGCCGCCGGCCTCGTGCGCGGCCGCGTCGCCGGCGCCGCCCTGCTGCTCGCCGCCGCCCTCGCGACGGGGCTCGGGCAGGACCGCCCGGACACGGGCCCCGGGGGCAGGGGCTCCGAGGCGGGGCCGCAGGGCTCCCTGCGGGCCAGGGTGCCGCAGAGCGTCGGCGTCTACGTCCTGCAGCACGTGGAGGAGGCGCCGCAGCTCCTCGCCGCGGGGGCGACCGACGCGCTCGTGGCGGGTTATCGCTCCCCGGAGGGCGTGGCCATCCAGTACACGATGATCGCGTACCCCAGCGAAGCGTCGGCGGAAGCGTTCCTCCGCGAGGTGGAGGCGTTCTACCGCAGCCAGGGATTCGAGGTCAAGGAGCGGGGGCCGGTGCCCGCGCGGACAGCCGTCGACGGAGGTCGCTTCGTCCGGATGGAGGGCGACCGCGAGATGCTGGCGTGGACGAACCGGCGGCTCTTCGAGGGGGCGGACGGACCGATCGGCGAAGCACGGGCGTTCGCCGACGCGCACTTCGCCAACTACCCCTTCTAGCGCGTCAGCGACACACGGGCGGAAGGCGGACTCGCCGGCTCGCCGAAGGCGACATCGGCTCGCCCGCGACCCGCACTCCCGCTGCCTTCCGGCGCGCCGTTCAGACCGTCAGGGATTCAGCGTCTGCTCGAGGAACGCGAGCGTCGTGCAGGTCGCCTCGACGTGCTTGCTGCGCGTGCTGAACATCGGCCAGGTGTGGCCCGTCTGGTTCACCTCGATGAACGTCGAGGGCACGCCGGCCGCCTGCAGCGCGTCGTCCATGGTCTCGGAATGGACGATCGGCACGGTGTTGTCGCCGGTCTTGTGCAGGAGCAGGAACGGGGGATCGCCGGCGTCCACGTGCTCGATGGGCGAGGCGAGGGCGGCCAGATCGGGGTCCGAGTCGGGCGTGCCGCCGAGGAAGTCCACGACCTCGTCCTGGAGCGTGGTGAAGAGGTCGAGGTCGGTCAGGTCCTGCGGGCCGTAGAACGAGACGACGCCGTCCACGTCCGGGGAGCCGGCGAAGGGACAGCTTCCGTCGAGTCCCGACGCGCCGGCGGCGGTCCCGAGCAGCGAGGCGAGGTGGCCGCCGGCCGACTGCCCGACCGCGGCGACGCGGCTGGGGTCGATCCCGTACGTCGCGGCGTTCTCCCGCAGGTAGCGGATCGCGCAGCGCACGTCCTCGATCTGCGCCGGGAACGTGTGCTGCGGCGCGAAGCGGTAGCCGACGCTCGCCACGACGTACCCCGCTCCGACGAGCAGACGCCCCTCGTCCAGCAGCGACCGTGGGTTCCCCGACCGCCAGCTACCGCCGTGGATCAGGACGACCAGCGGCCGGAGGCCGGGCCCCGCGTTCTTCGGCCACTCGACGAACAGCTTCTGCGCGTCGCCGCCCGGGCTGTAATACGTGCGGCCGCGCTTGTTGACCTGGTCCGTTGGGAGGACGGGCGGGACGGTGCAGCTGCTGACGGGGTCCACGGCCAGGGCGGCGAGGAACGGAGCGCCGCTCCGCACCTGGTCGCCCGCCGCGTCCGGCCCCGGCCCGGCGGGGTCCTCGGCGCAGCCGGCGAGCGCGAAGAGCGCGGCGATCCAGCCGCCTGCGCGGCGCCTGACACGCGCCGTCTGGTCGCGCGGCGAACCGGGCGGACCGAAGGAAACCGAAGGGTACCGCACTGGGCGAGGGATCATCGGCACCTCGGGGGTAGGGGAGGTCGAAGAAGTCGCGGCGTGCCGTCAGGCGCGCCGCCTGGGCGCATGCGCGAGGAGCGCACGGAGCGATGACCCGGGGGCCACGTCGGGGCCATCAGGTCCGTGACCGCCGGCACGGCGGCCGGACCGCGCTAGGGTTGCAACTCCTGCGCGAGAAACGCAAGCGACGTGCACGACGTCGCGAGGAACTTGGGACGCTCCTTGAACATCGCGAAGCCGTGCCCGGCCTCGTTCAGGAGGACGAGGGTCGCCGGAACGCCCACCGCCTCCAGCGCCGCCTTCATCCGCTGCGAGTGGAGCGTCGGAACGATGTTGTCCACGTTGCGGTGCAGGAACAGGAACGGCGGCGCGCCGGCGTGCACGTGCACGATCGGAGAAGCCAGCGCGGCCTTCGCCGGGTCCTGCGCGGGGGTCGCGCCCAGGAAGTTCGTGACCTCGCTCTGCAGGTTCGGCAGGATCGCCGCGTCGCGCAGGTCCTGCGGCCCGTAGTAGGACACGACCGCGTCCACGGCGGGCGACCCTGCGATCGGACAGGATCCGTCGAGACCGGCGACGTCGGCGGCGACGCCGAGCATCGATGCGACGTGACCCCCCGAGGACTCGCCGATCACGCCGAGGCGCGTGGGGTCGCCGTTGAGGCCGGCCGCGTTCGCGCGGAGGTACCGCACCGCGCAGCGCACGTCCTCGACGGCGGCGGGGAACGTGTTGACGCCCGCGGACGCCTCGCGGTGATCGATGGTGGCGGCGACGTAGCCCTGACCGGCGAGGAGCCTGGCCTCGTCGCGGAAGCCGGTTCGGCTGCCGGAGCGCCAGCCGCCGCCATGGATGATCATCACGATGGGCCGCGGACCGGTCCACGTCCTGCCCCGCCAGCCCTGCGGCTTCGGCCAGTACACGTCCATCTTCAGCTTCTGGCCGTTCGCCACGTAGTACTGCCGGATCGAGACGTTCAGCGAGTCCTGCGGCGGGACGTCGGGGACGTCGCAGCTCGTGACCTGAGAGATGGACTCCGACGCGAGCACCGGCAGGAAGAGCTCTCCGATCGCGTCCCTGCCCGTGTCCTGCAGGGGTGCGCCCGGCGCGATCGGATCCGCGGACTCCGACGTGCAGGCGGCGAGAGCACCGAGAACGGCGAGAACGGCGAGAACGGCGAGTGCGCGTCGGCTCACGGGGGGGAGGCTCTCCGGACGTGCGTTGGGGAGACCGGCTCGGATCGGCCCGAACACGGTAACCGTCAGGCGTGAGCGTCGGATACGGCACGTCGGACCGACGCCGATCGGCCTGCGGGCGCAGGCCCGTCTCGTCCGTCCGATTCCCGGTCAGCGGCTTGGACGCGACCGCAGCCGGATGGGGTCGGCGATGGTTCTCGAGCGAGGCCGAGGGGGGAGGGCAGGGGAAGGCGCGCGAGTAGCGGCGTCCCGCCGACGCCGGATGCCGGGGGGGATCGCCCTGTGGCCGTGCTACGCCAGTCCCAGCGCCTCCGGAAGCTCCGCGACCGAGTCGAGCACGCACTCGGGCCAGGGATTGGTCCGCGACTCGTCACCCGGGCGGTACTTGCCGGTGCGGACGAGCCAGCCCGCGAGTCCGGCGGCGATCGCGCCGCCGGCGTCGGATTCGGCGTCGTCGCCGACCATCACGGCTTCGGCCGGCCGGACGTCCAGGCCGGCGAGCGCCGCCCCGAAGAAGAGCGGACTCGGCTTGCCGACGAGGACGGCCTCCCGGCCGGCGGCGTACTCGAGGGCCGCGACGAAGGGACCGGCGTCGAGAACGAGGCCCGAGACGTCCTTCCAGTAGCGGTTCCGCTGGCACGCCACGAGCGCCGCTCCGTCCAGGACCCACCTGAACGCCCGGTTCAGCGCCTCGAACGACCAGTCCGGTCCGAGGTCGCCCACGACGACGGCCTCGTCGGTCCCCCGTGGACGTTCCTCGGCCTCCGGGGAATCCGGCGTCACCAGCTCGAATCCCGTCAGGTCCTCGCAGACATCCCGCAGGAGGAGCGGGAGGACGCGCCGGGTCCCCGCCTCGCGGCACCAGGCGGCCGCTGCGCCGACCGCGGTGACGAGCTCCTCGTCCGCGGCCTCGATCCCGACCGAGCGGAGCCGCTCCCGCAGACCGGCGCGCGACCGGCGCGTCGCGTTCGTCACGAACCGGACGTGAAGCGCGGCGGCGCGCAGCGCCGCCACGGCTTCCGCCGCGCCCGGCACGGCGCCGGCGGGCTCGTAGAGAGTGCCCTCGAGGTCGAGGAGCACGGCGCGGTACGGGCTGCGGGTGGGCACGCCGGCAATCCTCGGGGACCCGACTGCCCGCCACAAGACGGCCCAGCGTACTGCGGGGATGGAGTCGCCCGCCGGCGGCACGCCGGCCGCTCGGCTTCCGACGCCCTCCGGCGCCCCCTATCTTCGCAGGTCCATGTCCGCCCTCCCGCCACGTCCCCGCGCGTGAGCGCCCCCTTCTGGGCCCGCGTTCGCGACGCCCGGCTCGTCCGGGTCCTCGTCGTGTACGCGGCGGCGTCCTGGGCGCTGCTCCAGGTGGCGGGCTTCTTCGTGGAGTCCTTCGACCTGCCGCGCTGGTTCGTGCCGGCCACCGTCCTGCTGCTCCTCGTCGGGCTCGTCATCCTCACCGCCACCGCCTGGGTGCAGGCGCATCCGGCGACCGTGGGGCGCGCGCGTGCGGAGGAGGTGCCGGGCAGCTGGGAGGTGGACCTGGGCGACGTGCGCGAGTCGGTCGCCGCCGGCCGTCTGCCGCACCTCACGTGGGCGCGATCGCTGCTCGGCGGCGTCTTCGCGTTCTCGCTGCTCTTCGGGCTGGCCGGCGTGTACATCGTGGTCCAGGACCGCGGCCGCAGTCTCGGACCCGGCGCCGCGATCGCGGAGACGGCCGGGCCGGGCATCGCGGTCCTCCCCTTCGAGGTGCGGGGGGAAGGGCTCGACGCCTGGCGCGAGGGGATGGTGGACCTCCTCTCCACGAACCTGGACGGCGCCGCCGGGCTCCGGGCGATCGACAGCCGCACCGTGCTCGCCCGTTGGCAGGAGGGGATCGGCGACCGCCCGGCCGACCTGCCGGGGATGCTCGGGGTGGCCCGGGCCTCGGACGCGCGGTACGCGCTCGTCGGGTCGGCCGTCGCGGTGGGGCCCATCACGCGCGTCTCGGCGGACGTCTACGAGGTCGAGAGCGGACGTCAGCTCGGCAGCGCGCAGGTCGAAGGCCCGCCGGAGGAGGTCCTGCCGCTCGTGGACCGCCTCACCGTGGAGGTGCTCCGGGCGGTCCTGCAGAAGGGCGACGACGCGCTGCCTGCGGTGAACCTCGCGCGCGTCACGACGGCGTCCCTCCCGGCGCTCAAGGCGTACCTCGAGGGCGAGACGCTCTACCGTCAGTCGCGCTGGGACGACGCGATCCCCGCCTACGAAGCCGCGGTTGCGGCGGACTCCACGTTCGCGGCGGCGATGTCGAGGCTGGGGTTCGCGTACGGCTGGGCCGAGGACGTGAGCAGCGACAACGCCGAGGAGTACGTGGCGCGCGCGGCGCGGCTCGCGGACCGGTTGACCGAGCGCGAGGCCCTGCTGGTCCGCGGGGAGCTGGCGCTGCTGCAGGGCCGTGCCGAGGCCTTCACTCTCCTGCGCGAGGCGACGGTGCGCTACCCGGACGATGCGGAAGCCTGGTTCCAGCTGGCCGACGCGCTCGTCCATCTGGGAGGGCAGGTCCTGGAGCCTCGCGCCGAATGGCTGCGCGC
Organism: Gemmatimonadota bacterium; assembly: GCA_036556125.1. Taxonomy (GTDB): domain Bacteria; phylum Gemmatimonadota; class Gemmatimonadetes; order JACCXV01; family JACCXV01; genus DATBJZ01. The sequence continues at coordinate 1,101 of DATBJZ010000033.1, read as the reverse complement.
GATGCGCCGCGCCGCGGACCTCGACCCTTCGATGTCGCCCGTGTACGTGCACCTGGTCGAGGGGGCGATCGCCGACGGCGACACCGGCCGCGCGGCCTCTCTCGTGGAGCGCTACGAGCGGCTGGCGGCGGGCAGCCGGACCGCGCGCGATCTGAGTCTCGTGCGGCGGCTCGCGTTCGGGAACGACGCCGAGCGGACAGCCGCGCTGACCGAGCTCGACACCGTGCCCGACGAGGCCGTGCACTACGCGATGGAGCAGCTCCTGAACCCACGCTACGCGGCCGTGCAGGACCCGCTGCACGCGGTGTGGGTGAAGCGTCCGGTGAGCGAGCAGCCGGGAGCCAGGAACCCGCTCGTGCTCGCGCGGGTGAACCGTGGTCTCGTCAGGAGCGCGCTGAGCGAGATCTCGGGTCCGGCGGGGACGCCAGGCTTACGCCGGAACGTGCTCCTCTGGCTGGAGCTGAACGGCGTCGTCGCTCCCGACTTCGTGGATCGGCAGCTCGCGAGCGAGCCGCCGCCGCCGGCCGGTCAACCCCAGCATCCGGCCGTCGTCTTCTTCGACGGCCTCTATGCCGTGCAGCGTGGGCGCTGGGACGAGGCCGAACGCGAGGCGGCGTGGTTGCGCGATTCGGCCTCCGTCCTGCTCGCGTCGGGCGACTCCTCCGAGGCGAGGAGGATGGGCGGCGCCGCCGCGGCGCTGGACGGGTGGCGCGTCGCCCGGCAGGGCGACCCCGACCGGGGAGTCGCCGACCTGCAGGGGGCGGCGCGGGACGTCGTCGGCCACGGCTGGTGGGGAGGCGTGAGCTGGAGCGTGCGCTGGCGCGCGGCCCTGCTGCTCGAGCAAACGGGGCAGTGGGCGGAGGCGCGGCGGTGGTACGAGGCGTTCGTCAACGACCCGATGGCCACGCTCCGTCTCGGCCGCGTCTACGAGGAGCTCGGCGACTTCGACCGCGCGCGTGAGGCGTACGAGCGTTTCGCCACCGACTGGAGGGATGCCGACCCCGACCTCCAGCCGCGGGTGCGGGAGGCGCGCGCCGCCGCGATGCGGCTCTCCAGCGCGGTCCGGGAGGCCCCCTGAGCCGCCGCGGCCGCGGCGGCTTC
>DATBJZ010000032.1:0-12182 GCA_036556125.1 Gemmatimonadota bacterium | reverse complement strand
ATCCACGCCGTGGAGGTCCCGACGCCGGAGAAGGCGCTGCCGTGCGCGGAGCGGATCCCCGTGAACACGCCGGGGGCCGGCCACCTCGTGCACATGCCCACCCACCTCTACCTGCGCCTCGGCCGCTGGGCCGACGCGATCGAGGGGAACGTCCGGGCCGCGGCCGTGGACCACGCGTACGTCGAGGCCGCCGCGCCGGACGGCTTCTACCCCGCGCTCTACGTGCCCCACAACGTGCACTTCCTCTCGTTCGCGGCGTCGATGATGGGCGACCGCGAGCGCGCGGTGCGGTGGGCGCGGGAGACGGCGGCGCTGCTCCCGCTCGACCGCGCGCGGGCCTTCCCGCCGCTCCAGAGCTGGGTCCCGCTCCCGGCTCTCACGCTCGCGCGCTTCGGCCGCTGGGAGGAGGTGCTTCGCGAGCCCGCGCCGCCGGCGGACCTCGCCGGGGCGCACGCGCTGTGGCGCTACGCGCGCGGGCGGGCGCTCGCGGCGACCGGCAGTCTCGATGAGGCGCAGGCCGAGGCCGCGGCCGTGGCCGCCGCGGCGGAGGCGTACCCCGAGGGTCAGCTGCTCGGCGGCGCCGCGCAGGGGCGGCAGGTGCTGGGCGTGGCGGCTGCCGTCCTGCAGGCCGATCTCGAAGCCCGCGGCGGCGACCTCGAGCGGGCGATCCCGACCCTGCGCCGGGCCGTGGCGCTCGAGGACGCGATTCCCTACATGGAGCCGCCCGACTGGGCCGAGCCGGTGCGTCCGCGTCTCGGCGAGCTGCTGCTCCGCGCCGGCCGCCCCGCCGAGGCCGCGGCCGTGTTCCGCGAGGACCTGCGCCGCTTCCCGGAGAACGGCTGGTCCCTGCATGGGCTCGCGCGGAGTCTGCGGGCGCAGGGCGACGAGGCCGGCGCGCGCGACGCGGAGGCCCGCCTCGCCCGGGCGTGGGCGGGGGACGCGGAGCCGGTCGCGCCGTGAGCGGACGCGCGCTCCGCACGCCGCCCGCCGGCCGCACGATCTTCGAGGTCTCCCGGCCGGGCGTCGTGGGCGTGACCTTCCCCGCGCTCGAGGTGGACGAGGTGGATCCGGCGTCGGTGGTCGAGGAACGGCTCCTGCGCCGCGAGGAGCCGGCGCTGCCGGAGGTCGCCGAGGGCGAGGTCGTGCGCCACTACGTGCGGCTGTCGTCCCTGAACCATCACGTGGACCGCCGGCTGTACCCGCTCGGCTCCTGCACGATGAAGTACAACCCGAAGGTCAACGAGGACGCCGCGCGGCTGCCCGGGTTCGCGGCGCTCCACCCGGCGCAGGATCCGTCGACCTTCCCCGGCGCCCTCGAGCTCCTCGCCGAGCTGGCGGACATGCTCCGCGAGATCACGGGGATGGACGCGATCACGCTGCAGCCCGCAGCGGGCTCGCAGGGCGAGCTCACGGGCCTCCTGATGATCCGCGCCTGGCACGAGTCGCGCGGCGACGCGCGGCGCCGCGTGCTGATCCCCGACTCGGCGCACGGGACGAATCCGGCGACCGTCGCCACGGCGGGCTACGAGGTCGTGACGCTGCGGTCGAACGCGCGCGGCCAGGTGGACCCCGAGGAGCTGGCGCGCCACCTCGGCCCCGACGTCGCGGCCCTGATGCTGACCAACCCGAACACGCTGGGGAAGTTCGAGCGCGAGATCCTGCGCATCACGGCGATGTGCCACGAAGCCGGCGCGCAGGTGTACATGGACGGGGCGAACATGAACGCGCTCCTCGGGATCGCCCGGCCGGCCGACATGGGATACGACGTCTGCCACCTGAACCTGCACAAGACCTTCTCCACCCCGCACGGCGGCGGGGGCCCGGGCTCGGGACCCGTCGCGGTGCGGCGGCACCTCGAGCCCTTCCTGCCGCGGCCGGTGCTCGCGCGAGACGGCGAGGGGCGCCCGTTCCTGGACGGCGACCGCCCGCGGTCGATCGGCCGCGTGCACGGTTTCTTCGGCAACGTCGGGATGCACGTCCGCGCCTGGACCTACATCCGGATGCACGGCGCCGAGGGGCTCCGGAACGTCTCGGAGACCGCGATCCTCAACGCGAACTACGTGCGCCACGGGCTGCAGGACGTGTACGACCTCCCGTACGGTCCCGCCTGCCTCCACGAGGTCGTCTTCAGCGCGGACCGGCAGAAGGCCCGCGGCGTGAAGGCCCTCGACGTGGCGAAGCGGCTCCTCGACCACGGCTTTCACGCGCCGACCACGTACTTCCCGCTGATCGTCTCGGAGGCCCTGATGATCGAGCCCACCGAGACCGAGTCGCTGCCCGAGCTGGACGCCTTCGTCGCCGCCCTGCGCGACATCGATCGGGAAGCCGCGGAGGATCCCGAGCGCGTCCGCACGGCGCCCCACACCACGCCGGTGCGGCGCATCGACGAGGGTCGCGCGGGCCGCGAGCTCGACGTCCGCTGGACGCCGCCCGGCGGCGCGCCCGGCGCCGGGCCGCGGGCGCGCGGCGGCGCCTCCCCGCCCGGCGCGGACGGGGGCGGCGCGACCGGGTCCGGGACCGCCGCGGCCGGCTCGCCGTGACGGCGACCGTCTGGCGGCTGCTGCTCACCCCCGATCGGCCCGGCACCTGGAACATGGCGTGCGACCACGCGCTCGCCGAAGCCGCGGCCCGCGGCGCCGGGCCGGTGCTGCGCCTGTACGGCTGGTCGCCGCACGCGGTCTCGGTGGGCTACGCGCAGCCCCTCCGCCGCCTCGCGGCGGCGGTTGCGGCGCTCCGGCGGCGCGGCCTGGACGTCGTCCGGCGGCCGACGGGCGGCGGCGCGGTCCTGCACGCCCGCGAGCTGACCTACTCGGTGGCCCTTCCGGCGGGACGCGGCCGGGGTCTTCGGCCCCGCGAAGCCTGCGCCGCGATCCACCGGGCGCTGGCGCGGGGACTGGCGCGGCTCGGGATCGAGGACCTCCAGGTGGGCGGAGCGGGCGCGGCCGCGGACGCCGCGGCGGCCGCTTCCCCGGGCGCGCGGAGAGCTGCGATCTGTTTCCGCGCCCTCGGGGAATCCGAGGTCGCCTGGCGCGGCCGGAAGCTCGTGGGCAGCGCGCAGCGGCGGCTGGGCGCGGCGCTCCTCCAGCACGGCTCGATCCCGCTCGCCGGCGGGGCCGAGGCCGCGGACGCCCTGATCGCCCTCGAGGACACGACGCCGGGACGGGCCGCCGACGCGCCTCCGGGCGCGCGGTCGCCTGAGGCGCCGGAGGGGGACGCGCCCGGCGCGCGCGTGGCGGCGGACCTCGAGCGCGCGGCCGGCCGCGAGATCTCGCACGTGGACGCCTCGGACGCCGTCGCGGCCGGGTTCGCCGCGGAGCTGGGAGTCCGGTTCGAGCCGGCGCCGCTCGCGCCGGATGAGGAGGCGCGGATCGCGTGCCTCGTTCGCGAACGCTACGGCACCGAGGCGTTCCTGCTGCGGGTCTAGCTCATCCGCCGGGGCGGGGCGCGGCCGCGTCCGCGCCGCAGCGCCGCCAGTCGCTCTCGCATCCGAAGGAGGTCCGTCCCGTGCAGGTTCGATCCGTGCTCCTCATCCTGAGTCTGGCCGTCGCCGGCTGCGGCGGCGGCGGCGAGCCGCGGGCCGGCGGCGAGGCCGCGGAGGGCGAGCCCCGCCGCGGCGGCACGCTGGTGGTGGCCGAGATCTCGGACTTCGACGCCCTCAACGAGTTCGTCGGCGTGGACAACGACACGCACGAGGCGATGCGGCAGGAGCTCTTCATGACGCTCGTGCAGTACGACGAGGACCTGGAGGTCCAGCCGTACCTCGCCGAGAGCTGGGAGCTGGCCGAGGACGGCCGCAGCGTGACCTACCGGCTGCGGAAGGACGTGCGCTGGCACGACGGGACGCCGACCACCGCGGAGGACGTCAAGTTCACCTACGAGACGGCGATCATCCCCGAGATCGCCTACGCCAACGTCGCGACGTTCGAGTACTACGCGGGCGCGGACGTGCTCGACCCGTACACGATCCGCTTCCGCTTCACCCAGCCCTTCTCCGAGCAGGTTGAGGGCCTGGCGCTGATGCCGATCATGCCGAAGCACCTGCTCGGCTCCGTCCCGCCGGCGGAGATGAAGAACGCGTCGTTCAACCGGAACCCGGTGGGCAACGGCCCCTTCCGGTTCGTCCGCTGGAAGGCCGGCGAGGAGATCGTCTTCGAGGCGAACGACGACTTCGCGCCGTCCCTCGGCGGGCGTCCGTACCTGGACCGGGTCGTGCACCGGGTGATCCCGGAGCAGACCACGCAGGTCACGATGCTGCTGAACGGCGAGATCGACCTCATGCGCGCGGTGCCGCCGCAGGACGCGGCGCGGGTGGAGGCGAGCGACCGCGCGCGGCTGCTGACGTATCCGGACCGCACGTACGTCTACATCGCCTGGAACTCGCGGCTGCCGTTCTTCGACACGGCCGAGGAACGGACGGCGATGACGCTCGCGATCGACCGGGCCGAGATCGTGGACGCCCTGCTCTACGGCTACGGCGACGTGGGCGTGACGCACGCGTTCCGGGACTCGTGGGCGCGGGACACCACGATCCAGGCCCTGCCCTACGATCCCGAGCGCGCGAAGCAGCTGCTGGCGGAGCAGGGGTGGAGCGACAGCGACGGCGACGGCGTGCTGGACCAGGACGGGCGCCGCTTCGACTTCGTGCTCGTCACGAACGAGGGCAACGACCTTCGCGAGGACATCCTCGTGATCGTCAAGGCCGACCTGGCCAAGATCGGCGTCTCGGCGCAGGCTCGGACGCGCGAGTGGACCGTGCTGCTCGACCAGACGAAGAGGAAGGACTTCGAGGCCTGGCTCTCGGGGTGGGTGCCGGACTTCCGCTACGAGCCGCGCGACCTCTTCCACAGCGAGACCGTGGAGGGACCCTACAACATGGTCTCCTTCGCGAACCCCGAGGCGGACAGCCTGATCGATCTCGGCACGTCGCTCACCGATCGCGAGCAGGCGAGGCCGGTGTGGAGCGCGTTCCAGCGCATCCTGCACCGCGAGCAGCCGTACACCTGGCTCTACACCGCCGAGGAGCGGCTCGGCCTCTCGCGGCGGCTGCAGGGCGTCGAGTCCGACGTCCGCAGCCACCTCTTCGACGTGCGGCGCTGGTGGGTGACCGGTGAATGAACGCTCGCCCGGTGCGGCGGAGCTCGACCGCGACGGAGGCGCCGCCCCGGGTCCCGGGGGACCCGAGCCCGCGGGTCGGCGAGCGCGGCGCAGCGCGGTGCGCGCCGCGTTCCGCGCCGTCGGACTGGCCGCGCTGCTGGGAGCCGCGGCGTGCGGGGGCCGCGACGAGCGTGGGGCGCCTGCCGAGGGTGACGCAGGACCGCCCGTCGACGGCGACAAGCTCGTCGTGGGCACCCCCGCCGACGTGGACGGCCTGAACCCGCTGATCCTGACGACCGTCACGGCCCAGGACGTGGCCGACCAGGTGTTCTGGCCCCTCGCCCAGGCCAACCCCGACTTCCTCACGTTCCGCCCCGGCCTCGCCGACGAGTGGGCGTTCGGAGACGACAGCCTGAGCATCACGTTCCGGCTGCACCCCGGGGTCACCTGGCACGACGGGCGCCCGCTGACGGCGGAGGACGTGGTCTTCGCCGTGGGGCTCTGCAAGGACCAGCGGGTCCCGTACTCGGCGGTCCGCTGGCTGGACCGCATCCGCGACGTCGTGGCGGTGGACTCGCTCACCGTCCGTTTCGACTTCACGGAGCGCTACCCCTACCAGCTGATGGACGCGGTCGTCTGCCGGCCCCTGCCGCGCCACCTGCTGGAGGGCGTCGACCCCGCACGGCTGGCCGAGCATCCCTTCAGCCGCAACCCGGTGGGGAACGGGCCCTTCCGCTTCGTGAGCTGGGTGCCGCAGCAGTCGGTCGAGCTCGCCGCGTACGAGAACTTCTTCCGGGGCCGTCCGCACCTGGACGGGGTCATCTGGCGGATCATCCCCGACTGGACGTCGCTCGTGACGCAGATCGCCAACGGCGACGTGGACCTGGTGGTGGCGGTGCTCCCCAACTACGTGCCGGAGCTCGAGGCCGACCGCGACCTCGTCCTGCACGCCTTCCCGGGGCGGAGATACACGTACATCGCGTGGAACCTGGACGATCCCCTGTTCGCCGACCGGCGGGTCCGCCGCGCCCTCACGATGGCGATCGACCGGCAGGGTCTCGTGGACGCGCTGCTCTACGGGCGGGGCGACGTCCTGCAGGGACCCTTCCTCAAGATCCTGTGGGCCTACGACCCCGGCCTCCGCGGCCTCCCGCACGATCCCGCCGCGGCGGGGAGGCTCCTGGACGAGGCCGGCTGGCGCGACACCGACGGGGACGGCATCCGCGACCGCGACGGTCGTCCGCTACGCTTCGAGCTCGTGACGAACGCCGACAACACGATGCGGATGGACATCGCGGTGGCCGTGCAGAGCCAGCTGCGGGAGATCGGGGTGGACGTGCGGCCGCGCGGCCTGGAGTTCGTGTCGTTCCAGGAGCGCCTGACGGGGAAGAACTTCCAGGCGGCGGTCGCCGGCTGGAACGTCCAGATCAAGGTGGACCTCGCGACCCTGTGGCACACGGACGCGATCGACGATCAGTTCAATTTCATCTCGTACTCGAACCCCGCCGTGGACTCGCTCATCGACTCGGCGGCCGTGACCCTCGACCCCGACGCCGCGCGACCGCTGTGGAGCCGGGCGCAGCAGATCATCGCCGACGACGCGGGCTACACGTTCCTGTTCCACCAGTACGACGTGCACGCGCTCGACCGCCGCTTCCGCGGCGTCGAGATGAACCCCTACGGCTGGCAGTACAACCTCCAGGAGTGGTGGGTGCCCGCCGAGCTGCAGCGCTTCTGAGCCCGGCCGGCGCGTGACGATCCACCCCCGAGAGCGGCGGCGCGCCGCCCCCCGGCGGCTCCCCTGAGCGTCGCGTACCGGGTCCCGTGACCGTCTTCATCGTCCGCCGGCTGCTGCTCGCGGTCCCGCTCCTGCTCGGGGTCGCGACGCTGATCTTCGCGATCCTGCACCTCGCGCCCGGGGATCCGACCTCGATCTACTTCAGCCCGGACGTGGACCCGCGGGTGCTCGAGCAGATGCGGCGGAACTTCGGGCTCGACCGGCCGCTCCACGAGCAGTACCTGCGCTGGCTCGGCGCCTTCGTACGCGGGGACTTCGGGTACTCGTTCGGGCAGCACCGTCCGGTGATCGACGTGCTCCGCGACGCGGTGCCCAACACGCTGGTCCTCTCGGCCGTCTCCCTCGTCATCCTGTTCGCGGTCGGGGTCCTCGTCGGCACCGTGCAGGCCGTCCGGCAGTACTCCCCCGCCGACCACGCGGCGACGATCCTGTCGTTCTTCTTCTATTCGATGCCGTCGTTCTGGTTCGCGCTGATGCTGATGCTGGTCTTCGCGTACAAGCTCCAGGTCCTGCCGGCGTCGGGGATGACCTCGGTGGGCTACGAGTCGCTGGGCCCGCTCGAGCGGCTCCTCGACCGGGTCGAGCACCTGGCGATGCCGGCGACGGCACTGGGCATCGGCGCGGCGGCGGGCGTCGCGCGCTACGCCCGCGGCGGCCTGCTCGAGGTGATCCGCCAGGACTACGTGCGCACCGCGCGCGCGAAGGGGCTCCCCGAGCGCACGGTCGTGTTCAAGCACGCGCTGAGGAACGCGCTGATCCCCGTCGTCACGCTGCTCGGGCTCTACCTGCCGTTCCTCCTCGGGGGCGCCGTGCTCGTCGAGACGATCTTCGCCTGGCCGGGGATGGGACGGGTCATCGTGACCGCCATCTTCCAGCGCGACTACCCGCTGGTGATGGCGTCCACGTTCCTGTTCGCCGTGTTCGTCGTGCTCGGCAACCTGCTCGCGGACGTCCTCTACGCCGTCGTGGACCCGCGCATCCGGTACGAGCGGTCGTGACCGCGCACGACGCCGCGCTGCCGGGTCCGGCCGGGCGGGGCCTGCTGCCGCCGGACGAGCCGCCCGCCGACGCCGCCCCCGAGGACCCCGGGGCGGCGCCGGCCGCCGCGCGGAGCCGCGGGCGCGGGCTGGCGCGGGGCCCCGCGGTGGCCGTCTCGGCTCTGCTGCCCGGGTCCGCCCATCTCCTCGCGGGCCGCGTCGCGGCGGGGCTCGGTCTCCTCCTGACGTGGGGCCTCGGGCTCGGGCTCCTGACGTGGCTGCGCCCGGACGTCCGCGCCGCGCTCCGGGCCGGCGCCGATCTCGACGCCCGGATCGCCGCGGGATCGCTCCTGCTCCTGCTGGGCCTGGTCTGGACGACCGCGGTGGCCGGCGCGTGGCGCGGCCTCGGGCGCCGGCGCGCGCTCGGCGTCGGGCTGTGGTCGGTGGCCGGCCGGCGCTTCCGCCGCAACCGGCTCGCGATGGCGGGCCTGGTGGTGATGTCCCTCATCTACCTGGCCACGCTGCTCACGCCGTTCCTCGCGCCGTACGATCCCGACGCGCAGGAGGACATCGTCCGCACGCGCTACCTGGAGCCGTCGGGGGAGCACCCGATGGGCACCGACAAGTTCGGCCGCGACGTCTTCTCCCGCGTGCTCTACGGCGCGCGCATCAGCCTCACGATCGGGTTCATCGCGGTCGCGATCGCCGTGACCCTGGGCACGCTGGTCGGCGCCGTGGCGGGATACTTCGGCGGGATGGCCGACGGGGTCCTGATGCGGCTCGTGGACCTGCTGCTCGCCTTTCCCCGGCTCGTGCTCCTGCTGGCGGTCATCGCGCTCTTCGAGCCCTCGATCTTCCTGATCGTCACCGTGCTCGGCCTGACGGGCTGGATGGAGACGAGCCGCATCGTGCGCGGCCAGTTCCTGTCGCTGCGCGAGCAGGAGTTCGTTCTCGCGACCAGGGCGCTCGGCTTCTCCGACTCCCGCATCATCCTGCGCCACGTGCTCCCGAACGCGATGGCGCCGATCCTCGTGGTCGCGACGCTGGGGATCGGGAACACGATCCTCCTCGAGGCCTCGCTCTCGTTCCTGGGGCTGGGCGTGCAGCCGCCGACGGCCTCGTGGGGCTCGATGGTCGCGAACGGCCGCGACGCCCTGATCAACGCCTGGTGGATCGCCACCTTCCCGGGGCTCGCGATCGTCCTCACGGTGGTCTGCTTCAACCTGCTGGGGGACGCCGCCCGCGACGCGCTCGACCCCCGCCTGCGGGGCTGACGCCGTGGCGGCCGACGCTCCCGACGCCGTCGCCCGGCCCGGCGCCGACCGCGGCCGCGCGGATCCCCCCCTGCTCGAGGTGCGCGAGCTGCGGACGGAGTTCCGCACCGAGGAGGGGACGGCCCTCGCCGTGGACGGCGTCTCGTTCTCGATCGCCTCCCGCGAGACGCTCGGGCTCGTCGGCGAGTCCGGCTGCGGCAAGTCCGTCACCGCGCTCTCGATCCTGCGGCTCGTCCCGCAACCGCCCGGCCGGATCGCGGGCGGCGAGGTGCGGTTCGAGGGGGCGGACCTGCTGGCGCTCCCCGAGCGCGACCTGCGCGGGATTCGCGGGAACCGCATCTCGATGATCTTCCAGGAGCCGATGTCGTCGCTGAACCCCGTGTTCACGGTGGGCGACCAGATCGTCGAGGCGATCGTGCTGCACCAGCGGGTCTCCCGGCGGGAGGCGCGGGCGCGGACGATCGAGCTCCTGCGCAGCGTGGGGATCCCGAATCCGGAGGGCCGCGTGGACGACTACCCCCACAGCCTCTCGGGCGGCCAGCGCCAGCGCGTGATGATCGCGATGGCGCTGGCCTGCCGGCCGGCGCTCCTCATCGCCGACGAGCCCACGACCGCGCTCGACGTGACGATCCAGGCCCAGATCCTGGAGCTGCTGAACCGGCTGCAGGAGGACGTGGGGCTCTCGATCCTGCTCATCACGCACGACCTCGGCGTGATCGCCGAGACCGCCCACAGGGTGGTGGTGATGTACGCGGGGCTGGTCGTGGAGGAGGCCCCGGTCGAGCCGCTGTTCGCGGAACCCAAGCATCCGTACAGCGCCGGGCTCCTCGGGGCGGTGCCCAGTCTCGCGCGGCGCGGCGAGCGGCTGGCGACGATTCCGGGCAACGTGCCGAGCCCCTTCGAGCGGCTCCCGGGGTGCCCCTACGCCACGCGCTGCCCGTACGTGATGGACGTCTGCCGCGCCGTGCGTCCGCTGCTCGGCGAGGTGGCGCCGGGGCACCGCGTGCGGTGTCACCTGTACGACGCGTCGGATCCGCGCCCCCGGCAGCGCGACGGCGCGCCCGTCTCGACGGGTCCGGCGCCCCCGCCGGGGAGGAGCACGGCGTGACGGCTCCCACCGGGGGTGGCCGGCCCGTGCGCGACGTCGGGCCGGGAACGGCACCGGCGGCGGCGCCGGGCGCGGCGCGAATCGGCCGTCGGCTCCTCGACGTCGAGGATCTCGTGAAGCACTTCCCGATCCGCCGCGGGCTGTTCTCGCAGGTGGCCGGGCACGTCCGGGCGGTGGACGGCGTCTCGTTCCACGTGGACGAGGGCGAGACGCTGGGGCTCGTCGGCGAGTCCGGCTGCGGGAAGACGACGACCGGCCGGCTCGTGCTCCGCCTGATCGAGGCCACGGCGGGCCGCATCACGTTCGATGGCGAGGACGTCCGCGCCGCGGATGCCGCGCGCCTGCGCCGGCTGCGGCGCCGGATGCAGATCGTGTTCCAGGACCCGGTCGGATCGCTCAACCCGCGGCTCACCGTGGGCGGGATGCTCGCCGAGGTCCTGCGCGTGCACCGCCTGGCGGAGGGCGCGGCGGCGCAGGCGCGCGCCCGCGAGCTGCTCGAGCTCGTCGGGCTCGCCCCCGAGCACGCGTCGCGCTACCCGCACGAGTTCTCCGGGGGGCAGCGGCAGAGGATCGGGATCGCGCGGGCGCTGTCCGTGAATCCGCGGTTCATCGTCGCCGACGAGCCGGTCTCCGCGCTCGACGTCTCGGTGCAGGCGCAGATCGTGAACCTGCTCGAGGACCTCCAGGCGCGGCTCGGCCTCACGTACCTGTTCATCGCCCACGACCTCTCGGTCGTCGAGCACGTCTCCGACCGCGTGGCGGTGATGTACCTGGGGCGGATCGTCGAGCTCGCCCCGGCGGACGAGCTCTACGCGAACGCCCTCCACCCCTACACGCGCTCGCTCCTCGCCGCCGTGCCCGTGCCCGATCCGCGCGTGCGGCGCGAGCGGATCGTGCTGAGGGGGGACGTCCCCAGCCCCGCCGCGCCGCCGTCGGGGTGCGCCTTCCACCCGCGGTGTCCGATCGCGATCCCGGAGTGCGCGGAGACCGCCCCCGAGCTTCGCGACGTGGGCGGCGGACACTTCGTCGCCTGCCACCGGGTGTGAGGCCGCCGTGACGGCGTCCTTCGGCCCGCGGCCGTCCAGCCGTCTGGCGGCGCTCCTCCTCGCGGGCGTCGCGGGCGGGCTGGCGCTCCGGCCGCTGCCGCCGCGGGACGCGGCGCCCGCGGCCGGGCGCGCCGAGGAGCCGGCCAACCCGACCCTCGCCGAGTGGGGCGGCGCGGGGTTCGCGCGGGGGGCCCGTGCGCTGCGGGAGCCGCCCGACGCGGAGCTCTGCACGCTGCTCGCCGTCGGTCCCGCGCACGCGCCCGGCCCGGCGCGCCTCGCGTGGCACGCGGCCGTCCTGCGTCCCCGCCTCGATGCGTCCGCCGCGGAGGCCGACGCCGCCGAGGGCGTCGAACGCGCCGGCGATCCGGCGAAGGACGTCGCCCTCGCGCCGGGCGCCGGTCGCTCGCCGTCGCCACGGACGGCGCCGCGCGCGGGCGGCCCCGCGTCTCCACGTCCCACCGCCGCATCCGACACCCGCGGCGCAGCCGCGCCCGCCCCGGCCGTGATCCGCGACGCGGGGGCTTCGGCAGGCGCTGCATCGCCGGACGTCGCCGAGCCCGGCGGGGCCGTGGCCGCGGCCGTCGAGCGGGCGATCGACCTCGCGATCGCCCGGCGCGACGGGGATGCCGCGACGACTCTCGAGGGGGTGCGGCTCCCGCCCGGCAGCGCCGCGGAGTACGTGCGCGCGCTCGCCTCCGCGCGGGCGGGAACGTCGGACGGGACGGCCCTCGCCGGGTTCGCGTCGCCCGGGGCCCCTCCGGCGTGCCGCGTGCCGGCGGCGCGAGAGGCCGCGCGCGCGCGCGCCGCGGAGGGCGACGCCGCCGGCGCCCTGCGCCTGCTGGACCGGGCCGGGCCCGATCTGTCCGAGGTGGCCGACCACGTCGC
>DATBJZ010000031.1:0-21497 GCA_036556125.1 Gemmatimonadota bacterium | reverse complement strand
CGCCACCTCCTCGGTCACTCCCGTATCCCCGGTGTAGGCCAGCCGCGCCACGCCGCGCCCGCGGGACCGCAGCTCGACCGCGAAGCCCACGGCCTCGGGGGTGTGTCGCATCGCGTGCGTCGTCACCGTCGCCTCGGCGTCGGGGGCGCGGAGCTCGATCGCGGCCCCCGGCGGCAGGTCCCGTACGGCGAGCGGAAACCCCGGCTCGAGCACCCAGCGCCCGTGGAGCTCGGCGAGCCGCTCGAGGTCGCCGGCGAGTCCCGGATACCCGAACACCGTGAGCGGCGCCTTGCGGTCGAGCCCCGGCGTGTGCCGCAGAGCGAAGATCAGCGGCACCAGGTCCGCGACGTGGTCGAGGTGCCGGTGGCTGAGCCCCACGGCCGCGAGGGACCCGACCGGTTCGCCGACGCGCGCGAGGCTCCGGAGGCTGCCGCTTCCCACGTCGAGCACGATCCGCAGGCGGCCCGCCGTCACGAGGTGGCACGCGGGACCGCGCAGCGCGCTCGGCACGCAGGTGCCCGAGCCGATGCACGTGTAGGCCGCAGTCGTTGCGCTCAGCCCGAGAGGCCGGTCAGTCGCAGGTAGCCCCGGACCAGCTCCTCCCCCCAGTAGTAGGCGAGCCCGGCCGCGGGCGCGAGGAAGAACCCGAACGGGACGAGCTCACGATCCACGGCCTGCTCCTCCGTCTCGTCCTCGACGGCGTCGGCCGCGTTCGCGGCGCGCCGCGTCGCGGCGCCGGCGTGCGCCGCGGCGTGAGCCCCGTTCCGATCCGGCCCCGCGGCGGCGCCCTCGCGGGAGGGCGCGGCAGCAGGGCGTCCGGCCCGCAGGCGCCGCACGATCACGAACGGTCCGTAGACGAGCGTACCGAGGAGGGCCCCGAGGAACACCGTGAGGAACACGCCCTCCCAGCCGACGAACGCCCCGACCATCGCCATCATCTTCACGTCGCCCATCCCCATCGCCTCGCGGCCGAAGAGGATGCGGCCGACCCACGCGACGCCCAGCAGGAGCCCCGCGCCCAGCACGGCGCCGAGAAACGACTCGAGCGGCGTGACGCCCCCCGCCAGCGGACTCAGCGCCAGTCCCAGGAGGGCGCCCCCGAGGGAGAGCTCGTTGGGGATCAGATAGGTCCGCAGGTCCGTCACCGCGATCGCCAGGAGCAGCGTCGTGAACACGGCGCCCACGATCCAGCGCGGCGACGCGAGGGCCTGCGGCCAGGAGGAGGTCTGCGCCGCCTCCGCACCCCCGTAGAGCAGGAAATTTCCCAGGAAGAGGAGCCCGACCGCAAGCTCCACGGCCGGATACTGCAACGAGATGCGCGCGCCGCATCCGCGGCATCTCCCGCGCTGAGCGAGGTAGGAGACGAGCGGGACGTTCTCCGCCCAGCCGAGGGGGCGGCCGCAGCTGCGACACCGCGAGGCCGGCCGCAGGATGGACACCGACTCGGGCAGCCGGTAGATGAGGACGTTCGTGAAGCTCCCGATGCAGATCCCGAGCACGAACACGAACGCGGCGAGGACCATCGGGGCGGGGGCCGTCCGGAGGGGCGGGTGGGTGGCCGGGGGCCGAGGGCGGCGGCAATTTACCGGCATGGTCCTGCGGTCGCCACGAACCGGGGCGCGACGCCCCCCCGGGCCGTGATCTCTCCGCGCGACGCTCCGTCGTCCGATCGTCCGTCCGCGCAGCCTCCGCGGCCGCGAAGAAGGCCGTCCCGGCTGGTGCCCGCCTCGATGCGGTTCCCCGAGCACCTCCACCGTCTGCGGACGCCGCGGCCGTGGCTGGTGGTGCTGTGCCTCGCCTTTCTCGCCGTGTTCATCTGGCTCGTGGTGGACTACCTGCGGCTCCGCTCGGAGCACCGTCGGATGGGCGCGCGCGTGGCCGAGATGGCGGAGCGGGCGTTCTCGCGCGAGGAGGTCCAGACGCAGCTCGCCCGGGACCTCGCGACGACGCAGGGCAGCGTCCGCAGGCTGCTCCGGGAGCGCACGCTGGGCCGCGCGCTCCTCGAGCAGCACCGCGACGACATCTGCCTCGTCCACGTCTCCTACCGCTACGTGGACCGCCGTACCGGCGCGCCGATGCGCATCGAGCGCGCCGGCGGCGGGACGGTCATCGTGCACGACGTCTTCGGAACGGGATTCGCGATCGCGCGGGACGTGCTGCTCTCGAATCGGCACGTGCTCGAACCGTGGTGGCAGAACTCCGAGGCGCTGGCCAAGGAGGAGGAGGGCTTCCTTCCGCGCCGGACCTCGATGCGCGCGTTCTGCCCCGGCCGCTCCGGACCGCTCGACCTGGAGCTGCTGGACGTGAGCCCGTCCCGCGACCTCGCCACCGCACGGGTGCCGGAGGGCGGCCTGGATCCGCTCCCGATCGCGACGGACGACAGCGCCGTCCTGCCCGGCACGAGCACCTTCCTCCTGAGCTATCCGACCGGTCTCGACGCCGCGCTCGCCAGGGTCTCCGAGCCCGAGCGCAGCCGCCTCTATCCGCTGCTCCGCACGAACCCGGCGGCGCTCGCCGACACCCTTCAGGCGCGCGAGCTGATCCAGCCGCTCATCACGTACGGCCGCATCGGGGAGGTGGCGCCGGAGCGCATCACGTTCGACGCGCCGTCCGCGCGGGGCGCCAGCGGCGGGCCGCTCTTCGACAGCCAGGGAGACGTGGTGGGGGTGAACAGCGAGGTGCTGCGCGGCTTTTCGGCGGCCAACTTCGCGATCCCGATCCGGAGTCGGGACCCGATGCTGCCGGAACCCTGACCCCTCCCCCCGGGACCGGCCGAAAGCAGCTCCCCACCCGGTCCGCCCAAGCGGTTTTTGCTCCTCTCCGACGGCAAAAATTACACCTGCAATGGGTTTACGGATTTTATTGTGTCCCTCAAGTGATTACAGGCTCGCATCTTATGTCTTGGCACAGCGGGTGCCTTGCCGGCTCCTCGAGCGTTCGGGACGACCGGACGCAAGGCGCACCGAAACCCGGGAGGAAGCACCATGCGCAGCATCTTCGCAGCGATCGCGGTCCTCGCCGCGCTCGCCCTCGCCGCACCCGCCCAGGCCCAGCAGGCCGGCGCCGACACGTCGAACGTCGGTCGCGAAGCGACCGGCCTCGAGGCCCCGGCGGACGCGGGTCAGCCGGGAGCGGTCGATCCGCAGGCCCAGGGTGACGAGGGCCTCACGACGCGGCAGGGCATCGAGGGCGAAACGGCGACGACCACCGACACCGACACGGCGACGGATACCGACGTGACCGGCGGCGCGATGCCGACCACCGCCTCGGATCTCCCCGTCGTGTTCACGACCGGTCTGGTGCTCGCGGCCTTCGGCCTCGCGCTCCGGTACGGCCGCTCGAGAGCGTAAGCGAACCACGGTCTGGTGGCGCGCCGCCACTCGGGCGCGCCCCTGCCCGCCTGCGCGGTTTCGACGTCCGCTCGGGCAATCAACCGAACCCAAGCACAGACAGGAGGTCGCACGATGCTGAAGCGAGTTCTCTGCACCTGCGCGGCCCTGCTCGTACTCTCGGCGCTGCCGATCCTCGCGCAGGAAGCCGCGCCTTCGACCCCCGCCGATCAGGGACCCAACGTCGGCGGCGCCCAGGGCGCGCTGGACGATCCGACCGCGGGCCTCGGGGCGGACAGGGACACCACCCTCTCGCGCGTGCAGCAGGAGAACGCGGCGCGCACGGAGCCCCCGTCCGTGCAGGGGCCCAAGCCCAACCCGGTGCCGGGCGAGAACGAGATGGGGCAGCAGGGGGGGGTCGCGGACGCCCAGGGTCAGGCCGTGGGGCAGGACCAGGGCGAGCAGCCGCCCGGCGCAGCGGTGACCGGTGACGTGGACGCGCAGGCCGAGGCCGGCGGCGGGGTCACCGAACGCGCGGCCGTCGACACGGAAGCCGAGGCGGACGACGATCTGGGCGGGGCGATGCCCACCACCGCCTCTCCCCTGCCGCTGGTGCTCGCGGGCGGCGCCCTCCTGATGGGTCTGGGCGCGGGGCTCGCCGGGTTCCGCCGCGACTGAGGTCCTTCGACGCCGTTCCGGGTCGAGCCCGTTCCTGCTGTGTGGCCGGATCGAGCCGGAGGGACCCCCCGGCGTCGGGGTGCGACGGAGGGCTGCCACGGCAGCCCTCTTCGCATTTCCCTTCGCGCCGCGAGCGCGGTCCGTTACCTTTCGGACGTGAGCCGGCCCGTCTGCCGCCACGCATCTCGGGGGTGCGATCGGTGCCCTCGGGGCCGGGTTCGGAACCCGACACGTCCACGATGACCCAGCCATGAGTCGCGACCGGATCTCCACACTCTCGCGGGTTCTGCTGGCGAGCGGCGCCATCCTGGTGCTCGTCGCCGCGGCGGGCTACGCCCGTGCGGCCCTGGAGCAGGCGAGCCTCAAGGACCGCTGGGACGAGATGCCCACGCTGCCGGCGGCGGTGACGACGGAGTCGGAGGGCGCACAGCCGGCGGGCGGTTCCGCGATCGAGGGAGCGGACGAGGGTGACGCCGTGGCGCGGCTGCGGATCCCGCGCATCGGACTGGACGCGGTGGTTCTCGAGGGGATCTCGGAAGCGACCCTCGCGATCGCGCCCGGACACTATCCGGGAATGGCCCTGCCGGGGGAGGGCGGCCACGTCGTGCTGTCGGCGCACCGTGACTCGTTCTTCCGCGAGCTCGGACGGCTCGAGCAGGGGGACGGCATCGAGCTCGCCACGACCGACGGGCGCGCGGTCGACTACCGCGTCGCGCGCACCTTCATCGTCCACAAGTCGAACCGCACCGTGATCGTCCCGCGGGACGAGGAGGTGCTCACGCTCATCACCTGTTATCCCTTCGCCTACGTCGGCGCCGCACCCTACCGCTACATCGTCGAGGCCTTCCCCGCCCCCACCGACGGCGCCGGCCCGAGCTAGTCCCCCTCATCGACGGGTCGGCTGGTCCGTCCCTCCGCCCTCGCGCGCGTCGTCCGCCAGCTCCTCGCGGAGGAGCGAACGGGCCTCCGCCAGAAGCCGGTGGGCCGCCCGCAGGTGCGTCAGCGCCTCGCGCGGCTCGTGGGCGCGGAGGAGCCGCAGCGCCAGCTGGTACTCCGCGTGCGCGTCCTCCACGAGGGCGAGGGCCTCCTCGTCCCCGACGCGGTCGGCGACGAGCCAGGTCCTCCGCAGCGCAACGTGGAAGCGCAGCAGGAAACGCCGGAGCCGCTCTCCCGGCGCGAGCTCCGGGCGCACCGCCTCCTCGAACGCGAGGTCCGCGGGAACGAGCGCCGGGGGCACCGAGGCGGTCAGCTGGAGAACGTCCCCGTCCGGCTCGGGCCCGAGACTCGCCACGGACAGCGGACCACCGGGCTCGTCGCCGCACGCCAGGGCCCCGGCGGCGACCAGGACGGCGAAGATCCGGCCCCGGAGGGTTCGCGTCGGACGATTCATCGTTTCCTCCCGATTCGAAGCTGTGCCGTCGCATCGAGCGCCCGGCGCCCGGCGCGGGGAACGCGCCGGCCGGCGTCCGTTCGGCGGCGGAGACGTGGAGACGCCGGCGCGGGATGCACCGGGCGCACGACGGTTGGATCGGGCGCGCCGGCTCACGGTTAAGCGTCTGATCCCGGATCCGCGAGTTCCTGGCGCCGCGCCGTCCGGGATTCGGTCACCGCACCCGCTGGTTCAGGAAGTTGACCGCCTGCCGGAGGCGGTTCAGCTCGTCGCGCAGCGATCGCAGCTCGGCCCGGAGCTCCGCCTGCCCGGGCTCCCACGGCGGTTCGACGGCGCGGCCGCATCCGGTGCACGCGAGGCTCGCCGCGTCCTCCCCGGCGTCCAGCCGGAACGTCTCCGTGCCGCACCGCGGGCAGCGTGCCCTCAACGCTGCACCAGGAGCAGGACCGCTCCCGAGACCGGCGGGATCAGGAGGTTGTCGTCGAGCGGCAGGTCCGCGAACTCGACGACGGTCGCCGCGAGCGCCCCCGCGGCGGCCGCCGCCCAGCCGACGACCGGAAACGCGACGAGCACGCCGGCGACGAAGCCGGCCGCGCTCCCCTCGAGGCTCTTCCCTCCCGGACGAAGCCGCGTCCGCCCCGCGGCGCGGCCCACGACGCCGGCGGCGAAGTCGCCCACGATCAGGTACAGAGCCGCCGCGATCGCGGCGGACCTGGGAAACAGGAGAACGGCGGTGAGGATGCCCGCCAGGAAGTAGGTCGTGCCGTTGAGCCCCGTCAGGTCGCGCGGGAGGAGAAGGCGCCGGAGGCGGCGCGAGAAGAACGCGTTCGCTCCCGGATGGCGCAGCCGGACCACGTCCGTGCCGAGCAGGACCGCGACCGCGACCGCCAGCGCGGCCGCGTAGGTGTCGCGCTCGACCAGCCCCGCCCAGTAGGGAGCGAGCGCCGCGAGCCCGCCGCCCACGTGCCACAGGCGACGATGGAGGGTGTGGGTCGCCGCGACCTCGGCCGGCGAGGGAGGCGCCGAGGCGGCCGGGGCGACCGGCGAGGTCACCGCGCGGCGGCGCCGGGCGCCGCGGCGACGCCGCGGGGTTCGCCGGCCGCGTCGACCCGCCGGCGCAGCGCTCCCAGGTCCACGGGCTTCGCCAGGTACGCATCGAAGCCGGCGTCGAGCGCCCGCCCGCGGTCGGCCTCGGATGCCCACCCGCTGACGCCCACCATCAGCGCGCGAGACGCGCCCGCCGCCGCCTCGGCGCGGCGGAGCGCGCGCGCGAGCTCCAGGCCGTCCCCGCGGGAGAGCGCGATGTCGGAGATCACGACGTCCGGCCGCTCCCGTGCGGCCTCGCGCAGCGCGCCGTCCACCTCGGCTGCCGTCGAGACCTCGTATCCCCACTCCTGCAGGAGCAGACAGAGCGCTTCCTGGGTGTCCGCGCTGTCCTCGACCAGCAGGACGCGTCGGCGGCGCTCCGCCTCGGCCGCATGCGCGCCGGTCCGGCGCAGGACTGCGAGCGCGGCGAGGCCGCGCGCCGGCGGCGACAGCGATTCGAACCGCGGCGCGCCGGGGCCGTTCGGATCGACCGCGCGGGACGCCGCGGCTTCCGCCGACGCGGCGCCGTCCGTCCGCGGTTCGACGGACGCGGCCGGCGGCACCAGCGGCAGGTGGACCGTGAACCGGCTGCCCCTGCCCGGGCCGTCGCTCTCGCCGTGGATCCAGCCGCCGTGCATCTCGACCAGGGAACGCGAGAGCGCAAGCCCGATACCGAGTCCCCCCCTGCGGCCGTGCCTCGCGAGCCCCGGCTGCTCGAAGGGCTTGAAGACGTGCGGCAGCTGGTCCGCGAGGATCCCCTCACCGCGATCCTCGACCACCACCTCGATGCCGCCTCCGGACCGCCGCGCGGCGAGCCGCACGGGGGTGCCCGGCGGCGAGAACTTGATCGCGTTCGAGAGCAGGTTCCACGCGACCTGCACCAGACGCGTCTCGTCGGCGAAGACGACCAGGGGCTCCGGCGGCAGGTCCACGATCAGCGGGATGTGCTTCGCGTCCGCGAGGTGCCCCACCGTGTCCACGGCGGCGCGCAGGGCCGCCGCCGCGTCGGTGCGGCGGAAGTCGAGCTGGAGCTTCTGGTTCACGACGCGCGAGAGGTCGAGCAGGTCACCGACCAGCTGCGCCTCGAGCTCGACGTTCCGGCGGATCGCCTCGAGACCCCGTGCTCGCCGCGCGGGATCCGTCTCGTGCCGGAGCAGCTCGATCCAGCCCAGGATCGGCGTGAGCGGCGTCCGCAGCTCGTGCGACAGCGTGGCGAGGAACCGGTCCTTGCGCTCCAGGGCCTCCGCCAGAGCACGGCGCGCCCCGAGCAGGGAGACGGCGAGATGCACCAGGTACGCCAGCACCACGCCCGCGAGAATGCCGAGGACGAGCACGAGCTGGCGCTCGGTCCGCTGGAGTCCGGCCAGGCGGTCGGCGAGCGCGCTCTCGCGCTCCCGGAGCAGGCGGGTGAGCCGGTTCATGCGCCGCGTGAAGGGTTCGAGCGCGGGGGTGATCACGCCGGCCTCGATCCCACCGGCGGCGTCCGCACGGGACGGAGCGCTCGCGAGCAGCGGACGCGCGGCCTCGACCCACAGCCGGTAGACGTCCTCCGCGGCGGCGATCTCGGCGAGGAACGCCGTGCCCCCGGCCCGGCGCGCCAGGGCGCGCGCGCGCCCGAAGTCGGCGCGCACTCCCCCCTCGCTCTCGACGAACGCCTCGGCGAAGGAGCCCGTGCCCGTGAGCTGGTAGCCGCGGAGCGCCGTCGCCATCGCCAGCACCTCGCGATGCAGGCGCTCGGTCGTGATCTGAAGCGGCGTGAGGGTGCCGCGGATCTGGCCGCGAACGGCGGCGGTGCGCGACGCGGTCCAGTACGGCAGCGCGATCATCCCCGCCAGGCAGAGGACGACGAACGCCACGCCGGCGGCGACGCGCTGGCCCCCCGGACCGGCGCGCAGCTCGGCGCGCCGGCGGAGGAACGAGGGTCGGGGACCGCTCATCCCGCCGAAGTTAGCCCCGCCGGCGCCCGGCTGCCGCCCGGACCGGCGGCACGCTCACGGCAGGAGTCCCAGCCCGAGCGCGCCCGCCACCAGCGCCGCAGCGAGTCCGCAGGCCATCGCGAACACGTGGAGGTCGCGGTCGCGCGGGGAACCGCGTCCGCGCCGGAGCCGGCGGCCGAGCACGCCCCCCGCGACGAGCGGGACGAACGCCAGCGCCGCGAAGAACGCGTGCGAGCTTCCGAGGGCACGCTCGTCCCGGACGTAGGAGAGGATCAGGGGGCCGCCGATCGCGCCCGCGGCGAGCGTCCAGAGGAAGGCGGTCCCCACGCGGGCGTGCCGGGCCACGATCCGGTCGCGCAGGTCGAGCCGGCGCCGCCGCCGCAGCGCGCGCATCCGGAGTCCCAGCCGCAGCGCCCACAGCGCGAGCGCGAGGGAGGCGGCCTGCCAGAGGGGATGGACGTACGGCAGGGCGTCCAGGGCTTCCCTCCCTCCGGCGGGCTCCCTACCTTCGAATCGTGCCCGTCACCGTCACCGAGATCCACCGCGTGGACGAAGGCGGCTCCCGGCGCGTGGCCGAGGTCTACCCGCCGGAGGACCGCGTCACGCCGGTCTGCATCCACTCCACGGATCCGGAGTTCGCCGAGCGGATCGGGGGCCTGGACGTGATCGTCCGGCAGCCCGCGCCGTTCCTCGACGCTCCGCCGCAGCACCGCCCGGACGAAGGCGACCGCCACCGCGAGCGGCTCCAGCCCAACCACTTCACGACCGTCGGCGTGCGCGAGACCGTGGACGCGCTCCTGGCCGGGCTCCCGCGGGACGGCGTCCCGCGCTACGAGGTCCGGCAGCGCGTGCGGTCCACGAAATACTAGGGAGCGCCCTCGTGGCCCCGCCAGCGACCGGCCGGGTCGAGGGCCGGACGCGCGCGGCGACGGTCCAGGCCCCCGCCGCCTCCCGACGTTCGGTTCCCGCGCGCGTCGAAGGGACCGCGGCGGCGGTCATCGCCGGCGGCCTCTCCACGCGCATGGGAACCCCCAAGGCGTGGCTTTCCTTCGGCGGCGTTCCGTTGCTCGTCCACATCGTCGAGCGCCTGCGCGCCGCGTTCGAGGAGGTCGTGGTGGTGGGCGCCGGCGGACGCGAGCTGCCGGACGCCGGCGTGCCCGTGGTGCACGACGTCCGCGACGCCAGGGGGCCGCTCGGGGGGCTCGAGGCGGCGCTCCGCTCGATCTCGATGCCGCGCGTGCTCGCCGTCTCGTGCGACGCGCCGTTCCTCCAGCCGGCGCTGCTCCGCCGCCTCGCGTCGCTGGCCGACGGCCATCCGGCGGCTGTTCCTCGGCGCGAGGGAAGGCTGCATCCCCTGCTCGCCGTGTACTCCCGCGACCTGCTCCCCCACGTCTCCCGGCTCCTCGACGAGGGGCGGCTCCGCCCGCTGTTCCTGCTCGAGGAAGCCGGCGCGCGCGTCGTGGAGGAGGACGAGCTTCGCGACTGCGATCCGACGGGCCTCTCGTTCGTGAACCTGAACACTCCGGACGATTACGCGGCCGCGGTCGCGGCGGCGCCCGCCCGCGTCACGGTCGAGCTCTACGGGCAGCCGCGGCTCCTCGCCGGCCGCCGCGAGATCCCGGTGGACGTTCCGGGTCCCGCGACGGCGCGCGGCGCTCTGGCGGCGCTCGCGCGCGACGCGCCGGACCTCGTCGGCCCGGTGCTCGACCCGGCCGGCGGTCTCGGCCCGGGGTTCCTCCTGAGCCTGGACGGCCGGACGTTCACCGCCGACGAGGAGGTCGCGGCGGCGGACGGCGCCCGCCTCCTGCTGCTGGCCTCGTCGGCGGGAGGCTGAGCGTGGCGCTCCCCGTTGCGTCCGGCGCCGCCGTCGCCGACGGCGCGTGGCTGGACTCGAACCTGCGCGCGTCGAGCGCGGCGCGGCGCGTGCGGACGCCGCTACCCGGGTACTGGGGCCGTGTCCTGCACGTGGATCTCTCCGGCGGCGGCGTGGACGCCCTCCCGCTCGACGAGGAGCTGCTGCGGGCGACCGTGGGCGGCGCCGGCCTCGGGGCCGCGCTCCTCCACCGGTGGTGCCCCCGCGGCGCCGACCCGCTGGCGCCCGAGGCGCCGGTGATCCTCGTGACGAGCCCGCTCCTCGGGACCCCGCTCACGACCACGTCCAAGTACACGATCGTCGCGAAGTCGCCGCTGACCGGCTTCGCCACCGATTCCCTCTCGTCCAGCTTCTTCGCCCTGGCCCTCAAGGGCACGGGCGCGGATGCGATCGTGATCACCGGGCGCGCCGAGCACCCCGTGTGGCTCGAGGTCGCCGGGCCCGGGACGGACGGCGCCCCGCGCGTGACGGTGCACGATGCGAGGGAGCTCCGTGGACTGCCGGCCCCGGATGCCGACCGGGCGATCCGCACCCGCCTCGGACGGCGCGTCCGCGTCGCGGCGATCGGCCCGGCCGGCGAGCGGCTGGTCCGGTTCGCGACCGTCTCGAACGACGGCCGGCACGCCGGGCGCGGCGGAGTCGGCGCCGCGTGGGGCGCGAAGAACCTGAAGGCGGTGGCGGCCCACCGCGGGAGCTACCCCGCGGTCGCCGAGCCGGAGGAGCTCGCGGCTCTCGCCCGCGACGTTCGCCAGCGCAGCCTCGGACCGGCGACTGCGAAGTACCGCACGCTCGGGACCACGGCCAACCTGGCGCTCTTCAACCGGCTCGCGGCGCTCCCGTCCTGGAACTTCCGGCGCTCGACGTTTCCCGGCGCGGAACACCTGGCCGGAGAGAGGCTCGCCGCGGAGCGGCGGGTCCGCCGGCGCTCGTGCGCGGGCTGCACCGTCGGGTGCGAGCACGTCTTCCGCTCCGTCCACACCGGGACCGCCCGGCGGCTCGAATACGAGACGCTCTTCGCGCTCGGCCCCCTGGTCGGAGTGGACGATCCCGACGCCGTGCTCGCGGCGGCCGAGGTGTGCGACCGCCTCGGGATGGACACGATCAGCGCCGGCGGGACGGTCGCGTGGGCGCTCGAGGCCGACGAGCGGGGGCTGCTCGAGGCCGCCGGGCTCGGGCGGCTGGACGCCCGGTTCGGCGAGGGCGCCGCGATCGCGCGAGTGCTCGAAGCGATCGGCGCACGTCGCGGGATCGGCGACCTGCTCGCCGAAGGCTCGCTGCGCGCCGCGCGCACGGTCGGCGGCGGGGCCGAGTCCTTCGCGATGCAGGTCAAGGGAATGGAGCTTCCCGGCTACGAGCCGCGGAGCCTCCAGACGATGGCGGTGGGGCTCGCGGTCAGCTCACGCGGCGCGTGCCACAACCGCTCGAGTGCCTACGAGGCGGACTTCTCCCCCGGCGTCGACCGCCTGACGGCTGGGCGGGAGCGCGGGCGCCTGGCCGCCGAGAGCGAGGACCGCTCGGCGCTCCTGGACGTGCTCATCGTCTGCAAGTTCCTGCGCCGCGCGCTGGGCGACGTCTACGACGACGGCGCGCGGATGCTCGCCGCGGTCACGGGCTGGGACGTGGACGCAGCGGAGATGCAAGCCGTCGCGGAACGCGTGGTGAACCTTCGGAAGGCGTTCAGCCTCCGGGAGGGCTGGCGGCGCGAGGACGACACGCTGCCGGGCCGGATCCTGACCGAGGCGCTGCCCGACGGTGTCGCGGCGGGGACGCGGCTGACGCGGGAAGACCTCGACGCGATGATCGGGGGTTACTACGAGGCGCGCGGGTGGACGGCGGACGGCGAGATCGCCGCCGCCACGCGGGAGCGCCTGGGGCTGAGACGGATCGCCGGTCTCACTCCGCCACCGTGAACGTGTACGTGATCGGGTCGCTGCGGTTGCCCCGGGCGTCCTCCAGCGACAGCCGCAGGGTGACCGTCCCCACGATGCAGCCGGCCGAGGACGACGGGCAGATGTAACCCTCGAACGTGAACTCCCCGTCCGTGGCTCCGCCCAGCGTGAGCTCCAGGTCGTTCGGCACGAAGGCGCCGTCGGGGTCCGACACCTCCTCGACGATCGCGCGTACGACGTCGCCCTCGCGATCCCGGAACCCGACCGTCGCGAGGACCGTCGTGCCCGCCGCGTTGGAGACCGTGTCCGGGAACTCGAAGGAGGTGATCCCGGGCGGGGTGCCCGGCGTGTCGTCCACCCACACCGCGAACGGACTGAACGACGACACCTGGCCGCCGATGCCCCGGCGCGTCACGTGCAGCTGCGCGCGGCTGGAGGTCGGGACGATCACCTCGATCCCGCTGAGCTCCTGCACCTCTCCGCTCTCGTCGACCCTCCCGAGCGTCAGGTCCTCCAGCTCGACCCCCGCCGGCAGGAGCTCGGCGTCGAAATAGATCTCCACGCGGACGGGCGCGTCGAAGACCAGGCCGTCGGGCCCGAAGCGATAGGCCTCGGACACGACGTCCCGCTGCTCCAGCGCAGGCGGGATCTCCTCGGGCTCGAGACGCCGCACCTCGATCAGCGTCGGCGCGTCCAGCGCCCCGGGCGGGATCCGCACCAGCGCGTCGCCGTCCTCGGTCGCCACCTCCCCTCCGGCGGGGCCCACCCGCTCCTCTCCCGGGCCGAGTCCGCCGTCGTCGTCCCCGCACCCCCCCGTCAGGAGCGCGGCGATCAGGACGACGGCGGGACGCGTGAGATGGTCGATGGAGCGGCGGACAAGGGGCATGGCGCGGTCCTCGTTCTCGTGGAGTCAGGAAGACTGGGGTCAGGACAGCGGCGTCAGCGCGGAGGCGGTGTGCGTTGCGCCGAAGTCCTGCACGTCGCGCGGGCCGGCGAGCTCGATCGAGGTCGGGTAGCCGAAGTCCGGATGGTAGCGCACACGGGCGTCCTCGACGTCGGTGCGATCCGGCTCCAGCTGCGTCCGGATCAGCGCGAAGAGGTCGTCCACCGTGGGCCAGCGGCCGAACTCCGAGGGGGGGATGGCGGCCCCCTCGTCGAGCGGCACGACGTTCACGACGATCCCGTCGCGGACCTCGATCGTCACGGGGCGGGTCGTCCCCGGCGCGCAGAAGCAGCTCAGTTGGTATCGGAAGCTGTACG
This sequence comes from Gemmatimonadota bacterium, assembly GCA_036556125.1. Classification (GTDB taxonomy): domain Bacteria; phylum Gemmatimonadota; class Gemmatimonadetes; order JACCXV01; family JACCXV01; genus DATBJZ01. The sequence goes on along the minus strand of DATBJZ010000031.1, from coordinate 8,055 downwards.
CCGACGGGCCGAGCCGCTCCCAGCGGCGCTGGGATCGTTCCAGCAGGCCCTGCTCCGCGACCCCCAGGGGCGGACCGGAGCACGCAGCCGCAGCGAGGGCGAGCGCGGCTGCGACGAAGTCTCGCGCTGCGACGTGCGCGAGAGGCCCCTTCGTCGGCGGGCGAGCCCCTACTCCCCGCCGTTCCCGCTCAGCAGCTGCTCCAGGACGAGCCACCGGTTCATGCCGGCGAACTTCTGGTGCATCTTCGTCGTCGGCGGCGCCTCCGGTTGGGCGTCCTCCGCGATCTGGAGGTCGGCCAGCGCGTCGAGGCCGTTGTCACGGAAGCGGCGCAGCCCCGCTTCGAGGGCGAGACCGGCCGTCCGGAAGCAGAACAGCGTCGAGAACTGGAGCGTGTAGCCCAGGTCGGCGAGCTGCCCGTTCGTGATCAGCCGGCCCTCCTTCTTGGCCCGGCCCCAGTAGAGCGACGGGGAGAGATTGAAGCCCAGCGCCTGGTCGGGGTAGTGCTTGCGCACCGCCTCGGCGAACTCCTGCGGCTGGTCGATCTCCACGTTGTTGAACTCGGGCCAGACCACGTCCACCCCCAGGTCCGCCGCCTCCCACGCGTCCTCGATCGCGTGCTGGACGCTGCCCTCGCGCCCGTTCGGGATCGCACCGTCCACCGAGTCGGTGCGGGCGATGATCCCGACGTCCTGACCGCTCGCCTGCGCGGCGGCCTTGATCGCGCGCAGCTTGGCGATCCACTGCTCCCGCGGCACCAGGACCTTCGCGCGCTTCTGCGCGCCGACGTTCACGACGTGCCCGCAGGTGCGGTTCGCCGGGTCCTGGTTCTCCAGGTGGACGGCGGCGACGCCGACGCGGATCAGCTCGGTCGTGAGCGAGAACGTCTGGGTGGGTCCGCCGAAGCCGGCCTCGATGTCCACGAACATCGGCGGGACCTCGAGCAGCTCCTTGCCCTCGGTGTCGTACCACCGGGTGTGGCGGGCCCCCTCGATGCCGCGCCAGAGCTCGAGCGCGAGCTGCACCATCTGGTGCGAGGGATAGACGCCGATGTCCGGGTAGAGGCTCTTCGTCGCCGCGAGCTGCCAGCCGCTGCCGTAGAGCATCGGGAACCCGGCGCGCGTGAGGAGCGCCGCGGTGAACGCGTCGTACGCGCCGGCCGTGTGCACGTAGCCGCCGCGCTCGCGGGCCTCCCGGAGGAGGCGCCGGAACTTGTCCACCGGCCGCTCGGCCTCGGGGGGCGCGAAGAGCGCGGCCAGCCGTCCGGCGGGGTAGCCGTTCTGCGGAGGGGCCTGCGCGGCCCGGGCGTCCCTCGTCTCCACGGTCATCGGTCGTCCTCCTGCTCGGGCGCGGTGGTGAGTGGCCCCTACCGCTAGTCCCGGGATCGGCCGGGGCGCCATCGCCCGGAGGGCGTACGGTGGATCATCCGTGCGGCCACGGCGGGGGTCGAGTCCCGAAGGACGCCGCGCTCAGCCGCCCGCTGCGGCCGGCCCGGATCGGCGAGTCGGATCGCCCTCGGGGCGGCGCGGGAATCAGCCCCACGAAGCGGTCGTGAGGCGGCTCGTGTCCGCACGCGCCTCCGCACGTGCGCTCCGGCGTCAGCCGGCCGGGCGCGCCTCCAGCGGCACGTAGTCGAGGTTGCGGGCGCCGACGTACTCGGAGCGCGGGCGGATCAGGCGGTTGTCGCCCAGCTGCTCCAGGATGTGGGCGGTCCAGCCGGTGATGCGGCTCACCGCGAAGACGGGGGTGAAGAGGTCGGGCGGGATGCCGAGCTGGTGATAGGTGGTCGCCGAGTAGAAGTCCACGTTGCTGTAGAGCCCCTTCTCCTCGCGCATCAGCCTCTCGATCCGCTGCGACAGGTCGTACCAGCGTGTGTCCCCGCGCGCCTCGCCGAGCTCGCGCGAGAACCTGCGCAGGTGCGTCGCGCGCGGGTCCTCGGTCTTGTACACCCGGTGGCCGAACCCGCTGATCTTCTCGCGGCGCTCGAGGCGCTCGCGCACGGCCGCCTCGGGCTCGGCGCCCCTCTCGTCGATCTCGAGCAGCATCCGCATCACCGCCTCGTTCGCCCCTCCGTGGAGCGGGCCCTTGAGCGTGCCCAGCGCCGACGTGACCCCGGAGTAGGCGTCCGACAGCGTGGCGACGGTCACGCGCGCGGCGAAGGTCGAGGCGTTGAAGCCGTGGTCCGCGTGGAGGACGAGGCAGACGTCCAGGATCCGCGCCTCTTCGGGCGTCGGCACGCGCCCGGTGAGGAGGTAGAGCAGGTTCCCGGCGTGATCCAGGTCGTCGCGCGGCTCCAGCCGCGGCTTGCCCTCGCGGCGGCGCTGGAAGCCGGCCAGCATCGTGGCGATCTGCGCCGTGAGGCGCACCGCCTTCCCCCGCAGCGATCCCGGAGAGATGTCGTCGGCGCTCGGATCGTGGAGCGCCAGCGCGGAAACGAGCGTCCGCAGCACCGCCATCGGCGCCGCATCGCGCGGCGTCGCGTCCAGGATGGCCTCCACGCCGGCCGGCAGCCGGCGCTCGCGCCGGAGCGCCTCGCGCAGCTCCGCCAGCTCCGCGCGCGACGGGAGCCGGCCCTCCCACAGGAGGAACGCCGTCTCCTCGAAGCTCGAGCGCTCCGCGAGGTCGTGGATGTCGTAGCCGCGATACGAGAGCTTGCCGGCGACGCCGTCGATCGTGGAGATCCTCGTCTGTGCGACCACCACGCCCTCGAGCCCGCGGGTCGACGGCGCGCCGTCGCCCGCGGGACGCGGCTCGGTCGTCGCGCCCGCCGGAGCGGCGCCGGGCTGGGCGGTCTGCGCGGGGGAATCGTCTGGGCTCACGGGCGCCTCGGGCGCGGGGGCGGAGGTGTCGACGCCTGGCATCTCGATCGTCTGCGATGTGGAGATGGAACCGACCGGACTCGCGTGCGGCCTTCGAACCTAGCCGCCCCCCGCGGGTCCGTCAAACACGGGTCCTCGGGCCGGACGGGCGCGGCGCGGGCGCGCGCGAGGACCCGGCGTGCCGCTCCACCTCGCCGACCCGGTGGAGCTTGAGGAGGTTGGTGCGTCCCCCGACGTCCAGCGGCGCGCCGCACACGATCACGACGGGGTCGCCGGACGCCGCCAGCCCCTCAGCCGCCAGCCGCCGGTCCAGCCGCTCGATGAGCCGGTCGATGTTGTCCGGGATCTCCATCACGAAGGGATCCACGCCCCAGAGCGCCGCCATCCGGTCGCGAACGGCGGGGTAGGGGGTGAACGCGACGAGCGGAACGGCGGGGCGGTTCTTGGAGAGGAGCGCCGCGGTCCGGCCGGACTGGGTGAAGCACGCGACCAGCCGCGCCCCCGTCTCCTGCGCCGCCTGGCAGGCGACGTCGGCGATGGCCTGCGTGAACCCGGTGGGCCCCGGGTGCAGCGCCGGACCGCCGATCCAGCCGCCCTCGAGCAGGTAGTCCTCCGCCGCGCGCACGATCCGGTCCATCACCTCGACGGCCTCGATCGGGTGGCGCCCGGTCGCCGTCTCGGAGGAGAGCATCACCGCGTCCGTTCCGTCCAGGATCGCGTTCGAAACGTCGGAGGTCTCCGCGCGCGTGGGGCGGGGGTGGTCGGTCATCGAGTTCAGCATCTGCGTGGCGACGATCACCAGCCGCCGTGCCGACGCCGCCCGCCGGATCACCTCCTTCTGGATGATCGGGACCCGCTCGAGGGGGATCTCGACCCCCAGGTCCCCGCGCGCGATCATCACCCCCTCGGCCACCTCGAGGATCTCCTCCAGGTTCGTCACCGCCTGCGGCCTCTCGAGCTTGGCGATCACGGGAACGTCGCGGCCCGCCTCGCCCATCCGCTCGCGCAGGTCCGCGACGTCCGCCGCGCTGCGCACGAACGAGAGCGCGATCAGGTCGACCCCCTGCTCCAGGCCGAAGCGCACGTCCTCCTCGTCCTTGACCGTGAGCGAAGGGGTCCCGACCTCGACCCCCGGCAGGTTCAGGCCCTTGCCGGACTGGAGCACGCCGCCCTCGATCACGCGGGCGGCGACCTCGCCGTCCTCGACCGCCTCGACGAGGAGCCGCAGCAGACCGTCGTCGAGCAGGATCGCGTCGCCGGGGGAGACGTCCCGCGGGAGGTCCCGGTACGTGGTCGGGATCCGCTCGGCGGTGCCGAGGATCTCCTCGTTCGTGAGGCGCACGACGGCGCCCGGCGCGAGCCGGACGCGCCCGCGCTGGAGGTCGCCCACGCGGATCTTCGGTCCCGCGAGGTCCTGCAGGACGGCCACCGCGCGGTTCCGCCGCGCGGCGATCTCGCGCACCGCGGCGATCCGCGCGGCGTGCTCCTCGCGCGTGCCGTGGGAGAAGTTGAGGCGCGCGACGTCCATCCCGGCGTCCAGGAGCGCCTCGAGGTGCTCGGGCGAGTCGCTCGCGGGCCCGAGCGTGCAGACGATCTTGGTCCGGCGGCGGCCGCGGGGCGCCCGGTCCCGAACGGCGGGCCCGCGGACCTCCGGCGCGTCGGCCGCGGCGGCCCTCGGGCCGGGATGGCCGGGCCGCGCCGTCACGCGACGGCCTCCGGCGGCGCCGCCCGCGCGGCGAACGGATCGCCGGTGGGTCCCGCGCCGGCCGGCGCGGGACCGAGGTAGCCCATCTCCCGGATGCGGGCGATGCGCCGCGCGAGCGGGGGGTGCGTGGAGAGGAGCTCGGCGAGGAAGGACTCGCGGTCGTCGAGCTTCCGCTCCAGCGGGTCGGAGATGAAGAGGTGCGCGCTGCCCCGGGTCGCCCGGGCGAGCGGAGAGTGCGCGCCCCGGATCCGCTCGAGCGCGCGCGCCAGACCGGACGGGTTCCGCGTGAGCTCGACCCCGCTCGCGTCCGCCAGGTACTCGCGCTGGCGCGACACCGCCATCGCGAGCAGCCGCGAGAGGAGCGGCGCCAGCACGATGAAGACGATCGCGACCAGCGCGAGCGGACCGGCGCCGCCGCCGCGGCGCCGGCCGCGTCCGCGCCCGGCGCCCATCCGCAGGGCGCGCGCAGACCAGTCGGCGACGAGCACGAGGGTCCCAGCCATCGCGGCCACGATCGTCATCGTGCGGGTGTCGAGGTTCCGGATGTGCGCCATCTCGTGGGCGACGACGCCCTGCGTCTCCTCGCGGTCGAGGTGCAGGAGGAGCCCGCGGGTGACGCCGATCGCGGCGCGCGCCGGGTCGCGACCGGTGGCGAACGCGTTGGGCGCCGGGTCCTCCACCACGTACACCCGGGGCTTCGGGATCCCGGCCGCAAGCGCCATCTCGGCGACCACGTTGTCCAGCTCCCGCTCCTCCGCCCCGACGCCCGGGTCCAGCGGTCGCGCGTGGAGCGAGTTCAGGACGGCGCGGTCGCCCCAGAGCCACGCGGCGCCGCTCTGCGCCGAGGCGACGAGCGACGCGAGCAGGCTGACGCCGGGGAACCCCGCCTCGCCGGGGGTCCACGTGCCGAAGACGAACACGTCCGCCGCCATCCCGACCGCGCCGAGGAGCACGATGAAGACGGCGATGATGAGCGCGGTGAGACGGCGGTTGCGGGCCTGCGCGGCGTAGAGGTCGCGGCGGGCGGTCACGCGCGGCGGTCCACAGTCGCGGTTGCGCGGCGCCCTCCGGACGGGCGGAATTCCAGCGGAGCGACCCCCCACCGTCTGGAGGACCGATGGGCGTCTTCGACAAGATCCTGGGAAGGAAGAAGGCCGACGCGCCGGAGCGGAAACCGGACTTCTCGCGAGTCCGCACCGGCAGCGAGTCCACGCTGGGAGAACGCCCGTCTGCGGCGACGGAGCGGCGGCCCGAATCGTCCGGCGCGGCCGCCCCTGCGGCGGCCGGCGCGCGCACGTACGAGGTCCGGCCGGGCGACAGCCTCTCCAGGATCGCCCAGCGCTTCTACGGCGACGGCAACCAGTGGCCGCGCATCCACGAGGCCAATCGCGACCAGATCAAGGACCCGGACCTGATCTACCCGGGCCAGAAGCTGGTCATCCCCTGAGCGGCGGAGGTCGGCCATGAGCTCCCTTTCACGCACGACGCCGGCCGCGCTGCTGTTCGCGCTCCTCGCCGCGGCGGCCTGCTCCCGCTCGGACCGCGAGGGGCGGACGGGGGACGCCCCCGCCGACGCGCCCGAACCCGAGATCGTCTCGGTCCAGGTCGGCCGGCAGGTGGACAGCGCCCAGCGCGTCACCGATCCCACCGAGACCTTCGCCCCGGACGACACGCTCTGGGCGTCGGTGGAGACGCGCGACACGCCGGCGGGCGCCACCATCGCCGTCCGGTGGCTGTACACCGAGGGCGGCGACGAGCAGCTGGTCGCGGAGGACAGCCACACGACATCCGCGGCCGGGAGCGGCTTCACGAGCTTCCACGCGACCAACGCCGATCCCTGGCCCGCCGGCAGTTACCAGGTGCGCGTGCGGGTGAACGGGGGCGAGGAGCAGACGAAGGCGTTCCGCGTGTCGGGCTGAGGCTCAACCCGCGGCCGGGGCCGGCCCCGACGGCGGCGTCGGCGTCCCCAGCGACAGGTCCACCTGCGGCACGGCGCGCGCGGCCTCGGGGATCTCGAAGTACTCGGCCTTCGCGAAGCCGAGCGTCCGCGCGATCAGGTTCGTCGGGAACACGTCCTGCCTCACGTTGAAGCGCATCACGAGGTCGTTGTAGAGCTGGCGCGCGAAGCCGAGCTGGTTCTCCGTCGTCCGAAGCTCCTCCATCAGCGTCTGGACGTTCTGGTTCGACTTGAGGTCGGGATAGGCCTCCGCCACGGCGAACAGCCGGCCGAGCGCCTGGCTGAGCTCCCCCTCCGCCTGCCCGCGCTCGCGGGGCCCCGCCGCGCCGACCGCGCGCGCGCGGGCGGCGACGACCCGCTCGAGCGTGTCGCGCTCGAACTGCATCGCGCCCCGCACGGCGTTCACGAGGTTGGGGATCAGGTCGTGACGCCGCTGGAGCTGCACGTCGATCTGCTTCCAGGCGTTCGCGACCTGGTTCCGCAGCGTGACGAGCCCGTTGTAGGTGACGACCAGCCACAGCACGAGCAGGGCGGCCAGGCCGAGCAGGATCCAGAGCATCGTCCCCCCCAGGCGAAGGTCACTCGAAGGTTGGTACGCCGCGGCGTGCGTCGAGTTTCAGGAGCGCTCGGGCGGAGGACCGGCGCTCGACGTCGGGCTCTCTGGTACGGTCTCTGCACGGAAGTCGGCCAGAGCCCGGGCGGCCCGGCGACGGGAGGGCGGGAGGCGGCGTTCTGCGGCGCCGGCAGGTGAACGGCGACCCGGAGTGCCGCGGCTCGAGACGTTGGCGGGCGCGCGTCGCGACCGCACACGGTCCCTCCCGGCCGGTGACCACCGGCCTCCATGAAAAAGGCAGGCTCGAACGTCTGAGCCTGCCTTTTTCCCCCCTAGCGGCCCCTCTTCTTGTGTCTCTGCGCGCGCCGGCGCTTCCGAAGCTTGTGCTTCGAGATCTTCTTGCGGCGCTTCTTGACGACGGACGCCATGGGGGGCCCCTGGTCGAGCTCGAGGATGGAATCGCGCGTGAACGAGCGGCGGGGTCCGAGATCCCCACGATGCGTCGGACGCGGCCGGCGAAGGGGCGCAAGATAGGCGCGCACCGGGCGCCGTGCCAGCCGCGCGCCGGCGTGCGCTCGATCGTTGGCGTGCGCTCGATGGGTTGCGTTCGCTTGATGGGCGGCGGTCGAGCGGCTTACATTGACGTCGCCACGGGGCTGTAGCTCAGTTGGGAGAGCGCCTGAATGGCATTCAGGAGGTCGTCGGTTCGATCCCGATCAGCTCCACCACTCCGAAGCCCCTGCTCCGGCGCACCTCGCGGAGCGGGGGCTTTCTGCTGGCGTGCCTCGTGGATCACGACGGTTGCACTTTCGTTGCCGAGTCCGACCGCGGGAATGGTCGGCGTCGCCTCTCGGCCGTGCTCCGGAGTTACGCGTGATGGGGTCTGGCGTGAGGACCTGGAGGCGCAGGCGCCGCCCGGGCGAGCGTAGCCACCCGGAGAGACACGGCCCCGCTCTCGGTCTGCCCTGACCGATGGCGACTCGGGTGCGCCGGCCGGTCGCGACCAGGACAGCTGACCGGGTG
>DATBJZ010000030.1:0-13660 GCA_036556125.1 Gemmatimonadota bacterium | reverse complement strand
CAGCACCTCCTCCCGCGGGCGCGCGCGGACCTCGGGATCCTCGTCCGGCGGCGTCCCCTCCGCGTCCGGCGGGACCCCCTCCGCCTCCTCCCCGGCCCGCGGCTCCGGTTGCACGGGGTCCTGCGCGCTCAGCGAGCGGGCCGGCGCGGCGCCGGCCGCGGCGACGAGGAGCGCGGCCAGCAGGACCGCCCGCATCCGATGTCCTCCGGGTGAGAGACGCAGGATGATAGGCGCGCGCGGCGCCGGCGGCCACGGACGGAGGTCGCCGTGCGGCGCGCGGAGCGTGGTGTCTCGTCGACGCCCGGAGCGGCTATCCCCGGTCGGCGGCGTCGCGCCGCAGCAGGAGCGCCAGGAAGAACGGGCCGCCGAGGAGCGCGGTCACGACGCCGACCGGGACCTCGACCGGCGCGAGGACCGTGCGCGCAACCGTGTCGCAGGCGACCAGGAACGCCGCCCCGGCCGGGATGCAGGCGGGCAGCACGAGCCGCAGGTCGGGTCCCAGGACGCGGCGGAGGGCGTGCGGCACCACGAGCCCCACGAAACCGATCGGACCGCACAGCGCGACGACGCCGCCGACGAGCGCCGAGCAGCCGAAGAAGACCGCCCGCGTGACGGCGGGGAGCTCCACGCCGCGCGCGCGCGCCAGCTCCTCGCCGGCCGCGAGCACGTGGAGCTCCTCCCGCCGGCGGAGCACCAGCAGCCCGCCGCCGAGCGCGAGCGGTGCGAGGACGGCGAACGGCGCGTAGCCGACGATGCGCACCTCGCCGAGCAGCCAGCGCAGGATCCTGAACGCCTGCGTGAAGTCCGCGACGTACTGCAGCAGCAGGACGAGCGCCGAGAAGAGGAAGCTCAGCGTCACCCCCGCGAGCAGGAGCGTGGTCGTCGGCAGGCCGCCCCGGCGGCGGCCGAGCACCCACGCGAGGGCCGTCACCGCTGCGGCGCCCGCCAGCGCGCCAGCGGGGGCCGCGCCGCCCCCGCCGAGCCGCACCGTCGCGCCGAGCAGGATGGCGGCCACCGCTCCGAACGCGGCGCCGCTGGCGACCCCCAGGGTGTACGGCGTCGCGAGCGGATTTCGGAAGAGCGCCTGGAACGCGGCGCCGCTGCACGCGAGCGCCGCCCCGGCCGCGCCCGCCAGGACGACGCGCGGGACCCGGATGCGGGTGAGGATGAACCGCTCCGCGCGGGCGGCCGCCGCGGCGGGCGGCGAAGTCCGGGCGTCCGGGCCCGCGGCCCCGGCGGGCGGGGCCGCGGCGGACGTGGCCCCCGGCCCCGTCGCGCGGGCGTCGGGCGCCTCGGCGCGCGGCCCCACGAACGGCGCGGCAGCGACGACGCCGGCGCAGAGGGCCGCGAGCGCCCACGCGCGCACCCGAGGGCGGGGCCGGGCATCGGCCCGTGGGGCGGCCCCACCCCCTCCCGGGGCCGCGGCCGCACTCCGGGCCGCCGGCGCGGCGGTCGTGGCGACGCCGGGCCGACCGACGGGCGCCGGGAGGGGGAGCTCCCGGCTCGCGACGCCGTAGAGGGCGCCCAGCGCCTCCGGCGTCGCGACGTCGCCCGGCGCTCCGCTGAAGAGCGTCCGCCCGTCGCGCAGCGCGAGAACGCGGTCGGCCGCGCAGGCCAGCCGCAGGTCGTGCGTGGCGACGGCGACGCCGCGACCCTCCGCGGCGAGGTCGACGAGCAGGGCGCGGATCTCCGCCGCGCGCCCCGGATCGAGGTAGACCGTCGGCTCGTCGAGGAGAACGAGCGGCGCCTCCTGCGCCACGACCGAAGCGAGGAACACCCGCTGGAGCTCCCCGCCGCTGAGCGTCGCCAGCGGCCGCCCCAGCAGCGCGGAGGCGCCGACCCGCTCCAGCGCCGCGCCCACGGCACGCGCCCGCACCGACGGCGGCTCGCCGGCGTGCGGGTAGCGTCCCGTCTCGACCAGGTCCTCGACGCGGAACCCCGGCGGCCGCTCGTTGAGCTGCGGGAGCAGCGCCACGCGGCGGGCGCGCGCGCGTCCGTGAACGTCGGCGGCCGCCGCGCCCTCCCAGAACAGCGCGCCGCGGGCGTGGAGGAGCCCCGCGAGGACGCGCAGCAGCGTGGTCTTCCCGCCGCCGTTGGGGCCCACCACGGCGACCAGCTCGCCGCGTTCGACCGTCAGCGACACCCCCTGCAGCACGGCGCGGCCGCCGAGGCGCACCTCCAGCCCCCGAGCGGACAGGAGCGGGGCCGGCTCGCGGATCCCGAGGACGGGACAGACGCCGGCGACGCTCACGGGCCCGTGCTCACGGTCCCGTGCGCGGGGTCGCTCGGGAGGGGCCATCCGGTCCCGGGCGCGGGCTCGAGGATCCGCCGGAGCCGCCGCAGCGCCTCGGGAACGCGCGGGCCGGGCCGCAGCCACAGCGCGTCGTGGAGCACGTGCACGCGCGCGGTCTCGACGGCCGGGATGCCGGGGAGCGTTCCCCACTCGGCGACCCGCCCTGCGTCGCCGGCGACGGCCGCGTCGCCCGCGCCGGCGGGTCCCGGCGACCACTCGAGGATCACGTCCGGCCGCAGCCGGATGATCCCTTCCGCCGATAGCTGAGGGTAGCGGACGGGGGAGCCGGCCAGCACGTTGCGCCCGCCCGCGAGACGGACGAGCTCGTCCAGGTACGTCCGGCCGCCGGCTGCGGTGACGCCCGCGACCCGGCCCGCGTCACGGGCGACCACGAAGAGCACGCGAGGTCGCTCCCTCTCGGGGCGATCGACGCGGGAGCGGGCCAGCGCCTCACGGATCCGCGCGGCGAGGCGCCGCGCGCGCTCCGACTCCCCCACCGCCTCGCCGATCGCGCGGACGGCCCGCTCGACGTCCCGCAGGTCCTCGTGCGGGACGACCAGCGTGCGGACCCCCGCGGCGCGAAGGGCGCGGGCGACCTCCGCCTCGGACGGCACGAGCACGGCGAGGTCGGGTGCGAGCCTCAGCGTGGATTCGAGGTCCGGGTCGAGGAGCCCGCCCAGCCGCGGGCGCCCGAGGGCTTCCGGCGGGAAATCGCTGAAGGCGTCCACGCCGACCACGCGGTCTCCCGCTCCGAGCTCGAACAGGATCTCGGTGGCGCTCGGCGCGAGCGAGACGATGCGCCGCGGTGCGGCGGGAGCGGATCCGGGCGCGGAGGCCGCGCCTGCGGGGCGCACGTCCGCACGGTCCCCCTCCCGTCCCACGCAGCCGGGCAACGCCGTGAGGAGCGCCGCGAGGGGCACGGCCGCGGCGGCCGCTCGCGTGCGGCGCCGTCCCGGCCGGGTCCTGCTCGCGCCCGGACGGGGCCGGCGCCGCGTCGGGGACGTCAACGAGCCGACTCCTCCAGGCGGATCGCGAACGGACCCACCCCCACGTCCACCGAGTCCGTGAGCGCCTCGCCGGCGTCGAACAGGAACACCTCCCCGGGCGCCGGGAAGGCCCCGAACTGGACGGAGAGCACGTTTCCGCGGCGGTCCACCGCCACCCCGCTGGACCCGCGACGCTCGCCCAGCGTGTCCGGAGCGAACAGCGGGTTCGAGGCGTCGCGCAGGACCCGGTTTCCTCCTGAATCGAAGACGTACAGGCCGTCGTTGAACGACGTCACGTAGGCACGTCCGTCGGGACCGATGGCGAGGTCGCCCGGAAAGTCGCCGATCGTGGAGGGACCCGCCGTGAGGCGCCGCGCGACCGGGTCGATCACGGAGACGCTGCCGTTCCCCCCGCCGAAGTCACCGCTGTTCACGACCACGAGGTCGCCGTCGGGATCGAGCTCGGCGAACTGCGCATTGTCGCCGCCGGTCGCGACCGTGTCGCGGACCTCCAGCGTGAGCGCGTCCACGAAGGCCACGTAGCTCGGCCCGAGTCGGGGCGGAATCCCCGGCGCCGCGAAGTCGACGTTGCCCACGACCACGAGCAGCTCGTCCCCGAGCACCTCGAGGTCGAACGCACCCGGCCCGACCGGCGCGGTCCCCTCGACGTCGCAGGTGGCGAGATCCACCCGCGCGACGGCGCCGGTCTCGAGCAGCGTCACGAACGCGTCGCCCGCGCCGAGCGCGACCCCGGCCGGCGAGCTCCCCACGGGCAGCGTCGCCGAGCAGCGGTGCGCGAGCGTCGCCTCCTCGAAGACGATCAGGCGGTTGGTCTGGGTCGGCACGGCGACCACGCCCTCGCCCACCGCGAGCGTGACCGCGTTCGATTCCGGGCCCAGCTCGACAATGTCGTTCTGCGCCTCGAGCCGGCCGTCGGACGAGCGCCGTCCCACCACGGAGAGCGTTCCGCCGAGCGAGTTCACGACGAACGCGCGGCCGGCGAGCGGACCCGGCTCCGGGCCCGTGCCGTCCTCCGAACACGCCAGTGGCGACGCCAGGAGCGCGGCGGACGCGAGGAGCGGCAGGCAGCGGAGGGTCGCGCGAGGCCGGACACGGGAGCGCCCCGGTCGGGAGCGCCGCTCAGGCGAGGCAGTCATCGGTTTCTCCGGATCGGAGGGGGACGGCTGGGGAGGACCGCTGCGCGGTCATTCGGGAATCCACCGCACCCCGGCGTGGAGGCGGCGGCCCGCCGCGGGGAACCCCGCGACGACCTCGTAGCGGTGGTCGAGGACGTTCTCGAGCTCGATCTCCAGGGCCACGGCCCCGGCGGCGACCGGCCGCCGCCAGCCGAGCGTCAGGTCGAGCAGGGCGTACGGAGGGAGCTCGTTCGTGCCGGCGAAGTTCGGCGTCCGCGAGCCGGTGACGCGGACCTCGAGCGCCGCGTGCAGCGGCGCTCCGCTCCATTCGACGCCGGCCGACGCCTGATGCGCGGGGCGGTACGGGAGCGGGTGGCGATTGCCGGGGAAGTCGAATCGGGCCGGCGCCCACGTCCACGTTCCCCGCAGCGCCCACGCCGGCCACGGCGTCCACCGCCCGGAGAGCTCGGCTCCGCGCACGACGGCGCGCGCCAGGTTCCTGGGACTCCACACGAACCGGAAGTCCGGGAGCCAGACGATCGTGCCGTCGATCGCGCGATCGAACGCCGCCCCCTCGAAGCGGAGGGCGGGCGACGGCGTCCACGCGACGCCGACCTCGAGGTCGCGCGAGCGCTCCTCGTGCAGGCCGGGATTGGCACGGACCCCGAGACCCGGCAGGAAGAAGAGCGTGGCGAAGCCGGGGTACCGGAAGGAGCGTCCCGCGAAGGCGCGCAGCTCGACGCCGGGCACGGCCTCGAGCGTCGCTGCGAGCGCGGGCGAGACGAACGTGGACGCCCGGACGGCGCCGGCGTCCCCGTTCCCCTCCGCCGGCTCTCCGGCGGCCGGCGGGAGCCCTTCCGACGCCTCGGCGTCGATGCGGTCCAGCCGCACGGATGCCGACAGGCGCAGCGGACCGGACCCCGGGCGCCACCGGTTCTCGACCCGGGCGCCGAGCTCGACGCGCCGCGGCGTTCCGGCGACCGCGCCGCCGCCCGCCCGGACGAGCCGTGCTTCGAGCCCCCCATCCAGCCGGTGGTCCCCGATCGGCCTCACCGCCCCGAGCCGGAGCGTCGCCGAGCGCTCCCGGGACTCGGCGTCGTCGCCGCGCGACGGATCGCGATAGCCGCTCCGCGCCCACTGCGCGGCCGCCTCGCCGCGCAGCTCCCAGGCGCCGGCGCGGCGCTCGCCGGCCAGCGTGACCAGCACGCGACCGTCCTCGGCGCGGGCGAGCGGCGTCGGAGCGTGCACCGGTCCGGGCGCACCCCGCTCCGACGCCTGGGCGGCGACGCTCCAGGCGAGGCCGGTCCCCGGCAGTCGGAGCGCCAGGAACGCTTCGCCCGCGCGGGCGTCCTCGTTCGGGCGCCCGGCGAAGCTCCGGTCGCGCCGCTCCGCGGACACCGCTCCGGAGAACGCGACGGGCCCCGCGGGGACGCGCGCGCCGAACGCGGCCCGCCCCGCCGCACCCGAGCCGACGGACGCCGAGCCGTCGAGCCGGGCGGGGCCGGCGTCCGGCGCCGCCGCGTGGATGCGGATCACGCCGGCCCCGGCGCCGGCCCCCCAGCGCGCCGACGCGCCGCGCGCCACGACCTCGACCGAGTCCACGGCCCCGACCGGAACGGTCGCCAGGTCCACGGCGCCCCCGGAGGGTGCGAGGAGGGGCTCGTCGCCCCAGAGCACGAGCGTCGCCTCGGGGGCGCCGCCGCGGATCGAGACCTCGCGCGAGCCACCGCGCTCCTTGACGAACACGCCGGGGACCCGGCGGAGCGCTCCGGCGAGCGAGCCGGCCCGCGCGATCTCGTCACGCGTCAGGACGCGCCGCCAGCCGCCCGCCGAGGGGGGGCGGGGAACCGTCGTCACGACCGGGTCCAGCCGCGGCGGACCGCCCTGCAGCTCCAGGTCGACGGTGAGGGTCTCGCCTTCCCGCGGAACCCGGACGACGGCGTGGGCGTCCTCGTAGCCGGCCGCGTGCGCGGTGACGCGCCCGCTGCCGGGACGCAGCGGACCGAGGGCGTAGCGCCCCTCGGCGTCGGTCACCGCACGCCCCGCGGCGCCGTCCACGCGCACGACCGCGCCGGCCACCGGGAGACCCCCGGCATCCCGTACGCGGCCGCGGAGTCCGCCCGCATCCTGGGGCGCGGGTCGAGCCGGAGAGGCGGCCGGCGCGGGGGAGAACGCGGACGGGGCGGCGCCCGCGGCGAACGCCGCGGCCGGCGCGGCGGCCGACGAGAGGGCGAGAAGGATCGGAAGGGCGGTCCTGCGCACGCGGCCTCCGGCGCGCCCCGCCCCGCGGCGGGGCGCCTGGACTCCAACGACGAACGGCCGGCCCCGCGGGGGGAGCCGGCCGTCTCCGGAGTCGTGCGCGATCCGGTGCTGCGCGAGCCGCCTCCCGCGAGGCGCGTCACTCGATCCCCCGTGGCAGGTCTCCTGGCTCGCTGCCGGCGCCGGGCGCCGTCCCGCCGGCCTCGTACCGTGCGGGTGGCACGGCCGACGGCGTCGGCGGTGGCGGGTCGCGCGTCCCTGGCGGGACGCGTCCCGGGCCGTGTTCGCAGCTCACAGTGGCGGGGCCGCTCCGGAGTCGCACCGGAATTCCCGTATTCTCCCCCGCCGCGTCGAGGGCGGCGCGGGGCACCACGCGGGCGATCTGGGAAAGAGCGTCGTGCGGCGGCGGGGCCGGCGACCGGCCCGCCGCGTCAATCCCCGAGGGTGAACTTCCCGAAGTCCTCGGGATTCATGTTGCGCAGGTGGTCCTTGAGCTTCTGCGGATCGTACGGCTCGGGGCCGGTCTCCTCCGCCTCCTCGAGCTCGTCGTCCTCGTCCACTTTCCCCACCTCGTTGAGCAGCGTCTCGTTCGCGAAGATCGGAGCCTTGAGGCGCAGCGCGAGCGCGATCGAGTCGCTGGGGCGCGCGTCGATCGAGATCAGGTCGTCACCGGACTTGAGGAAGACCTGCGCGTAGTACGTGTTGTCCTTGAGCGCGCTGATCACGACCTGCGAGCAGGTGCCCTTGAGCCCCTTCACGAGGCTCTTCATCAGATCGTGGGAGAGCGGACGCGAGAACTTGACGCCCGCGAGCTCCGTCGCGATGGCGCTGGCCTCGCTGTGCCCGATCCAGATCGGCAGGTACCGCTTGCCGCCCTTCTCCTTCAGGATGACGATCGGGGACTGGGTGGAGCTGTCGATCCCCAGGCTGGCGACGCGCACCTCGATCAAGCTGACATTCCCTCCGGGGAGAGGACTCGACCCCACACTAGGGGCCGCCGCGGGACGGTGTCAACGCGCGCGGCCTCTCCGCGCGGGCGATCAGGTCCCCTGCTCCCACGAGGCGAGGTACCGCGCCTGCTCGCTGGTCAGGGCGTCCACGGCGACGCCCATCGCCTCGAGTTTCAGCTGCGCGATCCTGGCGTCGATCTCGCGCGGCACGCGGTGGATCCCGATCCCGAGCGTCCCCGCGTTGCGCGCCAGGTGCTCGGCGGCCAGCGCCTGGTTCGCGAAGCTCATGTCCATCACGCTGGCCGGATGGCCCTCGGCGGCGGCGAGGTTCACGAGCCGCCCCTCGCCGAGCACGAAGATCTGGCGTCCGTCGCCGAGCGTGTACTCCTCGACGTTGTCGCGCACGACGCGCCTGCCGCGCGCCATCGCGGCCAGCCCCTCGAGGTCGATCTCGACGTTGAAGTGCCCGGCGTTCGCCACGATCGCGCCGTCCTTCATCGCGTCGAAGTGCTCGGCGCGCAGCACGTGCAGGTTGCCGGTGGCGGTCACGAACACGTCGCCGGCGGGCGCGGCCTCGGCCATCGGCAGCACCCGGTAGCCGTCCATCACCGCCTCGAGCGCCTTCAGCGGGTCCACCTCGGTGACGACCACGTGCGCGCCCGCGCCGGCGGCCCGCTTCGCGATTCCCCGGCCGCACCAGCCGTAGCCGGCGATCACGACCGTGCTGCCCGCGAGCAGGAGGTTCGTCGCACGCAGGATGCCGTCGATGGTGGACTGGCCCGTGCCGTAGCGGTTGTCGAAGAGATGCTTGGTGAGCGAATCGTTCACGGCGATGACCGGGAACCGGAGGACGCCCGCTTCGGCCATCGCCCGGAGCCGGATCACCCCGGTCGTGGTCTCCTCGGTCGATCCCAGCACGCCGCCGACCAGCGCCGCACGCTCGCGCGGGTCGAGACCCACCGCCCACGCGCGCAGCGACGGCTCGAGATCGTCGTAGCGCTCGAGCGCCACGAAGTGGAGCGCGCTCACCAGGTCCGCGCCGTCGTCCATCGTGAGCTCGGGGCGGTGCTCGAGGGCGGCGCGGATGTGCGCGTAGTACGTGGCGTGGTCCTCCCCGCGGACGGCCTGCACGTTCACGCCGTGGTCCGCGACCAGGAAGGCCGCGACGTCGTCCTGCGTGGAGAGCGGGTTCGAGGCGCACAGGCAGACGTCGGCGCCGCCGCGGCGCAGGGCGATCACCAGGTTCGCGGTCTCGGTGGTCACGTGGAGGCACGCCGACACACGCCGCCCGTCGAGCGGCCGCTCGCGCTCGAACCGGTCGCCGATCCGCGCGAGCACGGGCATCGAGCGCGCCGCCCACTCCGTGCGCAGCCGCCCCCGCCCCGCGAGCCCGAGGTCCTTCACGTCGTACGCCTTCGTCGTCTGCGTCATCGCGTCTCCTGCTGATGAGGGCCCCGCGGCGTCCCGCGGCGGGCGACCACGGCGCGCTGGACCGGGCGCCTGGGGGGGCGGAGGGAAGCCCGCGCCGGGGTCGGGGTCGCCGGGCCGGGCGCGTAGTATAGCGAGGCGAGCCGCACCGGAGCGCGGGCTACCCGATCGCGCGCTTCAGGTCGTCCGACAGGTCGGTCCGCTCCCAGGTGAAGCCTTCCTCGGTCCTCCCGAAGTGCCCGTACGCCGCCGTGCGGCGGTAGATCGGACGCCGCAGCTCGAGCCGCTCGATGATCGCGAGCGGCCGCAGGTCCACGAGCCGGCGGATGACCTCGACCAGCCGGGGCTCGGGCACCGCGGCGCCGCCGTCCCCCGTCTCGACCCGCAGGGACACGGGCTCCGCCACGCCGATCGCGTAGGCGATCTGGACTTCGCAGCGTTCGGCCAGGCCGGCCTCGACGACGTTCTTCGCGATCCAGCGCGCCGCGTACGACGCCGAGCGGTCGACCTTGGTCGGGTCCTTCCCCGAAAACGCGCCGCCGCCGTGGCTTCCCACGCCGCCGTAGGTGTCCACGATGCACTTCCGGCCGGTGAGGCCGGTGTCCCCCTGCGGGCCCCCGACCACGAACCGCCCCGTGGGGTTCACGTGGTAGGTGATGTGCCGGGGGTCCAGGAGCTCGGGCGGCAGCGAGGGCTCGATCACGTCGTGGATCAGCCGCTGCCGGAGCTCGTCCTGCGAGACCTTCTCGTCGTGCTGCGCGGACAGGACCACGGTGTCGACGCGCACGGGCCGCGTGCCCTGGTACTCCACGGTCACCTGCGACTTCCCGTCGGGGCGGAGGAACGGCAGGGCCCCGCTGCGGCGCAGCTCGGCGAGGCGCCGCACGATGCGGTGCGCCAGGAGGATCGGGAGGGGCATCCGCTCGGGCGTCTCGGCGGTGGCGTACCCGAACATCATGCCCTGGTCGCCCGCGCCCTCGCGGTCCACGCCCTGCTTGATGTCCGGCGACTGCTCGTCGATCGACGTGAGGACCGCGCAGGTCTGCCAGTCGAAGCCGTACGTCGCGTCGGTGTAGCCGATGGCCCGGATCGTCTCGCGCGCGATCCGCGGGATGTCCACGTACGCCGACGTCGTGATCTCGCCCGCGACGAACGCCATCCCCGTGGTGACGAGGGTCTCGCAGGCGACGCGCCCGGTGGGATCCTGCTCGAGGATGGCGTCCAGGACCGCATCCGAGATCTGGTCCGCGATCTTGTCGGGATGGCCCTCGGTCACGGACTCCGAGGTGAAGAGATGGCGGCCGGCGACGGCGACGGCGCCGGCCGGCTCCCGGCCCGCGGCGTCCCTCATCGCGGGTTCCCGGCCAGGGCGCCCTTGAGCACGGCGATGCGGTCGACCGGCACGGGGGCCACGCCGTGCTCCGCGGCGGCGTGGAGGCTGACCCAGTCGCCGAGGAGCACCAGCCCCAGGAGGTCCTCGGCGGGGGCGCCGCCGGGCGACCGCACGATCTCCACGCCGCCCGCGACCGGCCGCAGGATGTCGGCCGTGATGTCGACCCGGCGGGCCACGCGCGGGTGCTCGCGCCCGCCCGTCAGGAACACCGCGCGGCACTGCCGGAGGATCGAGGGGTTCTCCTGCCAGCCCACGATCTCGTTGTGGTCCATCTCGGGCAGCAGGTGGTGGAACGAGAGCATCTTGGCGTTCTCCGCGAGCTGCGCGCGCCAGCGCACCGCCGCCGGCTCGTAGAAGCCGGTCCCCGCGTAGAAGACGGGGATCGTTCGCGCCAGGCGCGCCGCGAGCTCGCGAGCCGGATTCCCGGGCCGCGGTTCGTCCCACCCGCGGCCCCGCTCCTCGAGGCGCGCCGCGGCCCCCGCCAGATCGCGGGCGTGCTCCTCGGCGTCGAGACCCGCGAGGACCGCGGCGGCCAGCAGGACGGGCGGCAGCGAATGCCCGATCGCCGCGCGCGGGGGCAGCCCTCCGGGCAGGCGGAACAGCGGGCACCCGGCGGCCTCGGCTCGCGCGGCGAGCTCGCCTCCGGAGGTGACGACGATCAGCGACGCGCCGCGGGCGCGCGCCTCGTCGAAGGCCGCGAGCGTCTCCTCGGTGTTCCCGGAATAGCTCGACGCGAGGACCGCGGCGTCGCCGTCCACCCAGGCCGGGAGCCTGTAGTCGCGGACGACCTCGAAGGGAACCGCGGCGCGGTCGCGCAGCAGCGCTCGCGCCAGGTCGCCGCCCGTCGCGGATCCGCCCAGCCCGGCGAGCGCGAGGGCGCGGGGCCGCCGACCGGACCGCACCACCGCCGCCCACTCGCGCGCGCGGCCGGTGGACTCCGCCAGATCGCGCGGGAACCCGAGCAGGTAGCTCCGCATCTCCTCGTGCGTGGCGGCCGGTGCGGCGGTCACCCTCCGGTCTCCATCGGCTCGGGCTCCTCACGGGCGCGCACCTCCCTGAGGCGCGCGCCGAACTCGGCGTTCACCAGCTCCTCGACCTCGACGGCTGTACGGAGGCCCCGGCAATGTGCCCAGAGCGCCTCGGCCTCCGCAACCGTCGCGTCCCGCAACGCGGCCTTCACGCGCGGCAGGCGCGCGGCGATCATGCTGAAGCTGCGCAGACCCATCCCCAGGAGCAGGACGGCGGCCCGTGCGCTGGATGCCATCTCGCCGCAGAGCGACACCTCGATGCCGGCCGCGGCGCCGGCCTGGGCCGTCCGCTCGAGCAGCAGGAGGACGCCGGGGTGGAACGCACGGAAGAGGCCCTGCACGCGCGCGTTCCCGCGGTCCACGGCCAGCGTGTACTGCGTGAGGTCGTTCGTGCCGATCGAGAGGAAGTCGGCCTCCGCCGCCAGGGAGTCCGCGAGGAGCGCGGCCGCCGGTGTCTCCACCATCGCGCCGATCGGCACCGTCTCGCCGACGGGCTCGCCCTCGGCCTCGAGCTCCTCGCGCGCCGCGGCGACGGCCTCGCGGCCGCGGCGCAGCTCCTCGATCGAGCTCACGAGCGGGAACATGATCCGGATCGGACCCTCCGCCGACGCGCGCAGGACGGCGCGCAGCTGGATGCGGAAGAGCTCGGGATGGTCGAGGGAGTAGCGGATGCCGCGCCAGCCCAGGAAGGGGTTCATCTCGGGCTCGGCGTAGAGGTCGGTCGGCATCTTGTCGCCGCCCAGGTCCAGCGTGCGGATCGTCACCGGACGACCTTCCATGCCGGCCACGATCTGGCGGTAGACGGCGAGCTGCTGCTCCTCGTCGGGGAAGCCGCCCGCCCGCAGGAACAGGAACTCCGTCCGGAAGAGGCCGATGCCCTCGGCGCCGTAGAGCCGCGCCACCTCCACCTCGCGCGGCACCTCGATGTTCGCCTCGAGACGGAAGGGCGTGCCGCAGCGCGTGACCGAGGGCAGGTCGCGGACGCGGAGGCCGAGCGCGCGCCGGCGCTCGAGGCTGACGGCGGTCCGCTGGTACTCCTCGAGCGTCGCCTCCGACGGGTTCCGGATGAGGAGGCCCTCGCCGCCGTCCAGGATCACGAGCTCCCCCTGACGCAGCGCCTCGGACACGTAGCCGAGACCGACAACGGCCGGGATCTCGAGGGAGCGCGCGAGGATCGCGGTGTGCGAGGTGCTGCTCCCCGCCTCCGTGCCGAAGCCCCGCACGCGGTCCTTGTCGAGCTCCGCCGTCACGGTCGGCGTGAGGTCGTGTGCGACGATGATCGCGTCGGGCGGCAGGTCCTGGAACGGCCGCACCCCGCCCGTGAGGTTCTTGATCACGCGACGCTTCACGTCGCGGATGTCGGCGGCGCGGTCGCGCAGGTACGGGTCCTCGACGCGCTCCATCGGAGTGATCACCGCGGAGAGGACGTCGTGGAACGCGGCCTCGGCGTTGAGCCGCTCCTCCTCGAGGAGGCGCTGCACGTTCTCGAGGACGTGCGGGTCGGCGAGCATCAGGAGGTGCGCGTCGAAGATCTTGGCCTCGTCGGGGCTGCGCACGCCGCGCAGCTTGCCCTGCAGCTCGAGGAGCTCGCGGCGGGTCTCGAGGAGCGCGTGGTCCAGCCGACGCCGCTCCGACTCGACCTCCTCCGGCGCGACGCGCCGGCGCGCGACGGGCGGCGCGTCGGCGGCGATCACGTGGACGTATCCCACCGCGATGCCGGGCGACGCCGGCGTGCCCCGCAGCCGGAGCTCCCGCGCCGCACGCGGGACCGGGCCGGGCCGGCCGTCGGTGCCGGGCGCGCTCACTCCTCGAACCCGCTCTCCACGAGGGCCACGAGGGCATCGACTGCCCGGTCCTCGTCGGAGCCCTCGGCGCGGATCTCGAGCGTCGAGCCGCGCTCGGCCGCCAGCATCATCACGCCCATGATCGACTTCCCGTTCACCTGGACCCCGCTCTTCGACACGCTGATGTCGCTCCGGAACCGGCTCGCGAGCTGCACGAAGAGCGCGGCCGGCCGCGCGTGGAGGCCCAGCTCGTTGCACACCGTCGCCGTGGCGCTCGTCACGGGAGCGCCGCGGCGGCGGCCCACGCGGCGAGGAAGGCCGTCCCCCATCCGAGCCTCCGGGGCCAGACGACGAACAGCGCGGCCGAGCCCGCCCACGCCGCGACGGCCTCCAGGATGCCCTC
>DATBJZ010000029.1:0-5398 GCA_036556125.1 Gemmatimonadota bacterium | reverse complement strand
CGGACGCGTCGGCCGCCGCCCTCGAGTCGTGCGTCGGTCGCCGTCACGCGCACGACGCCCCGGACGCGATCGGCGGCGAACGCGTCGCTCTCCTCGATGCCGAACTCCGCGCCCGTCGCGCAGCCGAGCAGGGCCAGCCCGGCCAGGACGCGAGCCGGCCCGGCGCGGGGGCGCGCCCGGAGCCTGCGGACGGACCCGCAGCCGCTCCGGGTCGAGCCCGGCGTCAGGGGACGGACGGAGCCTCCACGGTGAAGGGCAGCACGCGGCTGTTGTCGGTGCCGTCGACCCGGAGCGTCAGCTCGTACGCCCCGGGGATGAAGCCGCCGGGCGCCGGCGTGATGGCCATGAACGCCCACCGGCCCCCCGGGACCGTCTGGTCCTGCTCGCGAACGACCACGCCGTCCTTGCGCCAGGTCGCGACGACCCGGCCCCCCTCCCCCTCCGTGAGCCGGAAGACGACGTAGATCCCCGGCGCGTCGTGCGCGAACGAGGTCGTGTAGCTCGCCGGGTCGGGACCTTCCCGCGAGGTGTCCACGCCCGCCGCCATCGCCGCCTCGGCGACGTCGGCCCCGCTCCCGCCCCGCGCGGCCGCGGCGCCGGCATCCCCCATTCCATCGGTGTCGCCGGGAGCGCCTCCGCCGGCTGCCGCGTCCGGGGCCGCGGCGCGCGCGGCGTCGAGGATCGCGGCGGCGCGCGAGCCGCCGCCCCAGGTCCACGTCCGCAGGACCTCGTCCAGCACAGGGAGCGCGGTCGAGTCCGCGGCCAGGAACTGCACGTGATGGAGGACGCCGTCGCGGACCGCGAACCAGCTCCGCTGGAAGGCCTCCTGCTGCCCCTCGGACTGCTCGCCCGTGGCGAGATCCACGACGTCCTGCCGGAACACGAAGTCCATGCCGCGGGCGCGCTCGCCGGCCAGACACGTGGAGAGACCCGCGCGTACCACCCGGACGAGCTGCGGCAGCGATCGGAAGCGCGCGTCGTGACGGGCGTAGAGCGTGTCCACGGACGAACGCACCCCGGGCAGCCGATACACGACCACGTTCGGGAGCCCCGACGGATCGCGCACGACCTGGAGCGGCGTGCGGGTGTCGGACGCGAGGCCCGCCTCGGCGTACGTCGCGGCGTCGAAGGCGCCGGTGACCTGGATCGGGTCCAGCGTCTCCCAGTCCGACGGGTGGGCGAAGGAGAAGGCGCCGTCCGCGCCCTCGAAGCGCGTCCATCCGGCCGAGGCGGAGGTCGCGGGCGCCGGCGCGCACTCCTGCATCCGCGGCGCGGCCGCGGGGGGGGAGTCGAGCCGGGCGAGGGACGCGCCGGCCTCCGCTCCCGGCGAAGGCGGCGCGCCGGCGGTGTCGGCAGGCGCTTCTCCCGGCGGGTCGCCCCCCGACGCCTCCCCGCCCCCGCAGGCCGCCATCAGCGCCGCCGTCGCCAGGACGAACCAGCCGCTCGGGCCGCGCGCCGCAAACGATCTCCTTGTCCCGATCATCGGACCGTCTCCTCGCTGGAGGTGCCTCCTCCGGCGCCGCGCGCCGTCTCCTCGACCCACACGCTCTCCTCCGGCCGGCGGGGATCGAACCGCACAGTGACGGCGTCGCCCGGCTTCCACGCCTGCGCCTCCTCGGCGGACACGAGGCCGCTGTCGGCTTCGCGATCCCGCCCGGAGAGATCGCGGTAGCGGTAGCGGACCCGCCACATCGGGCGCCGGTTGATCGTCACGTTGCTGGGTCCGACCTCAACGACGCTCCCCTGCGTGGCGAAGCCCTCGCGCAGGAGGCGGCGCTTCGACCGGATGCGCCGCGCCTGCCGTGCCACGAAGAACCCCGCGACCGGCACTATGACGCACCCGAACCCGAGGGTCACGAGGCCGGCCGCGAGGTCGCTGCGGCCGGCGAGACGGTTCGTCGCGGGGGCGCCCCGCGCGTACTCGACCGTCACCGTGTCGCCCTCCTCGAGCTCGAGCCAGCGCTCGAACTCCTCACCGTCGCGGCCTTCCACCGGCGTCCCGTCCGGGGCGGTGAAGCGGTAGGCGAGGCGGAACTCCCGGCTCCGGCTTCGGCCGCTCCCGGTGTTCTGCCAGTCCTTCGACGTGACGACGGCGTCCGCCCGGATTGCGTCGCCTTCGAATCGCCGCTCGCGCAGCGTCAGCAGGGCGCCGGTCAGGAGCGCGGCCGCACCGATGAAGAGCCAGACGCTCGCGAAGAGGAGCCCGAACGACCGTCGCGCGAGGGAGAAGAAGGAGGCCGCGGGCCGCACCCTATCGCCCCGGCGGGTTGGCGAGGTTCGGGAAGCCGCACACCGATGGCAGGTTGCCCGGCCCGAACACCCCCGCGCCGCCCCCGGCCACCCCCGCGGTGAGCCCCTGGTTCATCAGGAAGCCGCCGGCGCTGGCGAACGTCGAGCCCGCGAACAGCCCCCCGTGCAGCCACCCCCCGACGAGGCCTCCGAAGACGCCGCCGCAGGCGGCCGCCCTCCAGCACTGGTTGGGCGGCCACTGCGGACGGTTGTAGTGCCGTGCCAGGGCCGGATCGTCGTCCAGGATCCGGCACCAGACGTACCCGACGACGGCGCCGGTCGCGGCGCCGACCGCAGCGGTGTGCCAGAGCTTGTACTCCGTCGCCGCCTGAACCCCGCCTTCGCGGTTCTCGATCACGCCCAGGATCTCCCCGGAGCGCGGATCGACGCGCCACCACCCGAACGAGACTCCCGGCCCCGGCGCCGCCGGCCGTCCCAGCGCGAGCACCCGGTGGCCTCCCTCCAGCTCGTCCAGGAGGAGCCGGCGCTGCCGGACGCTGATCGCCAGCCGATCGAGATCCGGATCGTCGGCCGAGGTGAGCGCGACCAGTCCGATGCCGCTCGACTCCGCCTGCTCGACGAGCCCCACGAGACTCCGCGCATCGGGCCCGTCGAGAACGCGCGATTCCAGGATCGACGAGACGACGCCCAGCTCCGCCCGCAACCGCTGCGCGCGCGGGTCGGGCGCGGCGGCCCGAAAGCCGGTGCGGGCGATGTCGATGCCGGCCGTCCGCAAGAGTCGTCCACCCCGGTTCTCGAGGATCTCGGAGAGCACCAGCAACCCCGGCTCGCCCCGGTGCAGCCCGGAAGAGGCCTCGTTCGCGTCGACGCCGCCGCTCCCGGACAGCGCCGCCGCGTACCGATCCTGTCCAGCGGCGAGCGCCAGGAGCGGCCACGGATACCGGCGGAGCCGCCGGAGGCTCTCCGCCCCGGCGGCGTCGTCCGACTCCGCCAGAGCCTCGACGACGGGGCGGTTCTCGCGGAAGAACCTCACGAGACGGAGCGCCACGAACGCGGCGGACGGCTCGAAGGTCGGCACGAGCAGCTGGCGGTCCGCAAGCGCGTGCAACGGAACGGGTGCGGTGGATGCCACGGTCTCGTCCTCCAGGAGCAGCGCGCGCCGGGCGCTCCAGGCGGTCCCCCCCGGCCCGTCCAGCCGGTATTCCAGCCAGGCCGCCTTCGCCACGCGCTCCGCGGGCGGGCCCGGCGCCGCCTCCTCACGCCCGCCGGCGCCCCCGCCCAGGAGGTCTCCCAGGCGCCCGCCCAGAACGTCCCCTCCCGGGAGCGGCCCCCCGGTCTCCGGCTCGAGGACGTTCCCGGCCAGGTCGAAGCCGCGGCCCACCGACCATTCGGCGCGAAACCCGACGACGGGAACGAAGCCCGCCACCTTCCCGGCGGCCTCCTGCAGATCCGCGCCCTCCGCGAGCCGATCCAGGAACTCCGGATCTGCAGGCGCGACGACGAACGTCACGGGCTCGAGGTCCATCGAGTCCACCGCGAAGACGACCTCGATCAGCGGCTCGGCCTCCCCGTCGAGCCGCGCGCGGACGGTGAGGCGGGACCGCAGCTCCTCGGGAACCGCCTGGTGGACCTCGGACGGCAGCGGGCGCGGCTCCCCCAGCACGGGATCGACCTGCACGGCGCCGGCCGGCGAGTCGTGCTCGACCCAGCAGTGGACGCGGGGGGCGGCCGCCGGATCCACCGCCGTCTCGGCGGCGACCGGAAGTCGGGCGAGCACGCGGTCGACGGTCGCACGCGCGGCCCTCACGACGTCGTCCTCCTCCCCGGCCGTGCGTCGGCGCGCCGCGTCGAGCCGGGCCCGGGCGTGAAGGGCGGCCCGCGTGTCGGCGTCGGTGAGCGCGGTCCTGAGGCGTCCGGAGATGCCGCCGGCTCGAAGGAGCTCGAGGAGAAGCAGGGACTGGTCGCAGGAGCTGCCGGCGCGTGCGACGAGCGTGCCGAACGGACCGCGCAGGACGCCGTCGTAGGGTTCGAACGCCACCGAGTCGGCGACGAACCTCACCGCCGCCTCGGGGTCGCCCCCCAGACGACGGGAGAGGGCCTCCAGGTCGATGGCCTCGGCCGGGATCCGCGACTCGAGCGACGCCAGCGAGTCGTAGAACTGCTCGACGAGAGAGTCGGAGAGGCCTGACGTGGTGCTCCTGCCGGACGGCGCCACGCCAGGACGAGCCGCGGGGCCGGTCACGAGCACGCCTGCCACGACGGTGGCGGCAGCGACAGCCGACACGAACCCCCCCGGCGGTCTCATCGGCAGACTCCTTTCAGGTGGATGCGGAGTCCCTCGTCGGCGGCCCCGGTGCGGCTCGACGACGGCGCCGGGCGGCGTGCCAGCCCGCGAGGGAGCCGAGCACCAGCGCCGCGAGCGCCCCGAGGAGCAGAACGCGTGGCGGACCTCCGGTCTCCTCCGCCGCCTCCCCCGCGGTCGCCGGAGCCGCGGCTCCGGACTCTGCCCGCGCGGGGCCGGCCGGCGAATCCCCGACGGCACCCCCGCGGGCGTCCGCACTCGCACCCGCACCAACGCCGGGCGGCGAGGTCCCGCCGCGGTCCTCGAGGCTCGCGGCCGGGGTCGCCTCCCCGGTCACGGAGTCCGGGCCCGTCGCGCGAAGCATCAGCTCGGTCCGCCGCAGCTCGTCCCGGCGGCGTTCCAGGTCGAGCGTGAGGACGCTCTCCGCCTGCGCTCGGCCTGTGAGCCGATCGTAGCGCTCCGCGGCGAGGAGAGGGTCGGCGGCCGATCGCGCGCGAGCCACGTCCATCAGGAAGCGGTCGGCGGCGAGGTACGTGTCCACGTCACGGCCGCGGGCGGCGTGGTGGGCGGCGGCCGCCAGCGATTCCGCGCCCAGCGTGTCGCCGGCCGCGAGCGCGGAGCCGGCGCGCACGAGCAGGGAGTCCGCGGGCGCCGTTCGGGAGCGCTCCTGCGCCAGACCGGGCGCCGGTGACGCCACGAGCGCCGTCGCCGCGCCGCACGCCGCCGCGACACGACGAGCGCACGCGCGGCCGCTCACCGGAGCTCGGCCAGCCGCGCGTCCACCAGCGTGCGCACGGTCTCCCACGGGAACGCAGGACCGGGATCGATCCGCCGCGGGCGGCCGGT
>DATBJZ010000028.1:0-9951 GCA_036556125.1 Gemmatimonadota bacterium | reverse complement strand
GGCCACCTGCCCGAGGCTGTCGCCGGTGAGGAGCGCGCCGTGACCGTCGCGCCGGGCGATCGACTCCGCCGCGCGCAGCATCGTCCGGCGCAGCAGCACGGTCCACAGGCGCTCGGGGGCGGCGCCGCCGATCGCCGACTGCGCGGCGGTGAGCGACACGACGTGGACGCGCGCGCGCCCTCCGCGCCAGCCGGCGACCTCGCGCGCGAGGGCGACCGCCTTGTCGCGCGCGGCCGGCGACGTGTAGGGCGGGGTGTGGAAGTGGACGAAATCCACGCTCAGACCTCGCTTCAGACCCATCCATCCGGCGACGGGGCTGTCGATGCCGCCGGACAGGAGGAGCAGGGCCCGCCCCGCGGTCCCCACCGGCAGCCCGCCGGGCCCGGGGAGCACCGCGTCGTACACGTAGGCGCCGCTCTCGCGCACCTCGACGTGGAGGCGGACGTCGGGCCGGCCGAGGTCCACGCGCAGGCCGGGATTCCGGTCCTGCACGGCGCGGCCGAGCCGGACGTTCAGCTCCAGGGACGACAGCGGGAAGGTCTTGAGCGAGCGGCGGCTCGCGATCGCGAACGACCGGTCGCCCGCGGCGGCCCGCGTCGCCGCGATCGCCAGCACCGCCTCCAGCACGTGCTCGTAGGCGGCCGCGACGCGGGTGGCGGGGCTGAACGACCGTACCCCGAACACGCGCGCCACGGCGGCGAGGGCCGGCGGGGCCAGCGGGGAGCCGTCGGGCGTGCGGACGTAGAGCCGGCCGCGCTCGCGCGCGACGGCGCCCGGCGTGAGCCCCGCGGCGCGCGCGACGTTCTCGCGCAGCCGGCCCTCGAAGAAGCGGCGGTTCCGCCCCTTGAGGCCGACCTCGTCGTACCGGATCAGGGTGACGGCGTCCACGAGGCAGTCGGCGCGGCGGCCGCGCCCCGGCGGCCCCGGGCGGGCACGAACAGCTCGCGCACCACCTGGCCGATCGCCTCGAGCGCCTCGTCCACGTCCTGGAGGGTGGATTCCCGCGAGAGGCTGATGCGGATCGCGCAGCCGGCGACCTCCGGCGGGACGCCCATCGCTCGCAGCACGTGGCTGCGGGCGTGCTTGCGGGTCGTGCACGCCGAAGCCGTGGACACGAACACGCCCCGCTCTTCGAGGGCCTGCAGCATCACGGCGCCCGGGATCCCCGGAAAGGACACGTTCGTCGTGTGCGGAACGCCGTCGGGCGGCGAGTTGAGACGGCCGTCGAGCTCGGCCAGCCCCGCCCGCAGGCGCAGCCGCAGCGGCGCGAGGGCCGACATGGCCCGGGTCCGCTCGCGCTCCGCGAGCGTGGCCGCGCGCCCGAGTCCCGCCGCGCCCGCCACGTTCTGCGTGCCCGACCGGAGGCCGCCTTCGTGGCCGCCGCCGCAGAGGAGCGGCTTGAGCGCGGTCCCGCGCCGCACGGCGAGGAACCCGATTCCCTTCGGCCCGTGCATCTTGTGACCGCTGCCGGAGTAGAGGTCGACTCCGTCCAGCCGCACCGGCACCTTCCCGAGCGCCTGCACACCGTCCACGTGCACGAGCAGCCGCGGACACGCGCGCCGCGCCGCGGCGGCGAGAGCGCCGACGTCGTGCACGGTCCCGACCTCGTTGTTCACGTGGATCAGCGACAGGAGCACCGTGTCGTCGCGCAGCGCGCCCAGCACGTCCGCCTCCGCGGCGCGGCCCTCCCGGTCCACCGGCACGAGGGTCACCGCGCACCCGTCCGCCTCGAGGCGGCGCAGGGACTCCAGCACGGAGGCGTGCTCGACCGCCGTGGCCACGAAGTGCCGCCGCGCACCGGGGCGCGCCCGCCGGACGCCCTCGATCGCGAGGTTGTTGGCCTCCGTTCCGCCGGAGGTGAACACCACGTCGACGTCCGTTCCGCCGAGCGCCGCGCGCACCTCGTCCCGCGCGGTCTCGAGCGCGGCGGCCGCCTCGCGGCCCTTGCGGTGGACGCTCGAGGGATTCCCGTAGCAGCCGCCGAGGTACGGCTCCATCGCCTCGCGGACTTCGGGAGCGAGCGGGGTCGTCGCGTTGTGGTCGAGGTAGATCTCGCGCATCGAGGGCCAAGGTAGGACGGCCCCCGGCGAGCGGCAACGAACGGCGGGCGGATCCGCGTGCGGCGCAAAAACAATGCGAGGGCCGAGCGACCCGCGCCCGTTTCCCCTTCGGAGAGCACGGCCGCGCAACCGCCGGATCCGCCCGGAGGCGGAGCCACGGCTCTCGTGACGTTACCCTGCCTTCCGGAGGTCGACGCGGACCGGTAGCGCCGTACTGGTTGAGCGCTCCCCCTCTGCCCTTTCGCAGGGCTCTGGGGTCTTCCCGGTTCCGCCTGCCCCGGCCGGACCGTAGGCCCGGCAGGGCTGCCTCCCCTAGGCTTGGGCCGCCTTCAGAGCCTGGGCGGCGCGGGCTGTCCGCCCGGAGGCGGACGCCCTCCCGTGGGGTTTCTCTCCCTTCCAGCGCATGCGGCCACGGGAGCCCACTCACCCGGGCTTGCCTCACCCGGTGCTCGGCGGCGCCACGCAAGCGCGGCGTCGCTTCACTCTCCCGCAGGCCTTGTCGGCCGGAGCCGACGGCGCTCCTAGGGCATCCCTTCGGAGCGTTCCCCTTCCGGAGAGCACGGCCCGCCTTGCGGCGGTCCTTGCCTGCCTGCCGTCAGCGCGTCGCCCGCGGGGCGCAAGGCCCCCGGCGTGCGCGCATCGGCTCCCAGGCTTTCCTCCCCCCGGAAGTCCGTTGTCACCCCCCGGCCGGCGAGGCCGGCGGAGGGCGCCCGATGCTCCCCTGGGCTTCGGCTTCCTCCTGAGGGGTCTGCCCCCTCCTCGCGACAAGCCGCCCGGCCCGAAGGCCCGCGGCTTTTCCTCTCGTGGACTTCCTGCACCCCACCCGAAGGCGAGCTACCCGGTCCTCCAGAGTCTTGATCGGCGAGGAGAGTGGTCGCGGGCGACCCGCGACACCCCTTTCGAGGTTTCCGCACCGGACTGCCGCCGCGAAGCGGCGGCGCCGGCGCCGGGCTCGGGTCTGTCTCGACCCTCGCAGGACCCATCCTAGACCACGGGGATCTTACCGTCAAGTCGTTCCACATCAACGACTTGGATCCGATGGATGTGAGGCTGTCTGCGCCAAGGGGTTCGGCCGCGTACGGTCGGCTTCCCCGTGAAGCCGCGCCCGCAGCGGGTGTCAGGCGACCCACCTGCAGGGTTGTCCACGGCGGCCGCACCCGAAGTCCACACGGCCGTCCCGCCGTTTTCCACGACGCCTCCACAGCGACATCCACATCACCGAGCCGGGGCCGGTCCGGAGCGCGCCTGCGGCGGGCGGATCCCGCCGGCCGCGGAGGTTCGCTCCGGCCCTTCGTTGCGGGTTATATTCGGCGGATGCTGAACGAGTGGAAGGACCGCATGGGCGCCGAGATCGCCGCTCTCGACCGCGAGCTCCGCGTGGACCTCCCGCGCGAGATCCGCCGGGCGGTCGAGCTGGGCGACCTCCGCGAGAACGCCGAGTACCAGGCCGCGCTCGAGCGCCAGGAGTTCGTGCGGGCGCGCCTCTCGCACCTCCAGCGGCGGCTCGGCGAGATCGGCCGGCTGAACCCGCGCGACATCCCCCACGACCGCATCGCGCTCGGCTCGCGCGTGGTGCTCGAGCTCGAGGCCGGCGAGACCCTCGACGTCCGTCTCGTCCTGCCCGAGTTCGTGGAGGAGGGCGACGGCACGGTGTCGATCAGCTCGCCGATCGCGCGCGCGCTCGTGGGGAAGGTGGACGGCGATCGGGTGACGATCGAGCTCCCCGACGGGAGCCGGGAGGCGAGCGTGCGGTCCTTCGAGACGCTTCACGCCATCACCGCCCGCGCGTCGAAGGCCGGCGCGTGAGGTCCCGCCTCGACCGGAGGAGCTCGTGCCGACCGTGACCTGCGCCCGATGCGGGCGGACCGCCGAGGCGCTGCCGTTCCCGCCCTACCCCGACGAGCTGGGGGCGCTCATCCAGCGCCGCATCTGCCCCGCGTGCTGGAGCGAGTGCCTGCGCCGTCAGACGATGGTGATCAACGAGTACCGGCTGGACCTGCTCGATCCGCAGGCGCAGGAGATCCTGACGCAGGACGCGATCGAGTTCCTCGGCCTCCAGGCCGAAGCGGGCGGAACGGAGGCGACCGGGGGGACGGAGGCGGCCGAGACCCGCTAGAAGTCCTTCTCGTAGAGGAACTCCCACTCGTCCGCCACGCCCTCCACGCGCGCGCGGTCCAGGCACTCCCGGCTGCAGTAGTAGCTTCCCTTGTACTCCACCGCGCGGCGCTCCTCCACCTTCCGTCCGCAGAAGGTGCAGGCGACCGGATCGTAGGGCGTCGCCACCACGCTACTGCTCCACCAGCTCGACGCGGCGGTTCTTCGCGCGTCCCTCGTCCGTGTCGTTCGGCGCGACCGGCGAGACCGGCCCCACGCCGACCGGCTTGAGGCGCTCCGCCCCGATCCCGTGCTCGCCGGTGAGCGCCGCCGCGACGGCCGCGGCGCGTCTCTCCGACAGCCGCATGTTGTGGTCCAAGCCCCCCTGGTCGTCGGTGTGCCCCACCACGTAGAGCTTCAGCGCCGGGTCCGCGGCGAGGAGCGCCGCGATCTCCTCGAGCGTCGCCGCGGATTCGGGCCGGATGTCGGCCTTGTCGGTGTCGAAGTGGATCCCGTACAAGGCGACCCGCCCGGTGGCGGCGATGTCCTTCGCCATGGCCGCCGCGTCCACGGTGACCATCCCCGCGTCCATCGGCTGGATCTCGATCACGTCGAGGAGGACGAGCGTGCGGTCCTTCGTCTCCGCGAACCGGTTGAAGGTCTCGGTCGCGGTCAGCACCGATGCATAGGCGTCGCCCTCCGGACGCGCGAGCCGCGCGGCGAGGTACCGCTGGTCCTTCGGGAAGCTGAACGCGTACCCGGAGATCTGCCCCGGAGGGGCTCCGCCGCCGGAACCCGGCGGCGTGTCGCGCAGCTCGCGGCCCTCGCCGTAGAGGTAGTACTCGCCGAGCCAGCCGTCCTCTCCTCCGCAGGCCGCGCCCGCGCACGTGTACAGCGTCTGGAATCCGGCCTTCCCGAGGCCGGCCTCGTAGTTCCGCAGCACCTCCAGCGGCGAACGCTGGGGGGGAGCCACGTACAGGACGCGCGTGATCCGGCCCTCGAGCCGCTGGCTCTTCGTCGGCTCGACGGTGACGCCCCGGCCCTCCACTCGCTGGATCGGGCCGAGCGGCAGCACGAACTCGTCGAAGTCGCGGACTTCGTAACCGATCACGGTGGATCCCGCGTAGCGCGAGACCATCGGGTGATCGCGGCTCCCCTCCACGTCCTGCAGCTGCGCGCCGGCCACGGCCGGCGCGGCGAGCAGGAGAGCCAGACGAGCGAATCCGGTGAAGGCAGGATGCATGCGGCCCTCTCGAGTGGATCGGCGGATGCGCGCGGCGGCACCGCCGGCGGCGGCGGTGCGCCCGGTGCGACCCGGAGGAGTTGCGAATCTATGACGGCGCACGGACGCTCGCGACCGTCACGCGCCCGGCCTGGATGACGACCGGCGGCAGCGCGAGCGTCCTCGAGCCGCGGGCGTCCTCCACCCGAACGCGCAGGTCGTGGGTTCCGGCCGGCAGCGCGGCGCGCAGCAGGCGCACCTCGGCGGGGAGCGTGGTCCACGACCGGGTGTCCGCCTTCTCGGTGGCGAGGTGCAGCGCGTTGGCGAGGATCCGCACGGGCAGGTCCTCGTCCTCGGTCGAATGCTCGAAGACGAGCGTCTTCACGATCGCGCGCGCGGCCGCCTTGGCCAGGATCGAGGGGAGATCGGCATCGTACGCCAGCACCGCCGCGCGGGTGACGTCGAGCGCCACCGGAACCTCGACGGCACGGCCGCCGATCTCCACCGTCACCCGGGCGGGAGCCTCCGTCGCGGCGGGCCGCCGCGGGAGCGCGACGGGCAGGAGGTAGTCGACGCCGCCGTGCCACCGGGACTCGCGCCGGAGATGGCGCTGCGCGAGCTCCTCGCCCACCCGGTCCGGTTCGCGGCGCGCACGCCCCAGCTCGTCCTCGGGCAGGAACAGGAAGATCTTCTCCTCGACCTTCGGAGCGACGAAGCCGCGCTCGACCAGCAGCACGAGCTCGCCCGCGGGGTCCGGCCCCGCGTCGGAGGCGACCCTCGCAGCCGGGAAGGGGTCGGGCGGCGCCCCGGACGCCGTCGCCGCGAATCCCGCGGGACCGTAGCCCTCGGCGGCGGCTCGATAGGCCACTCGCGCGTCCTCGCCGTCGCCCGCCCACTCCAGGACGACGCCCGAGGCGTACGCCAGGAACGCGTCGCCTTCGCGGGCGGCGCGATCGGGGTCGCGGTCTCGGCGGCCGACGAGGAGCGCGCCGAGGCGCCGCGCTTCCACGGCGGCGTCCACGGGCTCCCCGGCCGCCACGTGGTTGAGGGCGCGGTAGAACGGCACGAGGAGGCGCTCGTGGGGATCGGGCTGGTACGGGAGGACGCCGTCGTGGAGGAGGAGCGAGAGCGCGGCCCGCGAGAGGCTCCGCGTGAAGCGCTCCTCTGCGAGGTGCTCGGCGCGGGCGAGGTGCAGGTTCGAGGCGTGCGGGTCCCCGGCGAGACGCAGCGCGACGCCGCGGTCCAGGTGGCGCAGGAGCTCGTCGCCGCCCCGGCCCGCGGTCTCCGCGGCCTCGCGATACCGTCCGCTCGCGATCTCCTCGCGGACGCGGACGTCGCGCGGCAGCGAGCCGGCGCACCCGCCTGCCGCAGCCGCGAGCGACCCCGCGAGCGCGAGCGCGGCGGCCGCCCGCCGGGCGGTCACGGTCAGGCCTTGTAGCGCCCGCGCCCGACGACCTTCTTCAGCTTCTTCTGGCCGAGCCAGACCTTCTCGCCGGACTCGAGCTCGGTCAGCGAGAGGTCCACCTGGTAGTAGAAGACCTGCCGCCCGCCCTCGCGATCCTCGATGGCCGAGATCACGCCGTTCAGCATCAGGTCGGCGCCGGTCTCCGCCCTCTCGGCCGCCCGCGTCGAGGGCCGCGCGTACACCTGCTGCTCCGCGCGCTCCTGGCGCAGCGGGTCGCGGTCCCCCGGCCCGGCGACGACGACCACGCGGTTCGACGAGGCGAGCGCGCGCTCCACGTCGCGCAGGAACGTGTCGGTCGCGATGTGCTCGAGCGTGCGGTTCTCGACCCGTCCCAGGACCACGACGGGCCGTGACCCGCGGTCGGCCAGCCAGGGCGACGCGAGGACGTCGCGGATCATCTCCTCGGCGACGAGCCGGGAGTCGGTGTCGTTCCAGCGGCCCGACAGGTCGACGGTGGTGGACGGCTCCACGCGCGTGACGCGGCGCGGGGCGCAGCCGCCCGCGGCGGACGCGAGGGCGAGGAGGAGAAGGAGCGCGGCGGACCGGGTGGACGGGCGAGGCAGCGGGAGCCGGCGCATCGGCGGTCTCCGGCGGGGGCGGTGGGGCCGCGCCCTCCCCCGCCTCAGGAGCGGCGCGACGCCGCGGCGCCGTCCTTCTGCGCCTTGGCGAGCTCGAGCTTGGCCATGGCGATCTCGCTCGAGGTGACGGCGCGCTTCTCCTCCTGGAGGTGCAGCAGCTCGTCCACCTGGGCGGGAGTCAGGAGCCGCAGGCCCACGGCGATCTCGCCGAAGAGCTTTCCGTTCTTCTGCTGGATCTGGAGGATCTTCAGCACCTGCTCGTGGCGCAGGTACCCCTTGATGATGGCGAGGGTTCCGATGTTGTAGAGCGTCATCTCCGGCTTCTCGGGCCGGACGCTCCGGCGCCGCAGCTGCTCCGCGAACGTGCCGCTCGTGTAGCCGACCAGCACCAGGAAGCAGCCCCAGACGAGCAGGTTGAGCGGCGTCTCGCCCGCCAGCCCGTCGTCGAGCGACCCGAACGCGGTCGGCTGGACGATCGCCAGGAACAGGATGAACAGCGCCGAGAACGTCGCCAGCAGCACGGCCATCCGGCGGCCGGACCAGTAGGCGACGAGCAGAACCGGGAGGTAGAAGAAGTTCAGGAACGCGAACCGCGCCGACGCCACGAAGAACGAGATGGCGAGCGCCGCGACGAGGACGGCGAGGGCGATCCAGGGGAGGCGGCGGTCCTCGCGCATGGTCACCGGGCGGTGGGGTCCCCCACCGCAGGCATCCCGTCGGACCCTGACGGTGGTAGGGCGTGCGACGCGCTTAGTATAGGAGGGCTTCCGGGAGTGTCAATCAAGCAGCGGTAGGACGGTCACGACCAGAATTCCACGTTGCGGCCGTTCATCGGCTCCGATTCGCGGGAAGCCAGGAACAGCGCCATCCGCGCCGCCGCGGCGGCCGGCATGCCCGGCTTCGCGAGCCTGGCGACGCGCCGGAACATGGCCGTCTCGACCGACCCGAAGCTCACGGCGTTCACCCGCGGCCCCGTGCGCTCCCACTCCACCGCCAGCACCTGCGTGAGGGCCACGAGGCCCGCCTTGGCGGCGGCGTAGGCGGAGGTGCCGGGGAGCTTCACCGAGCCCTCGACGCCGGCGATCGAGGAGACGTTCACGACGCGCGCCCCCCGCGCCGCGCGCAGGGACGGGACGAGCGCCCGCAGAAGCCTCACGGGCGCGAGGAGGTTGACCGCGAGGGCGCGCTCCCACGCCGCCTCGTCGAGACGCTCGAACGGCCGGGGGTCGAGGTGCCCGGCGTTGTTGACCAGAACGTCGAGCCGCGGCGCCTCGCGGCGCGCCCACGCCGCGAGCGCGCGGACGTCGGCGGCGCGGGCGAGATCGCCGGCGCGGGCCGCCACCGCCGGCGAGCCGGCGGCCTGGGCCTCGGCGGCCAGCTCCCGCTCGGCTGCGGCGAGCGGGCCGCGGCGGCGGGCCACCAGGAGCACCCGCGCGCCTCCGCGGACCAGTCCGCGCGCGATCGCGAGCCCGATGCCCGCGCTTCCGCCCGTGACGAGGGCGACCTCGCCCGCGAACGGGCCCGGGCACGGCGCCCCCGCGGCTCCACGACCCGCGGGACCGCGCGGCGCGCTGCGGCGCGCGCGACCGCCGCTCACGCGCCGCGTCCGCGCGGTCGAAGGGGGCGCCGGGCGAGGGGGGCGGCGCTCATCGCGACGCCGCCAGCGCGGCGTCCAGCACGGCCGAGGCCTCCGCCCACTCGTCGCCGGCGAGGACCAGCGGCGGCGTGAGCTCGAGGACGTTCGCGCTCGGCCCGCCGCACAGGAGCAGCACGCCGCGCTCGAGGCACTGCTCCACCACCCGGCGCGCGCGCTCCCCGTCGGGGCGAGCCCCGGCCCCGCCGATCTCGACACCCCAGAGCATCCCGACCCCGCGGACCCGGGCCACCGGCGGGTGCGCCGCCGCCAGCGCGTGGAGGTCCGCGCGCAGCCGCGGCTCCCAGCCGCGGGCGCGCTCCACGAGGCGCTCGGATTCGATCGCGTCCAGGGTCGCGAGCGCGGCCGCGCACGCGAGCGGGTGTGCGAGGAAGGTCGCGGTGTGGAGCGCCTCCCCGCCGCCGTCCCACACGTCGAACAGAGGACGGGCGGCGATCGCCGCGGCGAGCGGAAGCCCGCCGCCGAGCGCCTTGCCGACGAGCAGGACGTCGGGCACCACGCCCTCGCGCTCCACGTCGAACAGCCATCCCGTGCGCCCGAGACCCGTCAGCACCTCGTCGGCCACGAGCAGGGCGCCGGCCTCGCGCACGATCGCGGCGAGACCCCGCAGCCACCCCGCGGGGGGAACGACGACGCCCTCGCGGCCCTGCACGGGCTCGACGATCACGGCCCCGGGGGCGCGGCCCAGCTCGGCGGCGTCGCGGAGCCGGCGCCGCGCCTCCTCGAGGCAGGCCGCGGCGAGCCCGTCGTGCGGCGCGTCGAACGGAGGATGATCGGTGTCGGGATACGGAAGGCGCAGCGTCTCCGGCGCGAGCGCCGCGCGGAACGGATCCCGGAACGCCGGCCGCCAGGTCGCCCGCAGCGCGCCGTAGCTCAGC
>DATBJZ010000027.1:0-1512 GCA_036556125.1 Gemmatimonadota bacterium | reverse complement strand
AGCGCGGACGGTCGAGCCGTGCGACCTCCCAGCCCTCGGCGGCGAGCACCTCCGCCGTCGCGGCGTTCACGCCGGAGAAGTACGCGCCCTGGACGCACCCGACGAGGAGCGCCGCCCGGCCGCGGCGTTCCCCCGCGGGCGGCGTGAGGGCGGCGGTGGCCGCGCGGGGTCGCGGGCGCGGGGTCAGGCGGAGCACCGCGCCGAGGCGCGAGTCGTCCGGAAGCCGCCGGCCGAGCCGCCGGGCGCCGAGCGCGCCGCCGGCCCGGGCGAACGGCGCGAGCGCCCGCAGCCGGCCACGGTGCGTCAGCGTCGCGAACGCGGCGCGGCGGGCGAGCCGCTGCCGGAGCGGGCGCCGCCGGTTCCGCTCCCGCTGGGGGCGCGCGTCCGCGATCAGCCGGTCGTAGGCGACGCCGGAGGGGCACGCGGTCACGCAGGCGAGGCACCCGAGGCAGCGGTCCCAGTGCGTGGCCATCGCCTCCGAGAGGACGTCCGCCTCGTGCGCGGCCGCCATGAGGACGATCCGCCCCCGCGGCGAGTCCATCTCCTCCCCGCCGAGCACGTACGTCGGGCACGCCGGCAGGCAGAAGCCGCAGTGGACGCACGCGTCCAGGTCGGCGGGGCTCGGCGGACGGTGCAGGTCGTAGGCGGTCACGGCAGCGTCCCCGCCGGGTCGAAGCGCGCCTTCACGCGGGACTCGAGCCGCGCGAGCGCCGGGTCGCGCTCCTCGCGCAGCGCCGGGCCGTCGACCACGGCGCGCGGGAACGGCAGCTCGCGCAGCACCTGGTCGAGCGCGCCCACGTCCGGGAGCGCGAGCCACGACGTCCCGACCCCGGCGCGGCCGACGAGGGAGCCGCCGGCGCGCTCGGCCACGGCGACCACGTCGGCGAGCGCGTCCGGAAGCGCCGCGACGCGGAGGACGATCCCACCCGGTGCCCGCTGGGCCTCCCGCTGCGCGCCCCAGAGCGTCTCGTCGTCCTCGACCACCGTCGCGTCGAGCCCCATGAGCGCGGCCGCCTGTCCGGCCCGCGGCCCTGCCGCCACGCCGCCCGTGCGCGCGAGAAGGGTCCCCGCGCCGCCGGCCCAGCGGACGTCCAGGGACTCGAGCTCGAGCGGGGCCGAGGCGAGCGCGAGCGCGGCGCGGGCGAGCGCCGCCGGGTCGTCGGTCTCCCCGACGGCGGTCGCCGTGGCGGGCGGCAGCGGGTGGAGGCGGAGGACGAGCTCGACGAGCGTCCCGAGCGTCCCGAGCGAGCCGGCGAAGAGCTTCGCGAGGTCGTAGCCCGCCACGTTCTTGATCACCCGGCCGCCCGCGCGCGCGACCGTCCCGTCCGTGAGCGCGACCGTCACGCCGAGGACGAGGTCGCGCGGGGCGCCGTAGCGGTGGCGGAGCGGCCCGGAGTCGGCGGCCGCGACGATCCCGCCCACGGTCGCGCGCTCGCCGGGCGGGTCGCACGCGAGCATCTGGCCGGCCTCCGCGAACGCGCGCCGGAGATCCGCCAGCCTCGCGCCCGCGCC
>DATBJZ010000026.1:0-40475 GCA_036556125.1 Gemmatimonadota bacterium | reverse complement strand
GCGCAGCGCCTGGGCCGCCGCACCCGCGAGATCGGCGTCCGGATGGCCCTGGGCGCGGCGCCCGGCGACGTGCTGCGGAGCGCGCTCGCCGCGGGCCTGCGGCCGGCCCTGTGGGGGCTCGCCGCGGGGGTCGTCCCGGCGCTCCTCGTCGCCGGCGCGCTGCGGCGGCTCCTCCGCGACCTCCCGCCGCCGGATCCGATCCTGCTCCTGGCCGCGGCGGCGACCCTGGCCGCGGCGGCGGTCGGCGCGGGGCTCCGGCCCGCCCTCCGTGCGGCGCGGATCCAGCCCCTGGCGGCGCTCCGCGAAGAATGAGCGTGCGCCGCAGGCCCTTTGTCGTGACCTGGAGGCCGGCATGGCCGTCCGCCGGGCCGACGCCGTGATCCGGGATCTGATCCGCGCCGCGCGGGCGCTGCGCGACCGGCCCGGCTTCACGCTCACGATCGTGGTCACGCTCGCGCTCGGGATCGGCGCGAACGCCGCGATCTTCAGCCTGGTGGACGCGTCGCTGCTGCGGCCGCTGCCGTTCGTCGAGCCGGACCGGCTCGTCGCGCTCGGCGAGGCCCGTCCCTCCGGCGAGGCGGACGACCTGGCGGCGCCCACGTTCGTCGAGTGGCGGCACGCCGCCCGCTCCCTGGAGGCGCTCGCCGCCTGGACGTGGTGGGGCCTGGCGCTCACGGGCCGCGGCGAGCCGGAGGAGATGCTCACGATCCGCGCGTCGCCGTCGCTCTTTCCGACCCTCGGCGCGGGCGCGGCGCTCGGCCGCACGTTCGCCCCCGAGGAGGAGGCGCCCGGCCGCGGCGCGGTCGTGCTCCTGTCCGACGGCCTCTGGCGGCGCCGCTTCGGCGCGGACCCTGGGATCCTCGGCCGCACGCTCGTGCTGGACGGCGAGCCGCGGACGGTGGTCGGCGTGATGCCGCGCGGCTTCCGCTTCCCCGACGCCGAGATCGACCTCTGGATCCCGCTCGGCTTCCACGACTACGAGCGGGAGTCGCGCACGATCCGGATGTTCAACGTGATCGGGCGGCTCGCGCCCGGGGCGACGATCGACGGCGCGCGCGCGGAGATGGCCGCGATCGCGGCGGCGACCGCCGCGCGCGAGCCCGGGACGCACCGCGGCTGGAGCGCGTGGGTGGAGCCCGCCGCGAGCCGGCTCGTGAACGCGCCCGCCGCGCTGCCCCTGCTCCTCGGCGCGGTCGGCCTGGTCCTCCTGATCGCGTGCGCGAACGTGGCGAGCCTGCTCCTGGCCCGCGGCGCGGAGCGCGAGAGGGACCTCGCGGTGCGGGCCGCGCTCGGCGCGGGCCGCGGCCGCCTCGCGCGCGAGCTCCTGGCCGAGGCGCTCGTCCTGGCGGCCGCCGGCGGCGCGCTCGGCCTGCTCCTCTCCGGGTGGCTGGTCGATCTCGTCCAGGCGCTCGACCCCGAGGGCCTCCCCGGCTGGCACGAGGTGCGCGTGGACGGGCGCGCCGTCGCCTTCACGGCCGCGGCGTCGCTGGCCGCCGCGCTCCTGGCCGGCCTCGTCCCGGCGCTGCGCGCCGCGCGCCCGGACCTGGACCGCGCCCTCCGCGAAGGGTCCGGCCGCGCCACGGCGCGGCGCGCGACGCGCGCGCGCGAGGCGCTCGCCGTCGGCGAGACCGCGCTGGCGATCGTGCTCGTCGCGGGCGCCGGCCTCGTCGTCCAGAGCCTCCTGCGGGTCGTCCGCACCGACCCCGGCTTCGACTCGCGCCGGGCTCTCGTCGCCTCGCTGTTCCTGCCGGGGAGCCGCTACGACGGACCGGGGGTGGGGCGCCGCTTCTTCGAGGACCTCCTCGCGCGCTCGGGGGCCCTGCCGGGCGTGCTCGCCGCGGGCGGCGTCTCGGCGCTGCCGCTGGCGGAGGTGGGAGAGGACTACGACGTGCCGTATCGCGTCACGGACCGTCCGCCCACGAGCGACGAGTCGCCCAGCGCCGACTTCCGGGTGGCGACGACGGGCTACTTCCGCGCGCTCGGGATCCCCCTCGTCGCCGGCCGCGACTTCGCGACCACCGACGTGGAGGGGGCGCCGGCGGTGGCGGTCGTGAACCGCACCCTGGCGCGTCGCGCGTTCGGCGAGCGCGATCCGCTCGGGCGCCGGCTGACGCTCGAGCGCTCGGGCGAGGAGGTCACGGTGGTGGGGGTGGTGGGCGACGTGCGCCACCGCGGCCTGGACGCGGAGCCGCGCCCGGAGATCTACCGGCCGCTGGGGCAGGACGACCACACGCACGCGCTCACGATCGTCCTCCGCACCGCGGGCCCGCCGCTGGCGCTCGCCGATCCGTTGAAGCGGACGGTCCTGGAGCTCGACCCGGACCTGCCGATCAGCGTCCTCACGACCCTGGAGGACCTGACCTCGAGCTCGGTCGCGAGCCGCCGGATGGACGCCGCGGTGCTCGGGAGCTTCGCGGCGCTCGCGCTGCTCCTGGCCGCCCTCGGGCTCCACGGGGCGCTCGCCGGCGCCATCGCCGGCCGCACCCGGGACATCGGGATCCGGATGGCGCTCGGGGCCGGGCGCCGCCGCGTGATGCGCGAGGTCGTGGGCCGGGGGCTCGCGCTCGCGGCGACGGGTTTCGCGCTCGGTCTACCCGCCGCGGTGCTGCTGGCCCGCGTCCTGCGCGGGATGCTGGTCGGCGTCGGCCCGGCCGACGCGGCGACGCACGCCGGCGCCGCGGTCGTGCTCCTCGGGACGGCGCTCCTCGCCGCGTGGCTCCCCGCCCGGCGCGCGGCGGGGGTAGACGCCGCCGCCGCCCTCCGGAGCTCGTAGAGGATGGACGCCCTGGGAGACGTCCTCCGCGACCTGCGCCTCGGCGCGCGCTCCCTGGCGCGCACGCCGGGGTTCACCGCGCTGGCCGCCGCCACGCTCGCGCTCGGGATCGGGGCGAACACCGCGATCTTCAGCGTGGTGGACGCCGTCCTCCTCCGGCCTCTGCCGTTCCGCGACCCCGCGCGGCTCGTCACGATCTGGGAGGACTACTCCGGGGACTCGCGCTCGATCATCTCCGCGCCGGAGGTGGCGGCCTACCGCGACCGCGCCCGGTCGCTCGCGGGGGTCGCGGGGATCGAGCAGGTGACGTTCGGGATCCGCGGCGGCGGGGCGGACCCGGAGCTCGTGCGCGGGGGGCTCACCTCGCCCGACCTGTTCCGGATCCTGGGCGTGACGCCCGCGCTGGGACGGCCGCTCCTGCCCGAGGAGGACCGGCCGGGGTCGGGCCAGACCGTCCTCATCACGCACGAGCTCTGGCAGCGGCGATTCGGCGGCGATCCGGCGGTGGTGGGGCGGACCGTCGCGATGGACGTGAGCGCCTCCTTCGGGCCGCCCCTCGAGCGGCCCCCGACCTGGACGATCGCGGGCGTCCTCCCGCCGCGCTTCGAGATTCCCTTCCTCGACGAGGGCGTGGACGTGTGGGCGCCGCTCGCGCTGGGCGCCGAGGCCGCGAGCGACGACAACCACTACCTGTTCGCCGTCGGGCGGCTGCGCCCCGGCGCGGACCCGGCGGGCTCCGCGCGGGAGCTCCGCGCGCTGGCGGAGCAGACGCACCCGAACGACCCGTCGCACCAGGGCGGCCGCGGCCGCGTGGACGTCGTGCCGCTCGCGGAGGTGGTGACCGGCGACGTGCGGCCGGCGCTCCTCGTGCTGCTCGGGGCCGTGGGCTTCGTGCTGCTCGTGGCCTGCGCGAACGTGGCCCACCTCGTCCTGGCGCGGGCGTCGGGGCGGCGGCGGGAGCTCGCCGTGCGCGCCGCGCTGGGGGCGCGCCCGCGGCGGCTCGTGCGCGAGCTCCTCCTGGAGAGCGCGCTCCTCGCCGCGGCGGGCGGGGCGGCCGGCCTGCTGCTCGCGGCGACGGGCGTGGACCTCCTGGTCGCGATCGGTCCCGAGGACCTGCCGCGCCGGGACGAGGTGCGGCTGGACCTGCGGGCCGGGGCGTTCACCGCCGCGGTCTCGCTCCTGACCGCGCTCCTCTTCGGGCTGGCGCCGGCCCTGCGCGCGTCCCGTCCCGACCTGGAGGCGGTGCTCCGCTCCGGCGGCCGCGCCGCGTCGCTCGCGGTCGGCGCACCGCGCGTGCGGGCCGGCCTGGTCGTGGCCGAGGTCGCGGTCGCGCTCCTGCTCCTGGCCGGAGCGGGCCTCCTCCTCGAGAGCTTCCTCCGCATGCGCGCCGTCGACCCGGGCTTCCGCGCCGAGGGCGCGCTCACCATGCATCTCTCCCTGCCGCGCTCCCGCTACGACACGCCGGAGCGCGCCGGCGCGTTCACCGAGGCGCTCCTCGAGCGCGTCCGCGGGCTCCCGGGCGTCACGGTCGCCGGCACGACCAACCTCCTTCCGCTCAGCGGCTGGAACTCCGCGATGCCCGTGATCGCGGCCGAGGGTCGGGATCCCTTCGAGCCCGAGGCGCAGCCGACCGTGAGCTGGCGCAACGCGAGCGCCGACTACCACCGGGCGATGGGCACGCGCCTCCTGCGCGGCCGGCCGTTCACCCCCGCCGACCTCGACTGGGAGGAGGCGCCCGCGGTCGTGCTCGTGAACGAGTCGGCGGCGGAGGCGTTCTGGCCGG
Source organism: Gemmatimonadota bacterium (assembly GCA_036556125.1). Classification (GTDB taxonomy): domain Bacteria; phylum Gemmatimonadota; class Gemmatimonadetes; order JACCXV01; family JACCXV01; genus DATBJZ01. Next base: position 35,919 of record DATBJZ010000026.1, on the reverse strand, counting down.
GCGAGGATCCCGTGGGGCGGTTCCTCGAGCTCCCGATCGGCGACGGCGAGGGCGCCGAGCAGGCGCGGCGCGTCGCCGTCGTCGGAGTGGTCGCCGACGCGCTGGACCTGGGGCCGCGCCTGCCCGCTCCGACGATGGTCTACTTCCCCGCGGCGTTGAACCGGGAGTTCGACCTCGTCGTGCGCACCGAGGGCGAGCCGCTCGCGCTGGCGCCGGACGTCCGGCGCGCGGTGCTCGCGCTCGATCCCGACCAGCCCGTGTCGCAGGTGGAGCCGCTAGCCGCCCGGGTGGCCCGCTCGACGGCCGACACGCGCTTCCAGGCGACGCTCGTCGGCGTCTTCGCCGCTCTCGCCGCGACGCTCGCCGCGATCGGCGTCTACGGCGTCGTCGCGTGGGTGGTGAGCCGGCGCACGGGCGAGATCGGCGTCCGCATGGCGCTCGGCGCGGAGCGCCGCGACGTCGTCCGGCAGGTCCTGGGCGGCACGCTGCGGCTCGTGGGCGCCGGCGTCGTCGTCGGCGTCGTCGGCGCCGCTGCGCTGGGCCGCGCCCTCTCGAGCCTGCTCTACGGCGTGGAGCCCCACGACCCGGCGATCCTCGCCGCGGTGGCCTGCCTCGTGGCCGCGGTCGGCGCCGCGGCGGGCGGGGTTCCCGCGGTGCGCGCCGCGCGGCTGGATCCGGTCCGCGCGCTGCGCGAGGACTGAGGACCCTCCCAACGGCGGGTGGCGAGAATCGACTCGAGCCTGCCTTCGCGGGCGCAGAGGCGTCGCCTCCCGTTCGGTCGGACCAACATCCTTCCCGCTGCGGCGGCAGCGCCGATATTCGACTCCGCCCCCGAAGGTCCCGGTGCCCGAAGGCTCCTGGATGCCGGCCTCGCCATCGGAGCGGTTACGGCGATCGGGGACACCCTTCCGACGACGGCGAGCTCGGACCCTGATGGGAGAGACGATGCAATCGACCACCACCGGAACGCGGCGTCGACCCGGGGTGAACGCGGGTGAGCACGGGTCGCTCGCCGTCCCAGCCGGGGTCCTGGCCGCCCTGTTCCTGCTGCTGGCGCCTGCCTGGTCGCACGGACAGGAGATGTCGGACGCGCAGAGGAGCGAGCGTTGCGAGAACAACCGGAGATCGCTCGACGACAAGGAACGCCAGCTCGGAGAGGTGAAGAAGCAGCTGGCGGGTGCCGACGACGAAGGGATCGCGCGGGCGCGAGCGCAGCTGGGGTTCATTCGACGCTACGTTCGGACCTCCGTCGAGGGAGGGGTCTCGGCCCAGGAACGGGAGGAGATCGAGCGCACCTTTCGCAGGATCCGCAACGACTACGTCGGCCCCCGGAGCGCGGCGTGCGGCGAGTTCGGCGGAACGATCGAATGCACCGATCTGATCCAGATGAAGATCGAGCAGCACATCGAGCGGCTCGTGCAGCTGCGCCGAGAGCTCGTCCCGCAACGAGCGAAGCTCGAGGATCAGGTCGCCTTCCACCGAAACCGCATGGTGGAGCTGGGCTGCGAGGCGGCGCGGGAGGCCGTTCCGCCGGCGACTCCCCCGGGGACTCCGACGACGGACGACGCTCCCCTCGGAGATCCGGGTGCGCACGCGCCCGTGGCCGGCGCTCCGGCGGAGGGCGCCCCGGTCGCGGGCGTCCCGGGCGCGCTCCAGCTGGTCGCCCCGCCCCAGGTCAGGGCGACGGTCAACGCGCCCTTCGGCGCCGACGGCTCGGGCGGCAACGACCAGGTCGTCTACGGCGCCAGCAGTGCGCGATGGACGGTGCTCCGCACTCCGGGCAGCGGCTACCCCGACGTGAGCGCCGCGGTCGAGTGGGTCTTCGGCGGCATTCCCCACGCGATCTCCCCCGGCGAGACGTTCAGGGTCACCGCCAGCGGCACGTGCAGCATCGCGCCAGACCCGAGCTGGCAGGGCGGGATGAGCGTCGGCCCCGGCCTGTCCGTCAGCGGGCTCGAGGTGCTCAGCCATAGGAGCCTCAGCGTGTGCAACTCCGGCAGCGGATTCGTTCCCAGCGGCGCCGCGGAGTGGGAGCTTCGCCTGCCGCCCGGCGCGACCAGCGCGTCCATCGCGATCGGTGCCGGGATGGCGATCGGCGACATCGCGGAGTACCGGTACCAGGCCAAGCCGTAGAGAGCGTCAGCCGCCGCCTCGGGCTCGCGAGGCGACCTCCTCGATCACCCGTCCCGGTTCGGCCGCGATCCTCCGGCCACGCCGGACGGAGCTCGCGCACTCCGCCGCCCGACGGCGGCATGCGATCCGCGTCCATCCTCCGGTGGCTCACGGCGCCGGACTGCTCCTCGTCCCCGGGTGTGGGACGAACGGCCGGCGGAGCGCCACCTTCACCCCGCCGTTCACGTCCGCCTTCGCTCGCGTGAGGCGTCGCCCGTCCACCGTCACCAGAGGAACGCCCACGATGATCCGGACGACGTGGCGCGCGGCCCTCGCTCCTGCGTCCCTGGCCGCGAGCCCCCTCGTTCTCGCGGTCTTCGCCCTCGCCACGACGCCCCCACCCCTGCGGGGCGCAACGGAGGCCGTCTCCGTGACGCCGTCCGGATCCCGCGCCGGGAGCCTGGCGGGTGAACCCCGCGCCGCCACGCGCGCGACCGGCCCCGAACGGCCGGTCGCCTTCACGCACGTCGCCGTGGTTCCGATGGACCGCGAGCGCGTGATCGCGGACCAGACGGTGCTGGTGCGCGACGGGCGGATCGTGGCGATGGGCGACGCGTCGTCGGTCGAGGTGCCGGACGACGCGCTGCGGATCGACGGGCGCGGGCGCTGGCTGATGCCGGGGCTCGCCGACATGCACACGCACCTGTTCAGCGACGGCTCGTGGCCGGACTCGCTGGCCGGCGACGAGCTCGCGGTGATGGTGGCGAACGGCGTCACGACCGCGCGCCTGATGATCGGGACGCCGGAGCACCTCGCGCTGCGGGAGCGCGTCGCCGCCGGGGAGGTGCTGGGCCCCACGCTGCACCTGGCCAGCCCGCAGCTCTCCGGGAAGGCGCACGGCGAGCCGTTCCACGGCCGCGTGGTGACCACGCCGGGGGAGGCGCGCGCCGCCGTGCGGGAGCTCGCCGGAGGGGGCTACGACTTCATCAAGCTCACGTACTTCATCTCGCGGCCGGTCTACGACGCCGTCGTCGAGGCCGCGGCCGAGGAAGGGATCCCCGTCATCGGGCACGTGGATCGGGAGGTGGGCCTCGCCCGCGCGCTCGAGGCCGGCCAGCAGATCGAGCATCTGGACGGCTACGTCGAGGCGATCCTCGCCGACGACGCGCCGGGGACGCGCTGGATCTCGGGTCCGTCGCTGTTCCAGCCGGAGTCCTGGGAGGGCCTGGACGCGCCTCGCTGGGAGCGGATCGAGGAGGTGGCGGAGGCGACGGCGCGCGCCGGCGTCTGGAACACCCCGACGCTCACCTTCTTCGAGCTGGCCTTCGGGACGGGCCGACCCGAGGAGGAGATCCGCGCGAGCCCCGACTTCGCGTTCGTTCCCGACGCCCTGCGCGGGGACTGGTTCGAGGGGGGCAGGGGACTCGAGAAGATGCGCGCGTCCCCGGAGCGGCGGCGCCGGTACGTCGAGGCCCGCGACCGCATCACGAACGCGATCCACGACGCGGGCGGGAAGATCCTGGCCGGCTCCGACACCCCCGAGTGGTTCCTGCTCTACGGCTGGACGCTGCACCGCGAGCTCCGGAACCTCGTGGACGCCGGGCTCTCCCCGTACGCGGCGCTCGAGGCGGCGACCCGCAACCCCGCCGAGTGGCTCGGGGAGCTGGACGAGGCGGGGACGGTGGAGGTGGGGAAGCGCGCCGACCTGCTCCTGCTCGAGGCCAACCCCCTCGACGACGTCGCCAACGCCGAGCGCCGCGCGGGCGTGATGCTGCGGGGCCGCTGGCTGCCCGAGGAGGAGCTTCGGGCGACCCTCGACCGGATCGCTCCGCGATTTCGCGCCGTCGCCCTTCCGGAGCCGGCCTCGTGACGGGCCGCGGGACCCTCGGCGAGCCTCGCGGCGGCGCCTCGTGATCCGCGACCTGCGCCTCGCCTTCCGATCGCTGCGCCGCAGCCCCGGCTTCGCGGCGGCCGCCGTGCTGTCGCTCGGGCTGGGGCTCGGCGCGAGCGCCGCGATCCTGGGCGTCGTCCGGGCGGTGCTCCTGCGGCCGCTGCCGTTCCGAGAGCCGGACCGGCTCGTGCTGGTGCAGCACCACACCCTGCGCGACGAGACGACGCGCTTCGAGGTCTCCTATCCCGACTACGCCGAGTGGCGGCGCCGCGTGCGCTCGCTCTCGGACCTCGCGGCGGTGCCCTCCACGGTCGGGCGGATGGTGTGGGAGGAAGGCGGCGTGGGCGAGCCCGTGAACGGGGCGCCGGTCGCCGCGGAGCTCTTCGGGGTCCTCGGCGTCGAGCCCGCGCTCGGCCGCACGTTCACGCCCGAGGAGGACCGGATCGGGGCCGAGCGCGTGGTCGTGCTCGGGAACGGGGTCTGGCGGCGGCGCTTCGGCGGCGATCCCGGCGTGGTGGGGCGTCGGGTGCGTCTCGACGGACGTCCGCACACGGTGGTCGGGGTGATGCCGCCCGGGTTCGAGTACCCGCGCGGCGCCGAGGTGTGGGTCGCGCTCGTGCCGGCCGTGGACTCGCTCGCGCAGAACGAGCAGATCCAGTTCCTCGAGGTCGTGGGCCGCCTCGCCCCCGGCGCGACGGTCGCGCAGGCGGCGGCCGAGCTCGACGCCGTGGTGGACCAGGTCACCAACCCGCGGATCCCTCCCGAGCGCGCGTTCGGCGCGCACGTGACGCCGCTCGAGGAGGACCTCACCGGCGCGGCGAGGGCGCCGCTGCTGGGGCTCCTGGCCGCGGCGGGGCTCGTGCTGCTCGTGGCGTGCTCGAACGTCGCGAACCTGCTCCTCGCGCGCGCGGCCGAGCGCCGCTCGGAGCTGGCCCTCCGCCGCGCGCTCGGCGCGGGCGGCGGACGGCTCGTGCGGGAGCTGACGGCGGAAGGGCTGGTGCTCGCCGGCGCGGGCGCCCTGCTGGGCATCGTGCTGGGGGAGGCGGCGCTCCGCACCCTCCTCGCATCCGGCCCGCTGGACCTCTACCGCGGCGCCGAGGCCGGCGTGGACGCGGCGGCGGGGGTGCTCGTCGGCCTGCTGGCGTTCGGCGCGGCCCTGGCCGTGGCGGCAGCCCCGGCGCTCTCGGCCGCGCGCACGGATCCCGCCGAGGCGCTGGCGGCCGGCGGCCGCACGGGCGGCGGGCGCCGTGAGCGCGCCCTGGCGCGCGCGTTCGTCGCGGGGGAGATCGCTCTGGCGCTGGTGCTGCTCGCCGGCGCGGCCCTCCTGCTCCGCGACCTGGCGCGTCTCGCGCGCGCCGAGCTCGGGTTCGAGCGCGAGCGCGTGCTCACGTTCCAGCTGTTCCTGCCCGAAGACCCGTACGGCCCGCCCGAACGGGCGCGCGCGTTCCAGCGCGACGCGCTGGAACGCATCCGCGGGCTTGCGGGCGTCGAGGGTGCGGCCGGCGTGCTGCTGCGTCCGCTCGAGGGTCCCGACGGCTTCGACTATCCGTTCACGGTGGAGGGGCAGGACGGCGCCGGGCAGGCGCGGAACCCGCTCGTGAACTACGAGGCCGTGACGGCCGGCTACTTCGGCACGATGGGCATTCCGCTCCTCGCCGGCCGCGACGTGGCGGAATCCGACGGTCCGGAGTCGCCGGGCGTCGTCGTGGTGAGCCGCTCGTTCGCCGAGCGGTTCTGGCCGGACGGCGCGCTGGGGCGGCGGCTCAAGTGGGGAAGTCCGGACTCGCCGGCGCCGTGGCTCACGGTCGTGGGCGTCGTGGGCGACGCGCGCTACCGCGGGCTGGACCCCGCACCCGCGCCGGACGCCTACGTGCCCTACGGCCAGACGCCGTGGACGCTGGCGCACGTTGTCGTCCGCACCGCGGCGGATCCGACCGGCGTGCTCGGCGCGGTCCGCCGCGAGATCGCCGCCCTCGATCCCGCCGCGCACGCGGTGGACGCCGCGACGATGGAGACGATGGTCGCACGGCAGCTGCGCCGGCCGCGGCTCGGGACGGGCGTACTCGTGCTGTTCGCCTCGGCGGCCCTCGCGCTCGGCGCGGTGGGCGTGTACGGGCTGGCTTCCCGCGCCGCCGCGCGCCGGAAGCGCGAGGTGGGGGTCCGGATCGCCGTGGGCGCGGATCCGCCGAGGATCCGGCGGCTCCTCGTGGACGAGGCGGCGCGGGTCGCGGGCATCGGAATCGCCGCCGGGCTCGCGGGGTCCGTGGCCGCGGTGCGGCTCCTCGCGAGCCGCATCGGCGCGCTCTCGTCGCCCGATCCCCTCCTCGTTCTCGGCGCCGGCGTCTTCCTGGCGGCCGTGGCGATCGTCGCGGCCTGGCTTCCTGCGCGGCGGCTGGCGCGCGTCGAGGCCGCTGCGGCGCTCCGGACGGAGTAGCCCGCGGTCGGTCCCGCGCCGAGCCCGGCTCCGTCCCCAGCGGCCGCCGACGCCGGGGATGGGCGCCACGGCACCCTCCGGCGCGCCCGGCGGTGACCTCGTCCCGCCGCCGTTCGTCCCCCGTTTCCGGCCGTCCGCGGCCGTCCGACCTTGGGACCGGCCATCCCGCATCCGAACGTGGCGCTCCCGGCGTGCCGGTCTCCGCCGGGCCGGAAGTCGTTGCGGCGCAACGCATCGCCGCAGCTGCGGCTCGTGGCACGTGGCTTGTTTCTGCGGCGCCCAATGACCTCCATCCTCCAGGACCTCCGCCACGGGGTCCGCCAGCTCGTCCGTCAGCCGGGCTTCACGTCCGTGGCGGTCCTCACGCTCGGCTTCGGGATCGGCGCCGCCACCGGTCTCTTCAGCATCGTGCGCGGGACTCTCCTGGCGCCGCTGCCGTTCCCCGACGCCGGGCGCGTCGTGGCGCCGGTCGCGATCGCCGCCACGGGCGGGTACGGAGCCGTCACCTACGCCGACCACCTCGACTGGCGCGCCCAGCGCGACGTCTTCGAGTCGGTCGCCGTCTTCCAGCCGACGGGCGTGAACCTGGCCGGGGAAGGCGAGCCCGAGCGGGCCACGGCCGCCCTCGTCACGGCCGGGTTCTTCGAGGCGCTCGGCGTGCGGCCGTTCCTCGGCCGGGCGTTCACGGCCGAGGAGCACGCCGCCGCGGTCCCGGGCGCGGTCGTGCTCGGCGAGGGGCTGTGGCGGCGCCGGTACGGCGCGGACCCCGCCATCGTCGGCCGCGCCGTCCGGGTGAACGGCGCGCCGCGCACGGTGGTCGGCGTGCTGGAGCGCGACGCCCGCTGGCCGCTCGACGCGGAGCTCTGGTCGCCGGTGCCGCTCGGGGCGTGGTCGCAGCGCGACCTCACGCGCCGCGACAACTACATCTGGCAGTCCGTCGCGCGTCTGCGGCCCGGCGTCACGCTGGGGGCGGCGAGCGCCCGCGTCGCGGCTTCCGTGCGCGCCGCGGCCCTCGAGCACCCGGAGGCCGACCGGACGCGGGGCGCGGGCGTCATCCCGCTGCAGGAGTGGCTGGTGGACGGAGGCCTCCGCCGGGCGCTGCTCGTCCTCCTCGGCGCCACCGGGATCGTGCTGCTCGTCGCCTGCGTGAACGTGGCGGGGCTGCTGCTCGCGCGCGGCGCGTCGCGTGCCCGCGAGATCGGCGTCCGGACCGCGCTGGGAGCGGGCCGCGGGCGGCTCGTGCGCCAGCTCCTGACCGAGAGCCTGCTCCTCGCCGCCGCGGCGGGTGCCGCGGGCGTGGTCGTGGCCTCCGTCGCCGTGCGGTCCTTCGCGCGCTGGGCGCCCCCGGGCCTGCCGCGCCTGGAGGACGTGCACGTCGACGCCGCGGCGGTGGCGTTCGCGCTGGCGGTTTCCGCGGCGACCGCCGCCCTCTTCGGGCTCGCGCCGGCGCTCCAGACCGTCGCGGGCGCGGCGGCGGCGGTCCGCGAGGGCGGAGGCCGGACGGCGGGCAGCCGGCGCACGGGGACGATCCGCGGCGCTCTCGTCGCGGGGCAGATCGCGCTCTCGCTCGTGTTGCTCGTCGGGGCCGGGCTCACGATCCGCAGCCTGGCGCGGCTGGGGCGCGTGGACCCGGGGATCCGCACGGAGCACGCCGTCTCGATGGCGCTCTCCGTCCCGTCCACGACGCACCCCGAGCCCGCGGACCGGGCGCGGCTCTACTCCAGGCTCGTGGAGGGGGTCCGCGCGGTCCCGGGGGTGGAGGCCGCCGCGATCACGTCCGCCGTCCCGCTGGGCGGCGGCGGCCTGTACCTCGGCCGCGCGTTCGTCCCGGAGGGCACGCCCGAGCCGCTGGCCGGGTCCGAGATCGAGGCGCAGTGGAACCTCGTGAGCCCGGGGTGGTTCGCGACGTCCGGCACGCCGCTCCTCCGCGGCCGCGACTTCGACGACCGCGACGCGACGGACGCGCCGCCCGTCGCGATCGTGACCGAGAGCTTCGCGCGCCGCGCCTTCGGCGGGGGCGACCCCCTGGGACGCCGCATCCGCTCCTGGCGCGACGAGAACGTGCTGCGCGAGATCGTGGGCGTCGTCGCGGACACGCGGTACTTCGGCCTCGCGCAGCAGTCCGAGCCGGTCGTCTTCGTGCCGCACGCGCAGGACGCGTGGGGCACGATGCTCCTCGTGGTTCGCGCCCGGCTGGAGCCGGCCGGGATCGCGGGCGCGGTGCGAGCAGTCCTCGCCCGCCTCGATCCGGGGATCCCGATCGCCGACGTGCGCACGCTCGACGAGATCGCGTCCGCGTCGCTCGCCGCCCCCCGAACGACGAGCGCGCTTCTCGCCGCCTTCGCGGCGTCGGCCCTCGCGCTCGCCTGCGTCGGCCTCTACGGGGTGGTCGCCTACGCCGCCGCGCAGCGCACGCGCGAGATCGGCATCCGCATGGCGCTCGGCGCCGCCGCGCGCGACGTCCGGCGCCTGGTCCTCGGCCAGGGCGCGGGCCTGGTCGGCGCGGGCCTCCTGCTCGGGCTGGCCTGCGCCCTCGCCGCGACTCGCGTGCTCCGCGGGCTGCTCTACGAGGTGAGCGCCGCCGACCCGCTCACGTTCGCGGGCCTGTCGCTGCTGCTCGCGGTCGTCGCGCTCGCCGCCGCGTGGATCCCGGCCCGGCGCGCCAGCCGTCTCGAGCCGGCGGCGGCCCTGCGGGAGACGTAAGCGCCGTGGGCACCCTCCTCCTCGACCTGCGCTACGCCGCGCGCTCGCTGGCGAAGAGCCCCGCCTTCACGGCGGCGGCCGTGCTCACGCTCGCGATCGGGATCGGCGCGAACACGGCGCTCTTCAGCGTCGTGGACGCGCTCCTGCTGCGGGCCCTCCCGTACCGCGAGTCCGACCGGCTCGTGCGGATCAGCGGCGAGCGTCCCGGGCTCGACCTGGACGAGGCGGGGCTGTCGGTCCCGGAGCTCGACGACCTGCGGGCGCGCACCGACCTGATCGAGGACGTCACGGGCGTCTACCCGATCACCGCGAACCTCACGGGCGGTGAGCGGCCCCGGCGCGTCGAGACGCTGCTGGTCGGCGAGAACTACTTCACGCTGCTGGGGACGACCCCCTCGCGGGGGCGGCTCTTCGACTCGCGCGACGCCGTGCCGGGCATCGGGCCCGTCGCCGTGATCAGCGACGCGCTCTGGCGCTCGACCTTCGGCGGCGATCCCCGGGCGGTGGGAAGCACGGTGCGGATCGACATCGATCCCTACACGATCGTCGGCGTGCTGCCGCCGGAGTTCCGCCACCCCGGCCGCACGCTGGCGACCGACGTCGAGGTCTGGGTGCCGACGGGCTTCCGCGCCTCGCCGTTCGGGCCCCCGAACCGCGGCGAGACCTTCCTCGCCGGGGCGCTGGCGCGTCTGCGGCCGGGCCTCGACCCCGCCGCGGCGCAGGCGCGGCTCGACGCCCTCTCGGCCTCGTTGCGCGAGGCCCACGGCGACGCCTACGCCGCCGCCGACCGCTGGCGGCTCCGGACGCGTCCGCTCCGCGAGGACCTGGTCGCCGACGTCCGCACCGGGATCCTCGTGCTGCAGGGCGCGGTGGGCCTGGTGCTCCTTCTCGCGTGCGTCAACGTGGCCGGGCTGCTGCTCGCGCGCGCGTCGGCGCGCCGCGGCGAGATCGCCGTCCGCCGCGCGCTCGGCGCCGGCCGCGGCCGGCTCGTGCGGCAGATGCTCACCGAGAGCCTGCTCCTCGCCGGCGTGGGCGCCGCCGCGGGGCTGTCCGTCGCGCTCTGGGCGACCGGGGCCCTGGCGGACCTGCTCCCTTCGGGGACGCCGCAGGTCCACGCCGTGCGCGTGGACGGCCGCGTGCTGGCGTTCACGCTCGCGGTGGCGCTGGCGAGCGGCGTCGTCTTCGGCCTCGTGCCCGCGCTCCGGGCGTCCTCGCCGGCCGTGGGCGAGGACCTGCGGGAGGGCGCGCGGGCCGGGACGGCGGCCGGCCACGCGCGCCTGCGCGCCGGCCTCGTGGCGGCGCAGATCGCCCTCGCGCTCGTGCTGCTCGTCGGGGCCGGCCTCCTCGCCCGCAGCCTCGCCGAGCTGCTGCGCGTGAGCCCGGGCTTCGAGCCGCGGAACGTCCTGCAGGCGCGGTTCTGGCTGCCCCAGCCGAACGATCCTCCGACCGGACCCTACTTCGCACTCGACCGCCGCGCCGCCTTCGCGCGCGAGGTGCTGCGCAGGATCGAATCCCTTCCGGGGGTGGACGGCGCGGCGGCATCGAACGACCCGCCGGTGTCGGAGACGGGATGGTATCCGACGCTGGTGCCCCGGAGCGGGCCGCACGCCGGCGAGCCGGCGTCGGCGAAGGCGAACGCCGTTACCCCCGGCTGGTTCGCGCAGCTCGGCGTCCCGCTCGTCGCCGGACGGATGCTCGCCGAGACGGACGTGGTGGACCGGCCGCCCGTGGTGCTCGTGAACGAGACGTTCGCGCGGCGCCACTGGCCGGACGGGGAGGCGGTGGGGCAGCCCCTCGGCTTCGGCCCGGCGGACTCCGACGCCCCGGTGTTCGACGTCGTGGGCGTGGTGGGGGACGTGCGCGCCGAGGGGCTCGACGTCGAACCCCCGCCGCAGATCTTCCTGCCCCTCTATCAGTTCCCGTCGCTCTCGGGAACGGTGCTGGTGCGGGCCTCGGGCGATCCCGCCGCCGTCGCGGCCGCCGTCGAGCGGGAGATCCGCGCGGTGGACCCGGACGTGCCCGTCTACGACGTCCGCTCGCTCGAGGCGGCCCTCGCCGCAGACGTGGCGCCGCGCCGCGCGTCGGCGGTGCTGCTCGGCGTCTTCGCGTGCGCCGCCCTGCTCCTGGCCGCGATCGGCGTCTACGGCGTCGCGTCCTACGTCGCGCACCTCCGGACGCGGGAGATCGGGATCCGCCTGGCCCTCGGCGCGACGGCGCGCGACGTCCTCCGGCTGACGCTTCGGCAGGGCGTGGTCCTGACCGGGGCGGGCCTCGCGGCCGGCGTCGCCGCCTCGCTCGCGCTCACCGGCCTCCTGCGCGCGCTGCTCTTCGGCGTGGGCGCCCGGGACGTCGGCACCTTCGCGGCCGTCACGGTGGTCCTCGCCGCGGCGGCTCTGGCGGCGAGCTGGATCCCGGCGCGCCGCGCGGCGCGGACCGACCCCCTCACGGTCCTGCGGTACGAGTAGCGCCGTGGAGCTCCGCGGAGACGCCGGAACGCACCGCGCCAGCGCGACCGCCGGCAGGTGGAGCCCGGAGACGCTCCTCTTCGACGTCCGCCAGGCCGTGCGCGCGCTCGCCGGTCAGCCGGCCGTCACCGCACTGGCCGTGGCGACGATGGCGCTCGGGATCGGCGCCGTGACGGCCATCTTCACCGTCGTCCGAGCGGTGCTGCTCTCGCCGCCCCCGTTCGACGAGCCCGACGAGCTCCTCCTCCTGAGCGAGCGGACCGCCGACGGGGAGGAGATGAGCGCGGCGTGGCCGAACTACCTCGACTGGCGCCGCGACGCCCGCGTCTTCGAGGGGCTCGCCGCCTACCGCAACGAGGGGTTCGGGCTGACCCTGCCCGAAGGCCCGGTGCGCGTGTACGGCGGGCAGGTCTCGGCCGACTTCTTCCGGCTGCTCGGGGTCGAGCCGCTGCTGGGACGGACCTTCACCGCCGAGGAGGATCGTCCCGGCGGTCCGCGGGCGGTGATCCTGACGCACCGGGCGTGGCGCACGTGGTTCGGCGGCGACCGGAGCGTCCTGAACCGCTCCGTCCGCCTCGACGGAGAGCCGCACACGGTCGTCGGCGTCCTCCGCCCGGACTTCCGGTTCCTCCAGCCCGACGAGGACCTCTACGTGCCGATCGGCCCGTGGGGCGACGAGCCCTCGTGGCTCGATCGCGGCAACCACTGGGATCTCCTGGCGGTCGGGCGCCTGCGCGAAGGCGTCACCGCCGCCGATGCCGCGGCGGAGCTGGACGTGATCGCGCGGCGCCTCGAGCGCGAGCACCCGCGAACGAACTCGGGCCAGCGGGTGGACGCCCGGCGCTTCGACGAGGTGCGCGTGCAGGACGTCCGGTCGCCGCTCCGCCTGCTGTTCGCCGCCGTCGGCTTCGTCCTGCTCATCGCGTGCGCGAACGTCGCCAACCTGCTGCTCGCCGCCGGCGCGCGCCGGCGGCGCGAGGTCGCGGTCCGCGCGGCGGTGGGCGCGAGCCCGCCGCGGATCGCGCGCCATCTGCTCACCGAGAGCGTCCTCCTGTCGGGCGCCGGGGCCGCCGCCGGGGTCGGCCTCGCGGTCTGGGGAACGGGCCCGCTCGCCGCCCTCGCCCCCGCGGACATCGTGGGCCTCGACCGGGTGCGGGTGGACGGGGCCGTGCTGGCGTTCGCCGCCGGCGTGGCGCTCCTCACCGGGCTCGCGTTCGGATCGGTCCCGGCGCTCCACGCGGCGCGGCTCGACCTCCGCGGCGCGCTCAACGACGAGAGCCGCGGCTCCACGAGCCGGTCGCAGCAGCGGGTGCGCGGCGCGCTCCTGATCGCCGAGATCGCCCTCGCGCTCGTGCTGCTGGTCGGCGCCGGACTGATGCTGCGCACGCTGCTCCGGCTGGCCGCCGTGGAGCCCGGCTTCACGCCGGACTCCGTCCTCTCGGCCGCCGTGGTCCTGCCCGACGGGCGCTACGGCGAGCCTGAGCGCCGCGAGACCTTCGTGTTCGAGGCGGTGCGGCGACTGGGGGAGCTGCCGGGCGTGCGCTCCGCCGCCGCGGTGCTGTGCCCGCCCGTGGCCGGTTCCTGCTGGGGCTCGATCTACCTCGTGGGCGGCCGCCCGGTGCCGCGCCAGGACCGGCTGCCCCGCGCCCGCTTCAACGTTGCGACCCCGGATTACTTCCGGACCACGGGCATCCCGCTGCTCGAGGGCCGCGGGTTCACGACGGCGGACCGCGCCGGGGCGCCGCCGGTGATCGTGGTGAACGAGACGATGGCGCGCCTCCACTGGCCGGGCCGCAGCCCGCTGGGCGAGCGCATCAAGCGAGGATGGCCGCAGGACGACGAGCCCTTCCGCGAGATCGTGGGCGTGGTCGGCGACGTCCCCCAGGACGGCCTCGCCGCGACCCCGCTCCCCGAGGTGTACTTCCCCTACGGCCAGCAGCGCCCCTCGTACCTCACGCTCGTGGCGCGGACGTCGGGAGACCCGATGCGCCTGGCGCGGCCGCTGGTCCGCGAGATCCGCGGGCTCGACGGCGACCTGCCCGTCGAGGACGTGCAGCCCCTCGCCGGTTACCTCGCCGAGTCCACCGCGAGCCGGCGCTTCTACGGGCAGCTCCTCGGCGTCTTCGCGGGTCTCGCGATTTTCCTCGCCGGCATCGGCGTCTACGGCGTCGTGGCCGGCGCCGTCTCGCATCGCACGGCCGAGATCGGGATCCGGAGGGCGGTCGGCGCGGGACGCCGCGAGGTCCTGGCGCTCGTGCTCCGCCAGGCGCTGGGGCCCCTCCTCGCGGGGCTGGCGCTCGGCCTGGCCGGCGCCGCCGCGCTCACGCGGATCCTCGAGGCGCTCCTGTTCGGCGTGAGCACGAGGGACGTCCCGACCTTCGTCGGCGTCTCGCTCGTGCTGGTCGCCGTCGCGCTGACGGCCTGCGCGATCCCGGCCCGCCGCGCGCTCGGCGTGTCGCCGCTGGTCGCCCTCCGCGGGGAGTAGCCGTGCACGCGCTCGCGAACGACCTGCGCCACGCGCTCCGCGTCCTGCGGCGGAGCCCCGGCTTCGCGTGCGTGGCGGTGCTCACGCTGGCGATCGGCATCGGCGGCACGACCGCGCTCTTCTCGGCCGTGGACGGCGTCCTGCTGCGGCCGCTGCCGTTCGCACAGGAGGATCGGCTGGTGGCGATGTCCGGCACGAACGCCTCGTACCTCGACATGAAGGACTGGGAGTCGGGGGTGCCGGCCCTCGAGTCGGTGGCCCTGCACGCCGTCGTGCCGTGGCACTACGACCGCGCGGGACCCGAGGCGGCGGAGCGCGTGGACGGCACCCCGGTCTCGCCGCGGTTCTTCGAGGTCCTCCGCGCGCGCCCCGCGCGCGGCCGCGTGTTCACCGCGGCCGACGGCGAGGCCGGGGCCCGCGTCGCGGTCCTGAGCGACGCGTTCTGGCGCAGGCTGGGCGCCGACCCCGGTCTGGTGGGCGGGACGATCACGCTCAACGGCTTCCCCTACGTCGTCTCCGGCGTGATGCCGCCGGGCTTCCGGTTCCCGCACGAGCGCGCGGAGCTCTGGACGTCGATCCCGCTGGAGCTGCCGGACGTCCTCCGCCACCGCGGCATCCACGCCTTCCGCGGGCTGGGACGGTTGCGGGACGGCGCGAGCGCCGCGGCGGCCCAGGCGCAGCTCGACGTCCTCGAGCGCCGGATGGCCGCCGCAGATCCCGGGGAGTCCTCCGCGCTCGACTGGACCCTGGCGCCCCTCCGGCGCGAGGTGGTGGGCGATGCGCGGACCGTCCTGCTGGTGCTCTTCGGCGGGGTCGCGCTCGTGCTGCTGATCGCGTGCGCGAACGTGGCCGGGCTGCAGCTCGCGCGCGGCGCCGCGCGGCGCAGGGAGATCGCGATCCGGCGCGCGCTCGGGGCCGGCTCCGCGCGCCTCGCCCGGCAGCTGCTGGTCGAGAGCGTCACGCTCGCGGTGCTGGGCGGGGCGGCCGGGCTGCTCGTGGCGGCGTGGGGCGCGGGCGCGCTAGGGGCGCTGGGACCCGAGGACGTGCCGCGGGCCACGGGGATCGCGCTCGACGCGCGGGTGCTGGGCTTCGCGCTGCTCGTCTCGGTCGCCACCGGGCTCGCCTTCGGCGCCGCGCCGGCGCTCGCGGGTGCGCGGGCCGCGCCCGCCGCGGCGCTCGCGGAGGACGGCCGCGGGGCCGGCGGACGCGCGCGCACGCGACTGCGGCGGGTGCTCGTGGCGGGCGAGGTCGCGGTCGCGCTCGTGCTGCTCGCCGGATCCGCGCTCGTCGTGCGGACGCTCTGGAACCTCGGCCGCGTCGACCCGGGGTTCGACTCGGCGCGCGTCCTCGCGTTCGAGATCACGCTGCCCGAGTCGCGCTACGAGGAGATCCCGCCGCAGACGCGCTTCGTGGCGGCGCTGGAGGAGCGGCTGCGCGCGCTCCCGGGGGTGGAGGCGGCGGGGGCGGTGGGGGACCTGCCGGTCGCCGACGACAACTACGTCACGCACAACCTGGCCGTGGAGGGCCGGCAGTACGCGCCGGGGGAGGAGCCGGAGATCCCGCACCGCCCCGCGACGCCGGGCTACTTCGAGGCGCTCGGGATCCCCGTGATCCGCGGCCGGGGCCTGACGCCCTCCGATCGGGACGACGCTCCACCCGTCGCGGTGGTGAACCGGACGATGGCGCGGATGCTGTGGCCGCACGGCGACGCGGTCGGGA
Organism: Gemmatimonadota bacterium; assembly: GCA_036556125.1. Classification (GTDB taxonomy): domain Bacteria; phylum Gemmatimonadota; class Gemmatimonadetes; order JACCXV01; family JACCXV01; genus DATBJZ01. The sequence continues at coordinate 20,110 of DATBJZ010000026.1, read as the reverse complement.
GCCGCATCCGCTGGGCGCGCGACGACGCGTCGCCGTGGATCACGGTGGTGGGCGTGGTCGGAGACGTTCGGAGCAACGCCCTGCGCGAGCCGGACGAGCCTGCCGTCTACACGCCGCACGCGCAGACCTCCATGCCCTGGCGGCGGATCGTGAGCTTCGTCGTCCGCGCGTCCGGCGACGCCGCGGCGCTCCTGCCGTCCGTGGAGCGCGAGGTGGCGGCGCTCGACTCCGCGATCCCGGTCGTGGACGCGCGCACGATGGACCGCGTGCTCGGCGACTCGCTCCGGCGCCTGCGTCTCGAGGCCGGGCTGCTGGCGGCGTTCGCCGCCGTCGCGCTCGCGCTCGCCGCGCTCGGGATCTACGGCGTGATCGCGCAGGTCGTCTCCGAGCGTCGGCGCGAGATCGGCATCCGCGTGGCCCTGGGGGCCGTCCGCTCCGACGTCGTGCGGCTGGTGGTGGGGCAGGGGCTGCGGCTCGCCGCGATGGGCGTGGCGCTCGGCGCGGCGGCGGCGCTGGCGGCGACCCGCGTGCTCCGCGCCGTGCTCTACGGCGTCGAGCCGGGCGACCCTCTCACCGTGGCGGCCGTGGCCGCGGCCGCGCTGGCCGCGGCGGCGCTCGCGAGCTGGCTCCCCGCGCGGCGCGCGGCCGCGGTCGCGCCGGCGGAGGCGCTCCGCTCGTGACCGGCGACGTCCGGCAGGCGCTGCGCGCGCTGCGGCGCGCCCCCGGCGTCGCCGCGGTCGCGGCGCTCTCGCTCGCGCTGGCGATCGCCGCCAACGCGAGCGCGTTCAGCATCGTGAGCTCGCTCCTGCTCCGCCCGCTCCCGGTGCAGGAGCCCGGCCGGCTGGTGGCGCTCTTCGGGGTGCGCGAGGGATCTCCGCCCTCGATCCTCTCGTGGCCCGACATCCTCGACTACCGGTCGCTCGACGTCTTCGAGGGCGTCGCCGCGCACAACGGCATCCAGGTCGCCGTCGGGGGCCCGGGACGGCCGGAGATGGCCTGGGGCGAGATCGTGACCGACGACTACTTCGACGTGGTCGGCGTGCGCCCGGCCCTGGGGCGGCTCTTCACGGACCGGGAGGGCGTCGGCGCGGGAGGCACGTCGGCCGTGGTGCTCGCGCACGACTTCTGGCGCCGGCGCTTCGCGGCCGATCCGGACGTGCTCGGCCGGACGGTGCGCCTGAACGGACGTCCCTACACGGTCGTCGGCGTGACCCCGCGCGGGTTCACCGGCACGCGCCTCTTCGCGTTCGCCCCCGACGTGTTCGTTCCGCTGGCGGCGCACGAGGCGATCCGCCCCTCGACCGCGGGGTCGCTGGAGCGGCGCGACGCCCGGTGGCTCTTCGCCGTCGCGCGGCTGCGATCCGGCGCGACCCTCACGGAGGCGGGGGAGGCGGCGGGGGCGCTCGCACGGGCCCTCGCGGCGGAGCACCCCGACTCGAACCGCGGGCTCGGCGTGCGTGTCCTCGAGAACCGCGCGCCCATCAACCCCTGGGTGCTCGAGCCGGGCACCACCCGCCGGATGGCGGCGCTCCTGCTGCTCGCGATGCTGCTCGTGCTGCTGATCGCGTGCGCGAACGTGGCCAACCTGCTCCTGGCGCGGGCGACGGCGCGCCGGCGGGAGATCGCGGTGCGGGTCGCGCTGGGCGCCGGTCGCGGGCGGCTGGTGCGGCAGCTCCTGGTCGAGAGCCTCGTCCTCGCGGCGCTGGGCGGCGGCCTCGGCCTGCTGCTGGCGGCGTGGCTCGTGGACCTCTCGAGCTCGTTCACGCCCACGCTGGACTTCCGCACGGCGTTCGACCTGCGCGTGGACGCGCGCGTCGTCGCCTTCACCGCGGCGGCCACGGTCGCCACGGGCCTGCTCTTCGGGCTCCTCCCGGCGCTCCGCGCGTCGCGGCCGAGGCTCGTCCCCGCGCTCCGCGACGCCGTCGAGGACGGCCGCGGCGCCGGACGGCTGCGCCAGGGCCTGGTCGTGGCGCAGGTCGCGCTGTCGCTCGTGCTCCTCACGGGGGCGGGGCTCTTCGTGCGGAGCTTCGAGAAAGCGCGCGGCCTCGACCCGGGCTTCGACCCGCGCGGGGCGCTGCGGGCCAACGTGGATCTCGAGCCGGCCGGGTACGACGAGGCCCGGCGCCGCGAGTTCCACCGCCGCCTGCTGGAGCGCGCGCGGGAGCTGCCGGGCGTCCGGAGCGCTGCGCTGGCGTTCCCGCTCCCGCTCGACGCCTACAGCTCGGGCTGGGAGATCGTGGTCGAGGGGCGGGAGCGCTCCCCCGACGCCGAGGATCCGTTGGTCTTCGGCAGCACGGTCTCGAGCGGCTACTTCGAGACGCTTCGCACGCCGATCGTGCGCGGCCGCGCCCTCGACGAGCGCGACCGCGAGGACTCGCCGCCGGCCGCCGTGGTGAACGAGACCTTCGCCCGGCGCTTCTGGCCCGGCGAGGAGGCCCTGGGCCGGCGCTTCAGCGTCGACGGGACGGCGGGGCCGTGGATCGAGGTCGTCGGCGTCGCCCGCGACGGCAAGTACCTGACGCTCGGCGAGGCGCCCCGGCCCTACCTCTTCCTGCCGCTCGCGCAGCGGCCGATCTCGCGGGTCTCGGTCGTGGCGCGGACGGAGGGCGACCCGGACGCGCTCGTGCCCGCCCTCCGCGCGGCGGTCGCCGCGCTGGACCCCGACCTCCCGGTCTTCGGGGAGAAGACGCTCCGGCAGCACATGGAGACGCCGCTCTCGGGCTTCGAGTCGGGGGCGGCCACCGTCGGCTTCTTCGGCGTGATGGCGCTCCTCCTGGCCGCGACCGGCGTCTACGGCGTGGTGGCGTACGGCGCCGCACGCCGGACGCGGGAGATGGGCATCCGGATGGCGCTCGGGGCGCGCGCGGCCGACGTGCTGCGCCTGATCGTGGGAGGCGGCGCACGGATGGCCGGGGCGGGCATGGCGATCGGCCTCGCGGGGGCGCTCCTGCTCTCGCGCTCGCTGACCGGGCTCCTCCACGGCGTCTCCGCGGCGGATCCGGCGACGTACGCGACCGTCGCGGCGGTCGTGCTCGCGGCGGCGCTCCTCGCGAGCTGGGTTCCCGCGCGGCGCGCGACGAGGGTGAACCCCTCGCTTGCGCTGCGCTCGGAGTAGCGCGATGGCCCGGTTCGGTGCAGGCGCAGGCGCGAATCCCGCGGGACGCGGCGGCCGTAGGTGCCCCACGTGATCACGTTCCTGAACGACCTGCGCCACGCGGCGCGGACCCTCCGTCGGACGCCGGGCTTCACGGCGGCGGCCGCGGCGACGCTGGCGCTCGGCATCGGCGTCACCACGGCGATGTTCGCGGTCGTCCACGGCCTGCTCTGGAAGACGCCACCGGTGCGGGAACCGGAGCGGCTCGCGGTCGTGTTCGGGCGCGAGCAGGCCGGCGACGGGTTCCGCGACTTCTCGTGGACCGACTACGAGGAGCTCCGCCGCGTCGAGGGCGTCTTCGAGGGTCTCGCCGCCTACTATCCCGCGCCGCTGTCGCTCGGCGACGGGAGCGGGAACGAGCGGCTCTACGGCGAGACCGTGAGCGGGAACTATTTCGGGGTTCTCGGCGTCACGCCGCGGCCCGGCCGCGGGTTCCTGCCCGCCGAGGGGCAGCCGGGCGGCGCGCCCGTGGCGGTGATCAGCCACGAGCTCTGGGAGCGGCGGTTCCGCGGCGATCGCGCCGCGGTAGGCCGCGTCCTGCGTCTGAACGGACAGGCCGTGACGGTCGTCGGGGTGGCCCCCGAGGGATTCCACGGCGTCTACTACGTGGGCTTCCGGCCGGACGTGTGGATCGCCGCGGGAAGCTACGACCTCGTGATGCCCGGCGACGCCTCGCTGAGCGATCCGGACGGCTCGACGTTCAGGCTGATGGGCCGGCTCCGCCAAGGCGTCTCGCCCGGCGCGGCGGCCGCAGCGCTGGCGCCCGCCGCGCGTCGCCTGCAGGCGGAGCGGCCCGACCGCGACACGCCGTGGGTCCCCGTCGTGTTCCACGAATCCGACGCGCGGCCGGAGCCCTCGATGGCCGCGCCGTTCGCCTTCGCCGGAATGGTGTTCCTGGCGGTCGTGGGGCTCGTCCTGCTCCTGGCCTGCGCCAACGTCGCCGGCCTGCTCCTGGCGCGCGGCGTGACGCGCAGGCGCGAGATGGCGGTGCGGCTCGCGCTCGGTGCCGGAACGGGACGGCTCGTGCGCCAGGCGCTGGCCGAGAGCCTCCTCCTGGGGCTGCTGGGCGGCGCGGCCGGGATGCTGCTCGCGGCGTGGTCCGCCGACGCGCTCGGCCGCGCGCTCTCGTTCCCGACGGACATTCCGTTCGTCTTCGATCTCGGGGTCGACCGGCGCGTGCTCGGCTTCGCGGCCGTGATCTCGCTCCTCACGGCGCTGCTCTGCGGGCTGGTTCCGGCGCTCCGCTCGGCGCGTCGCGAGGTCGCCGCCGACCTGAAGCGGGACGACCCCGGCGGCCGCGGCGGGAGCCGCTCGCGGCTGCGGCGCGCGCTGGTCGTGGGGCAGGTCGCCGTGTCCTGCGTGCTCCTCGTCGTGGCCGGCCTCGGGCTTCGGACCCTCGCCGGCGTGAGCGCGATCCATCCGGGCTTCGAACCGCGGGGCGGCCTCCTCGCGTCGGTCGATCCGGGCCTCAACGGGTACGGGGACGAGCGCGCGGCGGCGCTCTACCGCGACCTCGTCGCGGGCGTCCGCGGCCTGCCGGGGGTTCGCGCCGCCGCTCTCGCGCGCTACGTCCCGCTCGAGTTCAGCGCGAGCGGGGGCACCGTCTTCGTCGACGGCCGCGAGGCGGCTCCGGGCCGGCCCGCCGGGACGAGCTCGTACTGGAGCACGGTGTCCCCCGGCTGGCTGGCCGCGGCCGGGACCCCGCTCCTCGAAGGGCGCGACTTCACCGCGGCCGACGGCCCGGCCGGCGAGCGCGTGGCGATCGTGAGCGAGACCTTCGCCCGAACCCACTGGCCCGGGAGGCCCGCGCTCGGGCGCACGCTTCGCCTCGACGACGCGGACGCGGAGCCCGTGCGCGTGATCGGCGTGGCCGCCGACGTGAAGGTGCGGAGCTTGATCGAGCCGCCGCAGCCGTTCCTCTACCTGCCGCTCGACCAGCATCCGGTGCCGGGCGCCTCGCTCCTCGTGCGGACCGACGGCGACCCGCTGGCGCTGGCGCCCGCGGTCCGGGAGGTCCTCCGAGGGCTCGATCCCGAGCTGCCCCTGTACGACGTGAAGACCGTGGAGATGCTCCTCGCCGGGCGGTCGTTCCTGCTCGCCCGGCTCGGCGCGGGGTTCGCCGGCGTCTTCGGAGGCCTCGCCCTCCTCCTGGCGCTCGTGGGTCTCTACGGCCTCGTGTCGTGGAGCGTCGGGCGCCGGCTGCGCGAGATCGGCATCCGCGTGGCCGTCGGCGCGCCCGGGCGTCGCGTCCTCGGGATGGTGGTCGGCGAGGGGATGCGGCTCGCAGGCTGGGGCCTCGCCCTCGGCGTGCCGCTGGCCCTCGCCGTCACCCGGCTTCTGCGCGGGCTCCTGTACGGGGTGGGCCCAGCCGATCCGCCGACGTACGCGGCCATCGCCGCCGTGCTCGCGGCCGCGGCGCTGGGGGCGAGCTGGATCCCCGCGCGGCGGGCGCTCCGGGTGGACCCCGTGCAGGCCCTCCGTGCCGAGTAGGGCCGTGGACGCGCTGCTCCGCGACGCTCGCCACGCCGCGCGCCGGCTCGTGCGGAGTCCCGGCTTCACGGCCGTCGCGGTGTCGACCCTCGCGCTCGGGGTCGCCGCGAACGCGGCGCTGTTCGGGCTCGTGAACGGCGTCCTCCTGCGGCCGCTCCCGTACGGGGATCCCGACCGGCTGGTGTCGCTCTACACCCGCTACGTGCCGACCTCCGGCTACGACTTCCCCTGGTTCTCGCTGTCGGGACCCGAGCTCCTGGACGTGCGGGGGCAGGTCGGCGCGTTCGGCGAGGTCGCCGCCTACGTCTTCGACAGCGTCAACCTCGCCGGTGACGCCGACGCCGAGCGCGTGCCGGCCGTCTGGGCGACGGCGAACCTCTTCCGGCTGCTCGGCCGCGCGCCGGCGCTGGGGCGCGACTTCGCGACGGGCGAGGACGCGCCCGGCGCACCGTGCGCGACGATCCTCTCGGACGGTCTCTGGCGTGAACGGTTCGGCGGCGACCCCGCGGCGGTCGGCCGGGACGTCCGCCTCGACGGCGAGCCCTGCCGGGTCGTGGGCGTGATGCCGCCGGACGCGGGGTTCCCCGGTGAGGAGCCGCGCCTGTGGCGGCCGCTCGCGCTGGACCCGGCGGGGCCCGCCTGGGGCCGCGCCAGCCACCCGTACTGGGCCGTCGCCCGCCTCGCCCCTGGCGCCACGCCCGCCGGCGCCGCCGCGGAGCTCGAGGCGCTGCGCGCGCGGTGGGAGGCCGAGTTCCCCGGGCACTACGCCGGCGGCGGTCACTTCGTCGTCGCTCGCCCGCTGGCGGAGGACCTCACGGCGGAGGTGCGTCCGGCGCTGCTCGTGCTGCTCGGAGCGGTGGGCGCCGTGCTGCTCGTCATCTGCGCGAACCTGACGGGGCTCGCCGTCCTGCGCGCGGAGTCGCGGCGCCGCGAGATGGCGGTGCGCGCCGCACTGGGCGGCGGCCGTGTCGCGCTGGCACGGCTCGCGCTGGTCGAGAGCGTCCTCGTCGCGCTCGCGGGCGGCGTCCTCGGCGCCCTCGCGGCGGGTCCGCTGGCGCGCGCCGTGACGGACTTCTACCCGGGATCCCTGCCGCGGGCGGCGGGGGCGGACCCGGACGGGCCGGTGCTGGCGTTCACGGCCGCCGTCTCGCTCCTGGCCGCGCTCGTCGTGGGGCTCGTGCCGGCGATCGGGAGCTCCGCCGCCGGGCTCGAGCGCCTGCTCCGCGGGGGTGGACGCACCTCGACGGGCCGCCGGGCCGGGACGCGCCTCCGCCGCGGACTCGTCGTGGCGCAGGTGGCGATCGGCCTCGTGGTGGCCGCCGCGGCGGCGCTCGTCGCCCGCAGCTACGTGCAGCTCCGGGGCGAGGAGCTCGGCGTGGATCCCGACGGCGTCCTCGCCTTCACGCTGGAGGCGCCGGAGGCGTCCTACCCCGAGGCGGGGGACGTGCGGGCGTTCTTCGCGTCCGTCCGGAACCGACTGGCCGCGCTTCCGTCCGTCGAGTCGGTGGGGGTGATCTCGGACCTGCCGCTCGAGTCCGCCGGGCCGGCTGACAACTTCCAGATCGAGGGGCGGCCGCAGCCGGCCGCCGGCGAGACGGGTTGGAACGCGCGCTACCTGCTCGTGGGTCCCGGCGCGCTCGAGACCCTGCGGCTGCGCGTGCGCGCGGGCCGCGCGCTGGACGGGCGTGACGTGCACGGCGCTCCGTCGGCGGCCGTCGTGAACGAGGCGGCAGTCCGGACGTTCTGGGGAGGCCGGCCGCCGCTGGGGCGCCGGATCCGGTACGGCGAGGACGGGGCCTGGCTCACGATCGTGGGCGTCGTCGCCGACGTGCGCTCCCTCGGCCTCGACGTGCCGGCGCCGCCGGCGGTCTACGTCGCGCACGACCAGACGCCGCGCCCCCTCTATCCCGGCCGGATGATGAACGTGGTCCTGCGCGGCCGCGGCGATCCGCTGGCGCTGGCGCCGCAGGCCCGTGCAGCGGTCCGGGAGATCGACCCGGCCGTGCCGCTCGCCGCGCCGCGGACGATGGGCGGCGTCGTGGACGCGGCGACGGGCCGCCCACGGTTCATGATGGTGGTGCTGCTCGTCTTCGCGGCCACGGTGCTCGTCCTCGCCGGCCTCGGCGTGTACGGCGTGGTCGCGCACGCGGTGCTCCACCGGGCGCGCGAGATCGGCGTGCGCGTGGCGCTCGGCGCCCGTGGGGCCGACGTGGTGCGGATGGTGCTCGGCCAGGGCCTCGCGATGGCCGCGCTCGGCGTCGGGGCCGGGCTCGTCGCGGCGCTCGCCGCGACCCGCTTCCTGTCGGGGCTCCTCTACGGCGTGACCCCCACGGATCCGCCGACGTTCGCGGTCGTCGCCGTCACGTTGCTCGGCGCCGGGCTGCTCGCGAGCTGGCTCCCCGCGCGGCGCGCGGTCCGCGTGGACCCGGCGCGAGCCCTGCGCGCGGAGTAGCGCGCGGCCGCCGCTCAACCGCTTCGAAGGAGTCGAGGCGAAACGTGGACACGCTCCTCCAGGACCTTCGCTACGGCGCGCGCCGGCTCGCGCGGAGCCCGGGATTCACCGCGGTCGCCGCGATCGTGCTCGCGCTCGGGATCGGCGCGAACACGGCGATCTTCAGCGCGATCAACGCGCTGCTGCTGCGCCCGCTGCCGTACCCCGAGCCCGAGCGGCTGGTGACCGTGTGGCACCGCTACCCCGACCTCGACCTCGACGCGCCGGTCTCGGCGCTCAACTTCCGCCGTTACCGCGACGAGACGCGGTCGTTCGAGAGCGTGGCCGTGGCGAGCGGCTGGGCGGTGAACCTGAGCGGCTCCGGCGAGCCGGAGCGCGTCTCCGGAGGCCTCGTCTCCGCACGGTACTTCGACGTCTTCGGCGTGCGCCCGGCGCTCGGACGGGCCTTCCTCGACGAGGAGGACGTCCCGGGGAGGGAGCGGGTGGTGGTCGTGAGCCACGGCTTCTGGCAGCGCGCCCTCGGCGGCACCCCCGACGCGATCGGCCGGCGACTGACGCTGAACGGCGAGAGCCACGAGGTGATCGGCGTGATGCCGCCGGGCTACCGCGACTTCTGGGACCGCGACGTGGAGGTCTGGCGGCCGGTGGCCTTCACGCCCGAGCAGCTCGCCGAGGGTGAGACGAACGAGTGGCTGGCCCTGGCGGCCCGCCTGAAGCCCGGCGTGAGCCGGCAGGAGGCCGCGGCGGAGATGCGGACGTTCGCGGGGCGCCTCAAGGAGGAGAACCCCCTCGCCTACCCGGCGACGTGGACCCTCGACGTCGAGTCCCTCGACGAGGTCCGGAAGGGCGAGCTGCGGCCGGCGCTGCTCGTGCTCCTCGCCGCGGTGGGGTTCGTGCTCCTCATCGCGTGCGCGAACGTCGCAAACCTGATGCTCGCGCGCGCGATGGATCGCGCCGACGAGATGGTGATCCGCTCGGCGATCGGCGCCGGCCGACGGCACCTCCTCCAGCAGCTCCTGGCGGAGAGCGCGCTGCTGGGCCTGCTCGGCGGCCTCCTCGGCCTCGTCCTCGCCGGCTGGGGCGTCGCCGCCCTGAGCGCCGCGCTCGGCGACCGGCTGCCCGCGGGGACCGACCTGTCCCCCGACCTGCGGGTCCTCGGCTTCACGCTGCTGCTCTCGCTCCTCACCGGACTCCTCTTCGGCGCGATCCCCGCGGCGCAGGCGTCGCGGCTCGACCTGCAGCGCGGGCTCCGCGAGGGCGGCCGCGGCCTCGCGGGGGACCGCGCGGGGCGGCTCACCCGCCGCGCGCTCGTGGTCGGCGAGGTCGCGCTCGCGCTCATCCTCCTCACGGGCGCGGGACTCCTCGTCAAGAGCTTCGCGCGCCTGCAGGACGTGGATCCCGGGTTCCGCACCGATCGCCTCCTGACGTTCTCGCTGTCGCTGCCGGAGACCGTCTACGACACCGACGAGCGGAGGGTCGCCGTCTTCCGCGAGGTGCTCGAGCGTCTGGAGGCCGCGCCGGGCATCGAGGCCGCCGGCGTGACCCAGGTCCTGCCCTTCAGCGGCAGCTGGTCGACGGGGACGCTGCGCGTCGAGGGATACGAGCCTCCCGCCGACGAGATGGATCCCTGGGGGGACATCCGGATGGTGTCCGCGGGGTACCGCGACGCCCTGGGAATGCCGCTCCTGCGCGGCCGCTTCCTGGACGAGCGCGAGGTCCTGCACGCCCCGGGCGCCGTCGTCGTGGACGAGGAGTTCGCGCGCCGGTACTGGCCGGGCGAGGACCCCGTCGGCCGGCGCGTCACGTTCGACGAGCCGGAGACCACGCCCGCCGACTCGGTCGAGTGGCTGCCGGTGGTCGGGGTCGTGGGCCACACGAAGCACGCCGGGCTCGACGACGAGGACCGGATCCAGGTCTACGTGCCGTACGAGCAGGTCCCCGGCGTGAGCCAGCTCTCGTTCGCCGTGCGCACGGAGGGCGACCCGCTGGCGGCTGCGGGGACCGTCCGCCGGGTCGTGCAGGGCGTCGACCCGCAGCTGCCGCTCGCCCGGGTGCGCACGATGGACGAGATGGTGGGGGAGTCGCTCGGACCCCGGCGGGTGGCGATGCTCCTCCTGGCGCTCTTCTCCGGCCTGGCCGCGACGCTCGCGGCGGTCGGGATCTACGGCGTGATCTCCCACCTGGTGGCGCTGCGCACGCGCGAGCTGGGCGTGCGGATGGCGCTGGGCGCCGGGGCCGGACGGCTGCTGCGGCTCGTGCTGCGGCAGGGCCTCGAGCTCGCCGTGCTGGGGGTCGTGCTCGGCCTGGTCGGCGGGCTCGCCGCGATGCGCCTCGTGTCGAGTCAGCTCTACGGCGTCGGCGCGAGCGACCCCGCGACCTTCGTGACCACGAGCGCGCTGCTCGTGCTGGTCGCCGCCGCCGCGGCCCTCCTGCCGGCCCTGCGAGCCGCGCGCCTGGACCCGGCGGCGGCGCTGCGGACCGACTAGGCCGGCGTGACGGTCGTCAGACCACCCCGCGCGCCTCTCGAGGAGCTGCGCACAACCCCCGACGGGCGGAGGCCACGATGGACGTCCTGATCGCCGACCTGCGCTACGCCCTGCGCCGGCTCCTGAAGAGCCCGGGGTTCACCCTCGTCGCGGCGCTCGCGCTGGCGCTCGGGATCGGCGCCAACACCGCGATCTTCAGCGCGGTCAACGCCGTCCTGCTGCGTCCGCTGCCGTACCCCGACGCGGGCCGGCTCGCGTTCCTGAGCGAGACCAGCAAGGACATGGACTACATGTCGGTCTCGCTGCCGAACTTCCGCGACTGGCTCGACCAGAACCGCGTGTTCGAGGAGCTGGGCCTCGTGCGCGGGCAGGGCGCCACGCTCACCGGCGGCGACGCGCCGCAGCGGCTCGAGGCGTACATCGTGACCTCGGGCTACTTCCGCGCGCTCGGCGTGCCGCCGCTGCTCGGCCGTCCCTTCGCCCGCGAGGACGACGAGGCGGGGGCGGCGCGGACGGCCGTGCTCAACCACCGGTTCTGGGCCGCGGCGCTGGGGTCGGACCCCGGCGTCGTGGGCCGCACGCTCGTGCTCGACGGGGCCGCGACGACGGTCGTGGGCGTGATGCCGGCCGGGTTCGAGGAGGACGAGGTGGACCTGTACCTCCCGCTCGGACCCCACCTGCCGAACCTGCCGGTCGAGGAGCGCGGGAACCATCCCGGGTTCTACGGCATCGCGCGGCTCCGCGACGGCGTCTCGCTGGCGGGCGCGCAGGCCGGGATGAGCGCGATCGCGCGGCGACTCGCGGAGCACTACCCGGACAGCAACAGCGGGAACGGCGTCCGGGTGGCCTCGCTCACCGACGAGCTGGTGGGCGAGGTGCGGCCCGCGCTCCTCGTGCTCCTCGGCGCGGTCGGCTTCGTGCTGCTCATCGCCTGCGCCAACGTCGCCAACCTGCTCCTCGCCCGCGCGGAGGCGCGGACGCGCGAGATCGCGATCCGCACGAGCCTGGGCGCGGGCCGCGGCCGGCTCCTGCGCCAGCTCCTGACGGAGAGCGTCGTGCTCGCGCTGCTGGGAGGGCTGGCCGGGCTGCTGCTCGCGTTCTGGGCGGTCGGCGCGCTCGTCTCGCTGAACCCCGGCGACGTCCCCCGGATCGAGGAGATCGGGATCGACTGGCGCGTGCTGCTCTTCGCGCTCGGGGTCTCGCTCCTGACCGGGGTGCTCTTCGGCCTCGCCCCCGCCCTCAGGGCATCGCGCCCGGACCTGAACGCCTCGCTCAAGGAGGGCGCGACCGCGGCGATCTCCGGGATGCGGCGCCCGGGACTGCGCAGCGCGCTGGTGGTCTCGGAGGTGGCGCTCACGCTGGTCCTGCTGGTCGGCGCGGGGCTGATGCTGCGGAGCTTCGAGCGGCTTCGCCGCGTGGACCCGGGCTTCCGCGACGATCGCGTCCTCGTGATGCGCGCGGCGCCCTCCGAGCGGGCGCCCCTCGCGAACGTCCCGCCCGACCAGGAGCGCTCCACGGAGGCGTGGTCGCGCTGGTACGCCGACGTCGTCGAGGCCGCAGGCGCCGTCCCCGGCGTCGAGGCGGCGGCCGTGACGAGCACGGTCCCGATGGAGGGGGGTGCGAGCGAGTCGGGCGTCGTGGCCGCGGGTCAGCCCATGCCGACGAGCCCGGCCGAGGTCACGCTCGTCCAGTTCCAGACCGTGAGCCCGGGCTACTTCGACGTGCTCGGCATCCCCCTGCTGCGCGGCCGCTCGTTCGAGCCCTCCGACGACGCCCGGGCCCCGCTCGCGGCGGTGATCGACGAGACGCTGGCCGAGCGGCTGTGGCCCGGCGAGGAGCCCCTCGGAAGGCGGATCGCCTTCGAGTTCCGCGGGCAGCTCAACGACGATCCGCGTCCCATCTGGCGCACCGTGGTCGGCGTCGTCCGCCACGTGCGCCACTACGGGCTGGCCGAGGTGGTGCGGCCGCAGGTGTACGCGCCCGTCGGGCAGGTCCCGATCTGGCAGGACGGCGACCGTCCGATGGCGCTGCTCGTCCGCACGCGCCGCGACGGCGACGTCGTGACGGGCGCCATCCGGGAGGCGATCGCCCGGCTCGACCCGGCGGTTCCGATCTTCGAGGTGCGGACGATGGAATCCGTGCTGGCGGAGCAGCTGGCGCAGCCGCGGTTCAGCTCGATGCTGCTCGGCGCGTTCGCCGGCATCGCGCTCACGCTCGCCGCCGTGGGCATCTACGGCCTGGTGGCGTACACCGTGTCGCGCCGGACGCGCGAGATCGGCCTGCGGATGGCGCTCGGCGCGGCGCGGACCGACGTCCTGCGGATGGTCGTGCGCCAGGGAATGACCCTGGTGGCGGTGGGGCTCGCGGTGGGGCTGGCGCTGGCGCTCGCGCTGTCGCGGGTGCTGGGGAGCCTCCTCTACGAGGTGAGCGCGTGGGACCCGGCGACCTTCGCCGCGGTGGCCGTCGTGCTCCTCGCGATCGCGCTCGTCGCGAGCTGGATCCCGGCGCGGCGCGCCACGCGCGTGGACCCGCTCGCGGCGCTGAGGTACGAATGAGCGGAGTCCACCGCGAGGTCCGCCACGCCGCGCGCGCCCTGCGCCGCGCGCCGACGCTCTCGCTGGCGGCCGTGGTCACGCTGGCGCTGGGGATCGGCGCGACGACCGCGATCTTCAGCGTGGTGAGCGCGGTGCTGCTGCGGCCGCTCCCGTATCCCGACGCCGACCGGCTGCTGGCGGTCTGGGTGGCGTGGGAGGGATCCGACCGCTCGGGCCTCTCGCCCGCCGAAGTCCTGGACTACCGCGAGAGCGTGCCGGCCTTCCGCGACCTCGGCGCCTGGGCGGGGAGCACGGCCATCGTGAGCGGCGGCGAGCCGCGCACGGTCGCGGCGGCGTACGCGTCGGCCGACCTGTTCACGGCGCTCGGCGTGGCGCCCGCGCTCGGCCGGGCGTTCACGGCCGACGAGGACCGTCCCTCCGGCGACCCCGTGGCCGTCGTCTCGCACGGATTCTGGCGCACGTGGCTGGGCGGCTCGCCGGAGGCGGTCGGCCGCCGGCTGGTCGTGGACGGGGAGCCGCGCACGATCGTCGGCGTGATGCCGGCCGGCTTCGCGCTGCCCGAGGACGTCGCGGCCGGGCAGGAGACGCAGCTCTACCTCCCGCTGGGGCTCGACCCGGCCGCCATCGACGACCGCGGGAGTCACTTCCTCTCCGCGGTCGCGCGGCTGCGTCCGGGCGTGTCGCCCGCCGGCGCCGTCGAGGCGCTCCGGGCCCGCGCCGCGGCCGGCGTCGCCGAGTTCCCCGACGACTACCCGGCCGACATGCGCTTCACCGCCGGGGGCGCCCCGCTGCGCGAGGACGTCCTCGGCGCGATCCGGCGGCCGCTCGTCCTCCTGCTCGGCGCCGTGACCCTGCTCCTCCTCGTGGCCTGCGCGAACGTGGCCGGGCTCCTGCTCTCGCGCGGCGAGGAGCGGCGGCGCGAGCTGGCCGTCCGGGCCGCCCTCGGCGCGAGCCGCGCCCGCCTCGCGGCGACCGTGCTGCTCGAGAGCGTGCTGCTCTCGCTCGCCGGCGCCGCCGCGGGCGTGGCGCTCGCGCTCTGGGGCACCGAGACGCTCCTCGCGCTCCGGCCGGCGGAGCTGCCGTCGCTCGGCGGGGCCGGCGTGGACGCGCGCGTGCTCGCGTTCGCCCTGGCGGCCGCGCTGCTCGCAGGCGTGGCGTGCGGCCTCGCACCCGCCGTCTCGGTGGCGGGGCCCGGCCTCGCGGACGCGCTGGCGGGGGGGCGCGGCGACCTCGGCCGGCCCAGGCAGCGGCTGCGGGGGGCGCTGGTGGTCGCGCAGGTGGCGGTGACGCTCGTCCTGCTCGCGGGCGCCGGGCTCCTCGGGCGCAGCCTCGCCGGGCTCCTGTCCGTGGACCCGGGATACGCCACGCGCGACGTCCTCGCCGTGCAGCTCGGGCTGCCCGCCGCCGACTACGCCGAGACCCCGCGCGTCCTGGCGTTCTACCGCGACCTGCTGCCGCGGCTGCGCGGCCTGCCCGGCGTGCTCCACGCCGGAGCGGTCTCGAACCTGCCGCTCGAGACCACGCTCGGGGACCTGAACTTCGTCGTCGAAGGGCGCCCGATGCCGCCGGGCGCCCGCTCGCCGGCGGCCGACTGGCAGGTCGTGACCCCCGGCTACTTCGAGGCGATGGCCATCCCCGTGCTGCGCGGCCGCGGGATCACCGACGCGGACGGCGAGAACGCCCCCGGCGCCGTCGTGATCAACGAGCGGATGGCCCGCGAGCAGTGGCCCGGCGAGGACCCGCTGGGCCGCAGGTTCACCCTCGGCGGGGGAGCGGGCCCGGGCGTGGTCGAGGTGGTCGGCGTCGCGGCGGACGTGCGGCACGCCGGGCTCGACGCGGAGCCGCGCGCGGAGATGTACCTCCCCCACGCGCAGTTCCGCTTCTGGGACGGCGGAGGGCCGCTGCTGGGAATGGACGTGGTGCTCCGCTCCGCCGCGGACCCGGCGGAGCTGGCGCGGGCGGTCGCGCGCGAGGTGCACGCCGTGGACCCCGGCGTTCCCGTGGACGAGGTCAGGACCATCGAGCGCGTGGTCGCGGCGTCGGTCGCGGGGCCGCGCTTCGCGGCGATCCTCGTGGGCTCGTTCTCGATGCTCGCGCTCGTGCTCGCCGGCGTGGGTCTCTACGGACTCGTGGCCTACGCCGCCGCGCGCCGCGTGCGCGAGGTCGGCCTGCGGATCGCCGTCGGAGCCCGGGCCGCGGACGTCGTGCGTCTCCTCGTCGGCGAGGCGGTCCGCCTGGTCGGCCTCGGCCTCGCCGTCGGCCTGCCGGCGGCGCTCCTCGGCACGCGGCTGCTCGAGCGCCTCCTCTTCGGGGTGGCGCCGGGCGACCCGCTCACCCTCGCCGCGGTCGCCGCGGTCGTGATCGGCGTGGGCGCGGGAGCCGGTCTGTTGCCCGCCGCGCGCGCGGCCCGCGTGCCGCCGCTGCGGGCGCTGGGGGCGGAATGAGACGGACCCCGAACGGATTCGAAGGAGGATCGATGACGAGGACGTTCCTGTTCGCGGCCGCCGCGCTGGCGCTGACGCCGCTGGGCGGGTCCGCGGCCCGCGCCCAGGGCGCCGCCGACTCGGCGGCGATCCGAGGGGCGGCGCTGGACTACATCGAGGGCTGGTACGCGGGCGACGCGGAGCGCATGGAGCGCGCGCTCCACCCCGACCTCGCGAAGCGCATCGTGCGGGTGGACCCCGCCGGGGGCCGCGCGCGGGTGGACCACATGGGCGCGCTCCAGCTCGTGCAGGGGACGCGGGCCGGATACGGCCGCGAGACGCCGCCGGCCGAGCAGCAGAAGGACGTGACGATCCTCGACGTCTTCGGCAACGCCGCGAGCGTCAAGGTCGTGGCGTCGGAGTGGGTCGACTACCTGCACCTGGGGAAGGTCGGCGACCGGTGGGTGATCGTGAACGTGCTGTGGGAGCTCAAGCCGCGTCCGGACCGGGACGCCGGGACGTCGAGCCGATGACGCACGGTCTCCGGCGGACGCCGCGTGCGGCGGCCCCGGCGGCGGGACGGGCGCGGTGAGCCCGCACGTACCGGCCGACCTGCGCCAGGCGCTGCGCGCGCTCCGCCGCGCGCCCGGCTTCACCGCCGCCGCGGTCCTCACGCTGGCGCTCGGCATCGGCGCGGCGACGGCGATCTTCAGCGTCGTGAACGGCGTGCTCCTCCGGCCGCTTCCGTTCCCCGATCCCGACCGGCTGGTCCTCCTCCACGAGCGCGCACGCCCCATCGGACTCGATCGGATGTGGGTCTCGCTCCCGAACTTCCGCGACTGGCGCGAGCGCGCCCGCTCGTTCGAGGAGATGGCCGCGTTCAACGCGGGGGAGGCCGGGCTCACCGGAGCCGGGGAGCCCGAGCAGGTGCGCGTCGCGTGGAGCGAGGGGCCGCTCCTCGAGCTGCTCGGCGCCCGCGCCGTCGCCGGCCGCGGCCTGGCGGCCGCCGACGACGAGCCCGGCGCCCCCGCCGCCGTCGTGCTCGGCCACGGCCTCTGGCAGCGCCGGTTCGGCGGCGACCCGGCGGCCGTCGGGAGCACCGTGCGCCTCGACGGCGAGCCCTTCACGGTCGTGGGCGTGATGGCCCCGGGCTTCGCCTTCCCCGATCTGGCGGATGCCGGGGTCGAAGCGTGGGTCACGACCGCGCCGCTCGTGCGGGCGGACCCGGACCTCCTGCGCCGCGGGAACCACTGGCTCGCCGTGGTCGCGCGGCTGCGCCCCGGCGCGACGCCGGAGTCCGCGCGCAGGGAGATGCTCGGGCTCGCGCGCGCGCTGCGCGAGGAGAACCCCGACAGTTTCGACGACGGCGTGGACCTGACGCCGCTCGCCGAGGAGGTCGTGGGCGGCGCACGGCGGCCGCTCCTGCTGCTCCTCGGCGCGGTGGGGCTGCTCCTCGCGATCGCCTGCGCGAACGTGGCCGGCCTGCTCCTCGCGCGCGGCGCCTGGCGCGGGCGCGAGATCGGCATCCGGGCCGCGCTCGGCGCCGGGCGCGCGCGGCTGGTCCGCCAGCTGCTGGTCGAGAGCGTCGTCCTCGCGCTGGCCGCCGGCGCCGCCGGGCTCCTGCTCGCGAACTGGGGCGTGGAGGCGCTGCTCTCGCTCTCGCCCGCGAGCCTGCCCCGCCTCGACGAGGTCGGCGTCGACGGCCGCGTGCTCGCGTTCGGGATCGCCGTCTCGACGCTCACGGGCGCCGCGTTCGGGCTGCTCCCGGCCCTCCACGCTTCCCGGCAGGATCCGGCCGCACTCCTGGGGGAGGGCGCGTTGCGCACGACCGCCGGGCCGCGGCGTGCGCGGCTCGCCCGCGTGCTGGTGGTGGTCGAGCTGGCGCTGGCCGTCGTGCTCCTCGCGGGGGCGGGGCTCCTGGCCCGCAGCCTGAGCGGCGTCCGGGGCGTCGATCCGGGGTTCGATCCGCGCGGCGTGGTCCTCGCCTCGGTCTCCCTTCCGACCTCGGTCTACGCGGAGCGCGAGCGCTGGGTGGCGTTCTTCGACGATGTCCTGGAGCGGCTGCGGGCGCACCCGGGGGTCACCGCCGCCGGCGTCGTGACCGACCCGCCCCTGAGCGGGTCGGGACGCCAGACGGGGCTCCGCATCGAGGGAGCGCCGCAGCCTCCGCCCGGTCAGCAGCCGCCCCTCACGGACATCCAGGTGGTGAGCCCCGGCTATCCGGACGCGGCGGGCATCCAGCTCGTCCGGGGGCGGACGTTCGAGCCGGCGGACGGGCCGGACGCGCCGCTCGCCGCGCTCGTGGACGAGGTCCTCGTGCGCCGCTACTGGCCCGACACGGACCCCGTCGGGCGCCGGCTGGCGCTGGACGACGACGAGAGCGGCAGGCCGCGCTGGCGGGAGGTCGTGGGCGTCGTGGAGTCGGTGAAGCACTACGGGGTCGACCTGGACGCGGAGCGCCGCGCCGGCGGCGAGCTCGTGCGCCCCACCGTCTACCTGCCCCACCGGCAGGAGCCCGAGTCCTCGATGACGATCGCCGTCCGGACGGACGGGGACCCGGCGGCGGTGGTTCCCGTCCTGCGCGAGGCGGTGCGGGCCGTCGACCCGGCGCAGCCGGTGGGCGAGGTCCGGCTCCTCCGGGACCTGATGGCTGACTCGCTCGGTCCGCGTCGGCTCCACACCGTGCTTCTCGGCGGATTCGCCGTGGCGGCTCTGCTCCTCGCGGCGATCGGAACCTACGGGCTCGTCGCGCAGGCCGTGGCCCGGCGCGCGCGAGAGATCGGCATCCGCATCGCCGTGGGGGCGCGCGACGAAGACGTGGTGGGAATGATCGTGCGGCAGGGCGCGGCGCTCGCGACGGCGGGCGCGGCGGCCGGGCTCGCGGCGGCGCTCGGCGCCACGCGGCTGCTGGAGGGTCTCCTCTTCGGCGTCGGAGCCCGCGACCCCGTGACGCTGGCCGCCGTCGTGAGCGTGCTGGTCGCGGCGACCCTGCTCGCGAGCTGGATCCCGGCCCGGCGGGCGAGCCGCATCGATCCGATCGAGGTCCTCAGGAGCGAATAGCGCGCGTCGGGCACCTCACCGACCGCCCCGGTGCCTTGCCGAGCGAGCCGTCGCGGCCGAGACTCCTCGGCCGCCCGGACGGCGGATCGTCCGATCCGACCTGTGCGTCCGCCGCGGTGCGCCGCCCGGCCCGCTCTCGTCCGGCGCCAGAGGACCTTCGCGGGAGACCTGCCATCCGCGGGTACGCGGCATTCCCGGCAACCCGCCGCTCGATCGTCGCCGCGGCCGCGAGCGAAGACCCCGAGGTCCGCGCGCGCGCACTGGATTCACTCGTCCGAGTCTACTGGACTCCCGTCTTCGAGTACGTGCGCCTGCGCTGGCACGTCCCCCGCGAGGACGCCGAGGACCTGACCCAGGGCTTCTTCGCGAAGGCGCTCGAGAAGCGCTGGCTCGACCGCTACGACGCGGACCGCGCGCGCTTCCGGACGTTCGTCCGCACGTGTCTGGACGGCTACGCGGCCAACGAGTGGAAGGCGGCCGGCCGCGTGAAGCGGGGGGGAGGCCTCGAGCGCGTGGACATCGGCGACGCCGAAGCCGCCGGCGAGGCCGGCGGCGTCCCCGATCCCGACGAGCTGTTCCGCCGCGAGTGGATCCGCGGCCTCTTCGGACTCGCGGTGGCGGACCTGCGCGCGGAGTGCGCAGCCGCCGGCCAGGAGGTCCGGTTCGCGATCTTCGAGCGGTACGACCTCGAGGACGGCGCGCCGGACGCCGGAATCCGCGCGCGGGAGGCGGCCGGCGGCGCCCCGGCCGCCGCGGCCGACGCGTCCGGAAACGTGCACGCGGTGAACGGCCCGGGGAGGCGCCTGCGCTACCGCGACCTCGCCGAGGCGTACGGCCTCACCGAGCCGCAGGTCGTGAGCGCCCTCTCCCGCACCCGACGCAGGTTCCGCGAGATCGTTCTGGAGCGCCTGCGGGAGGCCTGCGGCAGCGACGCGGAGTTCCGTGCCGAGGCGCGCGACCTCCTGGGAGTCGGCTAGCTGGACGGTCGAGTGCTGCGAGGCGGCGCGGGCGGTCCTCCGGCAGGGCCGGACGGACCGGCGTTCGCGATGAACCGCGCGCCGACGCCGACGCGGTCGGATGCGGCCGCCGCGGTCGGGCCCGCGCCGGCCGTGCGGGCCCTCGACGACCCTGCGGTGGAGCGGCTCCGGCGTGTCGCGGCGGGCGACGACGAGCCGCCCGACCTGACCGGCACGCGCTACGAGCTGGCGGAGCCGATCGGGCGCGGCGGGATGGGCGCCGTGTACCGCGTCCGCGACCGCGAGCTCGGCCGGGACCTCGCCCTCAAGGTCCTGGTCCCCGAGCAGTCCGGCCCGGAGGCCGGCGCACGCCTGCTCGAGGAGGCGCGGATCCTCGCCCGGCTCGAGCACCCCGGCATCGTCCCCGTTCACGACGCGGGGACGCTCCCCGACGGCCGGCTGTTCTACACGATGCGGCTCGTCCGCGGCAGCCGGCTCGACCACCTGGTCGAGCGCGGCGCCCCGCTCGAGGAC
>DATBJZ010000025.1:0-11688 GCA_036556125.1 Gemmatimonadota bacterium | reverse complement strand
GCGGGCGCCGCCGGGCTCGCGGCGTCGGCTGCCTCCGCGACGTCGCCGGGGCCCGCCACGTCGCCGGTCGGCGCCCCCGGGTTCACGCGGAGCAGCAGGTCGCCCGCGTCCGTCCGGAGCCCTCCGTAACCGTCCGTGCCGCCGAGCGCCAGCGCGAGGGGCAGCGACGGGTAGGCGGCCCCCGCGTGGCGGTGCACCAGGTGCTCGCGGCGCGCGACGCCGTCGGCGTCGGCCGTCAGGTTGATCGCGCCCACGCCGGCGGCGCCCGCGAGGAGCGGCTCGATGGGCGGGTCCGCCACGGCCCAGGACGGCCCCGCCGGCGCCGGCTCGGGCAGCGCGAAGCGTCGCAGCGCCGCGAGGCGCGCGCCCCGTCCCAGGAGCTCGCGCTCGAGACGCTCGGCGCGCGCGACGTCGCCGCGCGCCTGGTCGAAGACCGCCGCGTGGAACGTGCGGCCGGCCGCGGCGGTGGAGGCCGCGAGCGCCTCGTCGCCCTCGGGGTTCCGGCGGTCCGGCTCGGCGAACAGGAAGTCGAAGGCCACCGCCGCCGGCGCGCCCAGGGCCAGGTAGTCCAGGACGGCCGCGTGGACCTCGCGCGGCCAGGGCCAGCGTCCGAGGTCCCGCTCGTAGAGCCGCAGGCTCTCGTTGCTCACGTCCACGATCGCGATGGGCGCGGCCGGACCGGATCCGGCGAGCGCCCGCTCGATGCGGAACCGCACGTCGGCCGTGCGGTCCTCGAGGGTGCGGAAGAACGGGACGCGGAAGAGCGCCGCCGCGAGGAACGCCCCGCCGACGCCGGCGGCCAGGCCCAGCGCGAGACGCTGGCGCACGGGGCCGCTTCGGAGCTCGGCGACGGCCGCGCGGAGGGAGGGCATCGGCCGGCAAGATAGCCGCCGCGGCCCGGGGATCACTATTGATCGCCTCCGCGCGCGCGGGTAACTAGTAGCCCCGAACCCCGTGACCGGAACCCGGAGGTAGGAGCATGACCGTGGACCCCGCGACGCCCCCGCCGCCCGCCGGACCCGCAGCCGCGACCTCGACCGGGCTCGATCCGCGTCTCGCCGGCGTGCTCGCGTACCTGTTCTGGATCATCGGCGGCATCCTCTTCCTCGCGACCGAGAAGCAGAACTCCGTCGTGCGCTTCCACGCGGCCCAGTCGGTGGTGGTGGCGATCGCCGAGATCGTGGTGTGGATCGCCCTCACGATCCTGAGCATCATCATCCCCTTCCTGGGTCTGCTGTTCATCGTCGTCTGGCTCGGCGTCTTCGTGCTCTGGCTGCTCCTGATGTGGAAGGCGTGGCAGCTCGAGCGCTGGAAGCTGCCGGTCCTGGGGGACTACGCCGAGAAGCTCGCGGCCAAGTCCTTCTGATCGCGCCGCCGGCGCTCCGGCGGCCCGGCGGTCGTCCGCGGGAGGCGCCGCCGGCAGGCTCGTCCCGCCCTCGGCCGGAGGCCCCATGCGCGCCCTGCTCGTGTCGGTCCTGACCGCCGGCGTCCTCGCCGGCGCCGCGCCCGCGTCCGCCCAGATCGACCTCCGGAACCCGTACGGGTCGTCGGGGAAGGGGAAGATCTACGGCCTCGAGGTCGCGGGCCTGCCCAACCTCGTCTTCGTCGTGGACTTCTCCGGCTCGATGGAGAGCCAGACCGGGGGGACGACCGAGCGCACCGTCGCGGGCAAGCTCGAGGGCAAGCTCGGCGGGCTCGTCGGCGGCCGGGCCGGGAGCAAGGTCCAGGACGAGCTGCGCGAGCGCCGCAAGAAGGTCGAGGAGGCCAAGCGCGAGGTCGCCGGCGCCATCGAGGGGCTCGAGGACGGGCAGGGCTTCGGGATCGTGTACTTCGAGGACACGCCGCACCTCTGGCGCGACTCGCTCGTGGCCGCGGACGACGGCACGCGCGAGGAGGCGGCGAAGTTCGTGCGCAAGGTGGAAGGCGGCGGCGGCACGGGGATCAAGCAGGCGGTCGAGATGGCGTTCGGCCTCGGGCCCGAGACGATCGTGCTCGTCACCGACGGGGAGCCGACGGACGCCTCGCCGCAGCAGATCCTGGACCGCATCGCGGAGCTGAACCCCGACGGCGCCGTCGTCGTCCACGCCGTGGGCGTCGGCGAGGACCACGACCGCGACTTCATGCGCGCCGTCGCGGGGGCGAACGGCGGCGAATACCTGACCCGCGGCGCGGGCCTGTAGCTCGGGGATGATCGCGCGCCGGCGGCGCCGGCCCGGGGTGCGCGCCGGGGCGGGCCCGTGACGGCGCGCGCGCGCGGGACCGGGCCCGGGGCCCGCCGCGCCCCTGCCGCCCACGGCGAGCCGCTCTCGCGGATCCTCGCCGGTGCGCGCCCGGCTGCCGCGCTCGCCCTGGTGCTCGTCGCCGCCGGCTGCGCGTCGCGCGGCGGGGCTCCCCCGCGCGGGGGCGGGGCCGCCCCCGACACGCTCGGCGCTCCGGAGATCGCCGAACGCGAGACCGGACCCGAAGCGCGCGGCCTTCCGCAGTTCACCCTCCTCTACTTCAACGATCTCCACGGCCACCTCGTCCCGTTCACCCGCGAGGGCGCCGCCGACTCCGTCGGCGGGGCGGCCCGGATGGCCGCGCTCGTGGCGCGCATCCGCGAGGAGAACGACCGCCTCGGCCGACCCACGCTGCTCGTGGAGGGCGGCGACGTCTTCCAGGGAACGCCCCTCTCCTCCGTGTTCCGGGGGGAGCCCGAGATCCGCTTCATGAACCTGATGGGCGTGGACGCGATGGTGATCGGAAACCACGAGTTCGACTTCGGACTCGAGGTCCTCCGGGAGCGCATGGCCGACGCGGAGTTCCCCATGCTCGCCGCCAACGTGGTGGAGGCGCGGACCGGCCGTCCGCTCGCGCCCGCCAGCGTCGTCCGGCTCCTCCCGAACGGCGTGCGCGTCGGCATCCTCGGACTGGTCACCGACGACACGCCGCGCACGACCAGCCCGTCGAACGTGCGCGGTCTCGTGTTCGAGCCGCCGCTCCTCGCGGCGGGGCGGCACCTGCCGGCGCTGGAGGACCGCGCCGAGGTGATCGTCGCGCTCACGCACATCGGAAGCCGGGCCGACCGCCAGCTGGCGGTCGCGTACGACGACATCGACGTCGTCGTGGGCGGGCACGACCAGGTCCTGATCGCCCGTCCCTTCGAGGAGGACGACGTGCTGGTGGCCCAGGTCGAGGAGTACGGCCTCTACCTCGGCCGGCTCGACCTGGCGGTCGAGGAGGACGAGGTCGAGCTCCTCGCCGACACGGTCTACCCGATCACCGAGGAGTTGCCGGACGATCCGCGCGTGGCGGAGATGATCGCCGGCTACACCAGCGAGCTCGACCGCGAGCTCGGGAAGGTCGTGGGCAGCCTGGCCGCGCCGCTGGAGGGCGGCCGTGACGCGGTCCGCCGCCGGCAGACGAACTTCGGCCGGCTGCTCGCCGACCTGATGCGGCGCCGCGCGGCGGCCGACGTCGCGCTCCTGAACGCGGGCGCGATCCGCGCGTCGGTCGACGCCGGACCCGTGACCCTCGGGGAGCTCGTGCAGGCCCTGCCCTTCACGAACCGCATCCTCGCGGTGCGCCTGACCGGCGACGCCCTGGCTCGCGTGCTGGATCGCTCCGCCGCGGAGGGCAGGCGCGGCGACAGCGGCGCGTACCTGCAGACCTCCGGCGTGGACGGAGCGCCGGGGTCGTGGCGCGTGAACGGCCGGCCGCTGGATCCCGCCGCCGAGCTCGTCGTCGCGATCACGGACTTCCTGTGGGAGGGCGGCGACGGGTACGACGCGTTCCGCACCGAGGGCCGCGACCTCCGCGACGCGGGCGCCACGCTCGTGGAGGAGCTCGTGCGCCTCCTCGCGCGCGAGTCTCCGCTGCGGGTCCCGGGACCGCCCTCCGCGCTGTAGCCGTTTCGATCAGCGCCGCACGGCGGGCACGCTTCCTGCCGCCTCCGCCTCGCGCGCCCCGGCTCCGTCCGGCGTCGCCGCGGACGCTCGCACCCTGCGGCGTCCATCGCTCCCGCGGAGGCTGCCCGCCTGACCCCGCCCGTCGAGCACGCGCCGCCCGATCTGGCCGCGATCCGCGCCTGCCTGGAACGCGGCGACGTGGGAGAGGCGCTGCTCCTCCTGCGCCTCGCCGAGGACGTCGCCGACGCCGCCGAGGTGCGGCGCCTGCTCGGGCTCGCCCACCTCGCGTGCGGCGACGTCGGCGCCGCCGTCGAGGACCTGACGCTCGCCAACGAGGCGCGGCCGGACGACGCCGGAATCCGCGCGGCGCTCGCGACCGCGCTCGGCGGGCCGGGCCGTCGCGTCCCGGCGGAGAGCCGGGACGACGAGCCCGCCGAGACGGGAACGGCGGCGGCGAGGTCCGACGTGCCGCGCCCCGCCGACCGGGCGTCCGGGCCCGACGTGCCGCGCGCCGCCGACTCGCCCGCGCCCGTCGCGTTCGCCCATCCCGCTCCCGCGCACGCCGACGAGGACCGCCTCCGCGAGCTGGCGCGCGCCGCGTCCGCGACGCCCGCGCCGCAGCCGCTCCTCGAGCGGCTCGCCACGGCGATCGGCCGTCGCGCGCTCCCGTGGGCGGCGGCCTTCTTCCTGGTGGGGGCGGGTGGGTTCACCGCGCTCGCCACGCTGCGGCTGCGTTCGCGGCCTCCGGCCGCCGAGGGGGTCGTGGACGCTCGCGACCCCGACGGCGGCCGCACGCCGGGCCGCGGATCCGCCGGCGGCCGACGTGGAGAGGCCGGCCCGCAGCGTGGAGACGCCGGCCCGGGACGACGAATCGCCGGCCCGGCGGATGGAGACGCCCGGCCGGCGGGTGAAGACGCACGTGCGGAGCGGCGTCGCGTCGCCGCGGAACCGAGG
This sequence comes from Gemmatimonadota bacterium, assembly GCA_036556125.1. GTDB lineage: Bacteria > Gemmatimonadota > Gemmatimonadetes > JACCXV01 > JACCXV01 > DATBJZ01. Next base: position 6,847 of record DATBJZ010000025.1, on the reverse strand, counting down.
GAGGGGGGCGGCGATCCTGCGCTCCCGGCCGCGGCGGATGGCGCCGCCCGCGACCGCGGCGCCGACGCCGCGCGCGAGCGGTCCGCGGGTCCCGCCCTCTCTCCGGCGTCTCCGCCCGCGGGTCCAGGGGGCGTCGCGGAGGCCGGCGCCGGAGCATCGTCGAATGCGTCCCCGGACGTCGCGGCGCTCGCCGAGGGCGGCGCCCCCGAGCCGCCCGGGGACGCTCCCGTCTACGCGTTCGCCGACCGGCTCGGCCTGCCGGCGCCGCCCGGCGGCGTCCTCGACTCGGCCAACTCGGAGCTGCTGCGCGCGTTCGCCGACCCCGCGGCCGCGGACCGCCGGAAGCCCCTCGTCCTCACCTACCGGACGCCGGCCGGCCCCGAGGCGGTCGCCGAGTTCTACGTGCGCGCCGCCGGGCTCAGGATCCGTCTGCGGGAGGTCGCGATGGGAGGGCCCTTCCAGGGCGTGATCCGGACGGTCGGCCGCGCGACCGCGCCGCTTCCGGACGGTCGGCGCGCGACCGTGACCGTGAGCCGGCCCGGCGTGGACGCGGCCGCGCGGAGCCTCGTGGCCGAGACGACGGTTCGCGTGGACATCCGCTGAGCGGCCCCCATCGTCCTTCGTGAGCCCCTCGAGCCGCGACGCACTGGCGGGCCGGTCCGGGGATCCGGCCGTCCCGAACCGCTATCGAACCGCCAGCGAACCGCTAGTCGAGGTCCTCGAGCAGCCGCTCGGCCTCGCGCTTGTGGGCGGGGTCGTCCAGGTCCTTCGAAGGGAGCTCCAGCGCCCGGCGCAGCTCGGCGCGGGCGTCGTCCTTGCGGTCCAGCTTCAGGAGCGCGCGCGCGAGCCCGACGCGGTGCGCGACGGCCTCGGGGTTGGCCTGCACGGCCAGCTCGAAGTAGTGCGCCGCGTTCGCGTAGGACACCTCGGACGGCACGCCGCCGAGCAGCACGTTCGCGATCAGCCTCTGCACGAGGTTGAGCCCCGCGAGGTCGTAGTTCCACGCCCCGAGCAGGTGGTACGCGCCGTCCTGGAGGGGGTCCAGGTCCACGGCGCGGAGCGCCTCCGCACGCACCTCGCGCGCGAGGCGGAGCCGCGTCTTGCCGCCCTCGAAGCGCGCGACCGCGCGCAGCGCGTACGCACGGGCGTAGTGGCCCTCCGCGCCGTCGGGGTTCACGCGCACCGCGCGCTCGGCGTACTTGAGGGCGCGGTTCGCCTGGTCCTTGCGGGTGTTCTTGCGGGGCTCGAGCTCCGAGAGGTCCAGCAGCACGCGGGCGGCCTTCCAGAGGGCCTCGTACTGGGCGGGGTCCGCCGCCACCGCCGCCTGGTAGGCGGACAGCGCGGACGCGGGGTCGAGCCGCGCCATCGCGTCGTCGCCGCGGCGGACGAGCTCGAGCGCGCGGCGCGGCAGCAGGGCCGCGGCCGCCGGCGCACCGGCGGGGTCCCCGGGCGCGCGGACGAGCTCGGTCGCCCCGGGATCGGCGGCGGCCGCCGCGCCGTCGCCGCCGGCGCCGTTCGCCGCTCCGGCGGGTTCGGACGCCTCCTGGCGTCCGGTCTCCTCGCGCCCGAGCGGGTCCGGAGGCTGCTCCCCTTCCTGCGGACGGAGGACCCCCGGCCACGCGAGCGCGGCGACGACGAGCGGGAGGAGCGGGCGGGCCGGGAACGCGCGCATCGGAGGGACTCCCGAGGAATGCGGCGCGGGGGACGGCGGCGGCCGCCCGGGGGCGGCGGCCGTGGCGCTCCGCGGCGCGTCGCGGAATATACTCGGCGTGTCTCCGGACCCACAATCACGCGCGTACGGACCGCGCGCCTCCCGGGACGGAACGCCCCTCCACGTGCCGCCGCTGATCGCGCGCAAGCGCGACGGCGGCGAGCTCGCGCCGGCCGAGCTCGATGCGCTGCTGGACGGCTACCTGGCGGAGGCGGTGCCCGACTACCAGATGGCGGCCTTCCTGATGGCCGTCTGCTTCCGCGGCTTCACCGACGCCGAGCTGGTTCGCTGGACGGCGCGCCTCGTGGACTCCGGCGAGCGCTGGAGCTGGAACGGCGTGCCCGGTCCGAAGGTAGGGAAGCACTCCACCGGCGGCGTCGGCGACAAGGTGTCGCTCGTCCTCGCCCCGGTCGTGGCGGCGATGGGGCTGCGCATGCCGAAGGTCTCGGGTCGCGGTCTCGCGCACACCGGCGGCACGCTCGACAAGGCCCGGGCCATCCCGGGGCTGCGCGTGAACCTCGACCGCGCCGACGTGGAGCGCCTCCTCCGGGAGGTGGGGTTCGCCATCGGCGGACAGACGGCGCGGTTCACGCCGCTGGACGGCCGGCTGTACGCACTTCGCGACGTCACCGGCACGGTCGAGTCGCTGCCCCTGATCGCGGCGTCCATCATCGCCAAGAAGGTGGCGGAGGGTCTGGACGCGCTCGTGCTGGACGTGAAGGTCGGTTCCGGCGCGTTCCTTGCTGGCGAAGAGGCTGCGGCGGAGCTGGCCCGGGTCATGATCCGCCTGGCGGCCCGGTTCGGGCTGCGCGCGGAGGCGCTTCTCACGTCCATGGAGGAGCCGCTCGGCCGCGCGGTCGGAAACGCCCTCGAGGTGCGCGAGGCCATCGAGACGCTGCGCGGCCGGGGACCCGCCGATCTGGTCGAGGTCGTGCTGGCGCTCGCGGAGCGGCTGGCTCTCGCGGCGGGCGCGGAACGCGACGCCGAGCCGGCGCGCCGCCGGGCCGCGGCGGCCCTCGCGGACGGGTCGGCGCTGGAGCGCTTCGGTCGCTGGGTCGCCGGCCAGGGCGGCGACCCGGCGGTGGTCGACGACCCGTCGCGCCTCCCGGCGGCGCCGGTGGTCCGCGAGGTCCGTGCAACCGCGGACGGGTTCGTGTCGCGGCTCGACGCCCGCGAGGTCGGCCTGCTGGTCGTGCGCCTGGGCGGGGGCCGCCGCACGAAGGCCGACCGCATCGATCCCGCGGTGGGCGTCGTCCTCGAGCGGAAGTGCGGCGACCGGCTGGCGCGCGGCGACCTGCTCGCGACCGTGCACGCCGCCGACTCTGCCGCGGCGGACGCGGCGGCGGCGGAGCTGGAGCGGATCGTCGGGACGAGCGGCGACCCTCCGCCGGCGGTCCCGCTGGTGCGGCTCAGGATCGGCGCGGAAGCCGCCGCGGCGTGCGACCTACGGGCCGACGACGGATAGGACCTTCGGGCGATTGGTGGGAGGGTAGACGTTTCCCTATACTGCGACAGGCCGGAGATCCGTCCCGCACCGGGCGGGCGCCGCCGGTCGCCGCCGGCCGTCCGCGTGATCCGACCGTCCCCGATTCCGAATCCTCCGACCCCCCACCGCCCCCGAGCCGTGTCCGAGCCGACCTCACCTTCCGCCGTCCACGACGTCGAGACCGGGGCCGCGAGCGCCCCTCCGGACGCCGCCGCGTCCGGCGCCCACACGCGCGCCCCGTGGTCCCCGCGGAGCTCCGGCACGCCCGCGTTCCGTCCGCGCACGCCCGGCGCCGCGCGCGACCGCGTGCGGGCGGCGGAGCCGGTCTCGCGGCCGGCGCGGGACGGCGCCGGCCGCGTGCTCGTCACCGGCGGCACGGGCTTCATCGGCTCGAGCCTCGCGAGACGGCTGCGCGCCCAGGGCCGCCCCGTCCGCGTGCTGTCGCTGGTCGCCACGCCCGCGGAGCGGCGGAACGCCGACGCGCTCGAGGCCGCGGGCGTGGAGGTCGTCGAGGGCAGCGTCGCCGACCGGAGGCTGCACCCCCGCGCGCTGGCCGACGTCGCCGTCGTCCACCACGTCGCGGCGATGATGCGCGAGGCGGACGTGCCCGACCGGGTGTTCTGGGACGTGAACGTCGGCGCCACGCAGGACCTGGCCCGCGCGTCGCGCGAGAACGGCGTCCGGCGGTTCGTCTACTGCAGCACGATGGGCGTGACCGGCGAGGTGCGCGGCCGGCCCGTGGACGAGACCGCCCCGTACCATCCGAACAACATCTACGCGCGCACCAAGGCGGCCGCCGAGGAGTGGATCCTCGGCGAGGCGCGCGCGGGCTTCGCCGCCACCGCGGTGCGGCCCGCGGACGTCTACGGCCCCGGCGACCAGCGCCTGGTCAAGCTCTTCCGGATGATCCAGAAGGGCCGCTTCGTGACGCTCGGCGACGGGCGGGGCCGGCGGCACATGATCTACATCGACGATCTGCTCGACGGGATGCTGGCGGCCGAGACCGAGCCCCGCGCTCTGGGCGAGGCCTTCCTGCTCGCGGGGCCGGCGCCGGTCGCGCTCCGCGACCTGACCGCGCTGATCGCCGGCGAGCTCGGGGTGCGGCCCCCGCGGCTCCGGCTGCCGTACCGGCCCGTGTGGTTCGCCGCGGCCGTCGTGGAAGCGGCGTGCCGGCCGTTCGGCGTGCAGCCGCCCATCTATCCGCGCCGGGTGGACTTCTTCGCGCACGACTACGAGTTCCAGACGGGCAAGGCGAGGTCCGTCCTCGGCTTCGCCCCGCGCGTGGACGTCGCGGAGGGCGTCCGACGCACGATCGCCGCCTACCGAGAGGAAGGAAGCCTCGCATGACGACGACCGAGACGGCGCACGGCCCCGCGACGGCGGCCGAGCCCTGGCAGATCCGGCTCTACCGCCGGTCCATCAAGAAGAAGGAGACGCTCGAGGCCGTGCTGCGCCTCCTGCCGCCGGTCAGCGGCAAGCGCTGTCTCGAGATCGGCTGCGCCACCGGCACCTCGAGCTGGCTGCTGCGGCAGCGCGGCGGCGACTGGACGAGCACGGACTTCGACCCCAAGCAGGTCGAATCGGCGCGGCAGCTCCTCGGCGACGACGTGATGCTGATCGACGCCGGTCCGCTGCCGTTCCCCGACGCGAGCTTCGACGTCGTGGTCGGGATCAACTTCCTGGAGCACCTGGACGACGACCTCGGGTTCGTGCGCGAGATGGTCCGCGTCCTCAGGCCCGGCGGCGCGTTCGTCCTCACGTGCCCCGACGGCGTGTCGGCGCGCCTCGGCTACCGGCTCAAGAAGCTCTACCGCTTCACCGCCGACACGGGCGGATTCGGCCACGCGCGTGACGGCTACCTCAAGCACGAGCTGGAGCAGCTCGTGCGGGACGCGGGGCTCCGGATCGAGCGGCTCGAGAGCTACTCGCGGATCTTCACCGAGCTCGTCGAGAACAGCCTGAACTACGTCTATCACCGCTCGGCGTCCAAGCAGACCGCCGAGGAGGACGCCGGGCACTTCCACGGCGACACCTCGCCCGCGAGCGGCGAGGACTTCAAGTCCGTGGGCTGGAAATACCGGGCGTACGAGACGGCCTATCCCGCGCTGCGGGGATTCTCGCTCCTGGACCGCCTGATCCCGTTCCGCCAGGGCTACATGTTCTGCGTGCGGGCGCGGAAGCCGGCGTCGGCCTAGCGGGCGGGCGCGGGCGGGGGACGCGCGCGTGGCGGCGAGCGGGTCCTCCGCGGGCGGACCGGCGGCGGCCGAGCCCTGGCAGATCCGGCTCTACCGCCACTCGATCAAGAAGAAGGAGACGCTGGGGGCCGTGCTGCGGCTCCTCCCGCCGGTCGCCGGGCGGCGGTGCCTCGAGATCGGCTGCTCGACCGGCACGTCCAGCTGGTTCCTGCGGCGGCGCGGGGGCGACTGGACGCTGACCGACTTCGACGCCGCCCAGGCGGCGTCGGCGCGGCGGCTGCTGGACGCGGACGTGACGCTGATCGACGGGGGCGGGCTGCCGTTTCCGGACGGGAGCTTCGACGTCGCCGTCGGCATCAACTTCCTCGAGCACCTCGAGGACGACGCCGGGTTCGTGCGCGACGTCGCGCGCGTGCTCGTGCCCGGCGGCGCGTTCGTCGCCACCTGCCACGAGGACGCCCCGCAGCGGCCGGGGCACCGGCTGAAGCGGCTCTACGGCCTGACCGCCGGCGGCGCGTACGACCTGGCCCGCGACGGCTACGCCCGCGGCGGGCTGGAGCGGCTGATCGCCGGCGCCGGCCTGGCCGTCGAGCGGCTCGAGAGCTACTCGGGCCTGTTCACCGAGGTGGTGGAGAACAGCCTGAACTTCGCGTACAACCGGACGGCCGCGCGGACGCGCGCCGCCGGGAACGGCGGCGGGGACGGCGGGGGGCGCTTCCACGGCGACGCGGCCCCGGACAGCGAGGCGGCGTTCGCGTCCGTGGGCTGGAGGTACCGCGCCTACGAGGCGGCGTACCCGGCGCTCCGCGGCGTCTCGCTGCTGGACCGGCTGCTGCCGTTCGGCCGGGGCTACATGTTCTGCGTGCGGGCCCGGAAGCCCGCGCCGGTGCGGTAACCCGAACCCCCTCCGAGGAGCCCGGACCATGTGCGGCATCGTGGGCATCGCCGACCCCCGCGGGGTGCCGGCCGAGACCGTCCGCCGGATGGCGGACGCCATCGCCCACCGCGGGCCCGACGACGCGACGGTCCACGTCGAGGACGGCGTCGGCTTCGGCTTCCGCCGCCTCGCGATCATCGACCTCGTGACGGGCCGGCAGCCGGTCGCGAACGAGGACGGCTCCGTCCAGGTGATGCTGAACGGGGAGATCTACAACTACCGCGAGCTGCGCGAGGCGCTGCTCGCGCGCGGCCACCGCTTCCGGACCCAGGGCGACACCGAGGTCCTGGTCCACCTCTACGAGGAGATGGGGGCCGACCTCGTGCAGGAGCTCCGCGGGATGTTCGCGTTCGCGCTCTGGGACGCGCGCGCGCGCAGGCTGCTCCTCGCCCGCGACCACCTCGGTCAGAAGCCCCTCTACTGGGCGCGGCGCGGCGACCGGCTGTGGTTCGCCTCCGAGATCTAGGCGATCCTGGCCGTCGCCCCCGAGTTCCGCGAGGTGGACCCGCTCGCGCTCG
>DATBJZ010000024.1:0-1961 GCA_036556125.1 Gemmatimonadota bacterium | reverse complement strand
TGCGCGGGCCCGGTCACGAACACGACCGCGGCCGCGCCGCGCTCACGGGCCTGGTGGACCTTGTACCGCAGCGACGACCAGCGGCTCGGCCGCCGGCCGTCGAACGGCGAGCCCGGGTCCTTTTCCTGCGGCTCGTAGCGCAGCGCGAGCGCGACCTTGCCGCGGAGGTCGACCCCGTCGAGCTCGCGGTAGCCCAGCGGCGGCGCTTCGATGCCGTAGCCCACGAACACGAGCTCGCCGGCGAACGCGCCGGAGCTGGACATGCCGAGCGGTACCCACTGGTCCTCCGGCACGCCGTCGAGCGCGTTCCCGCGCTCGAGCGTGACGCCGGTCTTCACCTCGAACGGCTGGCGGTAGGAGCCGCCGAACGCGGGGCGCAGGGAGAGCGCGCGCAGCCTCTTCTCGATCCAGTCCGCGGCCCGGCCCAGCCCGGCCGTGCCGAGCCCGCGTCCCTCCATCTCGTCCGACGCGAGCACGGCCACGTCCTGCGCGAACCGGCGGGCGAGGTCCACCTTCGCGGAGTCTTCCGGCGCGGCTCCGGAACGCGGGACGCCCGCAAGGCAGGCCGCGACGACGGCCAAGGCGGCCGCCCGGCGGCGCGTGGATGGGTCAAGGACGTGCATGTCGGCCAGTATGGAACGTCGAAGCGTCCGGTCGCCACCGACGTGCCCAGGCAGTCACCGCGAACGATGGGGCGGCAGGAACAGGTCCGTGCGGGGGGAATGGACGACGGCGGCGACGTGCAGGAACACGTGGCTGATCGCCGATGCCAGAGGGTGCGCCGTCGAGAGAGTGGCGACCGCGGTGATGGCGTTCCCGACGTTCGGCTGCACGACCTTGCGCGAGCGGAAATCGCCGTAACCGAGGTGGTACACGGTCGTCACGAACAGGATCGCCACCCAGGACAGCGCGGAGGCGCCCACCTTCGTCGCCAGGCCCCTGCCTTCCGCGCCGAGCGCCCGCCAGGTGACGGTCCACGGGAACGCGAAGAGGAGCAGGCCGTCGACCGCCCCGTACAGGAGCCCCCGCCACAGCACTGCCCAGGCGAGAGCCGCGCCGGACAGCGCTTCCGTCGCCGGCCGCGCCAGCACCGACCACGCCATCAGGAGCCCGACCGCGACGCCGGCGAGCAGCGCGGCGCCCGCCCGGCGCGAGAGCCATTGCCCCAGCGGCAACGCTGTCGTTCGTACGTAGAACCCGAGGAAGCCGAGCACGGAGGCGAAATACAGCGCGTAGTAGAGGTCCGCCGGCAGCTCGACCACGTCGCCGAAGACGAACGCGACGGCGAACCCTACCAGGGCACCGGCCGGGATCCAGGTCAGGTGCGAGAGGCCGGCACGGCCGTCGGGAGCGCCCGAGGCCGGACGGGCGGCGGGGGCGGGCTTCGCCTCGTCGGAGGTCACCGACGGCCAGTATGGAACCCTGAAGGGGCTCTTGCACGCTGGCCTCTCCGGACCGGCCGCCCTTTCGCCGCCGCTGCTACACTCGATGGCTTGAGCCGTCGCCCCCGTTCCCGACGCGCGCGCACGCTCCGGGCGGCCCTCTTCTGCCTGGGCGCCGGCGCGTTCGTCTTCGGAGGCCTGACCTACCGCCACGCCTGGGCGCTCACGCACTTCGTCGAGCGCGGCGACCGCACGCCTCCGCCGGAGCGTCTCGGCTGGCGCGGCGCCCTCGGCGCGCTCGCCGGCGGCGCCGTGCTCCCGCACCCCCGGCACCGGCGGACGCCCGCCGACCTGCGCCTGCGGTACGACCGCGATTTCGTGTTCACGGAGGACGGCCTCCGGCTCGAAGCGTGGCACGTCCCGGCGCCGGCGGCGCGCGGCACCGTGCTGCTCCTCCACGGCTTCGCGGACGCCAAGGACTCCATGCTCGACCCGGCGCGCGAGCTGCGGGCGCTGGGGTGGTCGTCGTACCTGGTCGACTTCCGCGGGTCGGGCGGCTCCGAGGGGACGGAGACGACG
>DATBJZ010000023.1:0-17327 GCA_036556125.1 Gemmatimonadota bacterium | reverse complement strand
GGCGCGGAGACCCGCGCCGCGGCGACGGCTGCGGAGGGTCTGGAGACGGTGCGGACGTGGCGCCCGGACGTGCTCGTGAGCGACGTCGCGATGAGCGGGGAGGACGGCTACGTCCTGATGCGGAAGGTGCGCGCGCTGCCGCCGGAGCAGGGCGGTGCCACGCCCGCGCTGGCCCTCACCGCCTATGCGTCGCTCGAGGACCGGCTGCGCAGCGTCGAGGCGGGCTTCCAGATGCACGTCAACAAGCCGACCCGTCCGGCGGAGCTCCTCCAGGCGCTCGCGCTGCTCATCCGCCGCGGGCGCGCGCGCCCTCCAGGCGGAACCGGCGGAGCCGACGGCGCCGCCCCGGGCGGAGCGGCGTCCCGCGCCGAGTCGGCGTGACGATCCTCTTCATCGCCGACATCGTGGGGCGGCCGGGACGGACCGCGGTCGAACGGGGCCTGCCGCGGCTGCGTGAGCAGCGCGACGTGGACGTCACGATCGCCAACTGCGAGAACGCCGCGGGCGGGTTCGGCGTCACGCCCGAGATCGCCCGCGAGCTCCTGGACCAGGGGATCGACGTCCTGACCAGCGGCAACCACGTGTGGGACAAGCGTGAGATCTACGAGTATCTCGAGCGCGAGCCGCGCCTCCTGCGGCCGGCGAACTATCCGGCCGAGAACCCCGGGCGCGGCGTGTTCTACGGACGTGCCGGGAGCGCGAGGATCGCCGTGCTCAACCTCCAGGGGCGCGTGTTCATGGCTCCCCTCGAATGCCCGTTCCGCATGGCGAGACGGCTGGTGCGCGAGGCGGAGGAGCGGGCGGACGTGGTGTTCGTGGACTTCCACGCCGAAGCCACGGCGGAGAAGGTCGCGTTCGGCTGGCATCTCGACGGGCTGGTCGCGGCGGTGATCGGGACGCACACGCACGTGCGGACGGCGGACGCCCGGATCCTCCCCGGCGGCACGGCGTATCTCACCGACGCCGGGATGACGGGTCCCGCCGACGGCGTCATCGGCGTGCGCAAGGAGCTCGCGATCGAGCGCTTCCTGCGGCAGACGCCGAACCGCTTCGAGGTCGCGACCGGCTCGACCCGCCTCCAGGGCGCGTTCGTCGTCGTGGACGATGCGGCCGGGAAGGCGACGGGGATCGAGCCGTTCGACCTCGCGGTGGAGGTCGCGTGAGAGGGGCCCCGGACGGGCGCGCGGGCTGGATCGAGGTCATCGCCGGATCGATGTTCAGCGGCAAGAGCGAGGAGCTCATCCGCCGGCTGCGCCGGGCGCGGATCGCGAAGCGCCGCGTGCAGGTCTTCACCCCGCGCGTCGACCGGCGCACGGCGGAGGACGAGGTCGTCTCGCACAGCGCGTGGCGCATCCCGGCCGAGCGAGTCGCGAGCGCGCGCGAGATCCGCGAGCGGCTGGACCCGGACACCGAGGTCGTCGGCATCGACGAGGTGCAGTTCTTCGATCCCGAGATCGTGGCCCTCGTGCAGGAGCTGGCGGACCGCGGGATGCGCGTCGTCGTGGCCGGGCTGGACCAGGACTACCGCGGGGTTCCGTTCGAGCCGGTGCCGCAGCTGATGGCGCTCGCCGAGGAGGTCACCAAGACGCTGGCGGTCTGCGCGCGCTGCGGGGCGCCCGCCAATCGCACGCAGCGTCTGGGCGGGAGCGAGGAGCGCATCCTGATCGGCGCCGAGGACCTCTACGAGGCGCGCTGCCGGCGCTGCCACGAGCCGCCCGCGCCGCAGCCGGAGCTGGATCTGGCGGCTCCGCGGGCGCGGCGAACCGCAGGCGTCCGGCGAGGGCGATCGTCGTGAGCGCGCGCATCCTGGACGGCAAGCGGATCGCAGCCGACGTGCGCGGTGAGGTGAAGGAGCGCGCCGCCGGGCTGCGGCGCCGCGGCACGACGCCGGGGCTGGCCTTCGTCCTCGTGGGCGACGATCCCGCGTCCGCCGTGTACGTGCGCAGCAAGGGCCAGGCGTGCGAGGAGGCGGGCTTCCATTCCGTGACCGAGAGGCTCCCCGCCGCGGCGACGATGGAGCAGGTGCTCGGCCTCGTGCGACGCTTCAACGACGATCCCGCCATCCACGGTCTCCTCGTGCAGCTCCCGCTCCCGGACGGCCTGGACGAGGACGCGGTGCTGACCGCGATCGATCCGGCCAAGGACGTGGACGGCTTCCACCCGGTCAACGTCGGGCGGCTCGCGACCGGCGGCGACGGATTCGTGCCCGCGACGCCGCTCGGAGTCCGCGAGATCCTGCTGCGGGAAGGCATCGAGACGCGCGGGAAGCACGCGGTGGTGGTCGGCCGCTCGAACATCGTCGGGAAGCCGATGGCGAATCTGCTCCTGCGCTACGGGGCCGGCGGCGACGCGACGGTGACCGTCTGCCACAGCAAGACGCGGGACCTCGGCTCCGTGACGCGGCTCGGCGAGATCCTGGTCGTGGCCGTCGGCCGGGCCGGGATGATCACCGGCGAGATGGTGCGACCCGGCGCCGTGGTCGTCGACGTGGGGATCAATCGCGTGCCGGATCCGGCCCGGCCGGGGAAGACGCGCCTGGTCGGGGACGTGGACTTCCACGGGGCGGCCGAGGTGGCGGCCGCGATCACGCCGGTGCCCGGCGGGGTCGGGCCGATGACGATCGCGATGCTGCTGCAGAACACGCTGACGGCGGCCGAGAGGGCGGCGGCTCGCCCGTGATCCGCCTCGACGTCGACGCCCTCGAGGCGTCGGGCGCCCGGATCTGGCGGGTCTCGGACCTGCTGCGGGACCTCCGCGCCGCGGTCGAGCGCTCGTTCCCCTCCGTCCTCGTCGAGGGCGAGGTGACGAACCTCACCCGGCACGCGTCGGGTCACGTGTACTTCTCCCTGAAGGACGACGCCGGACAGCTGCGCTGCGTGCTGTTCAGGCTCGAGGCGTCGCGGCTGGGGTTCGCGCCGGCGGACGGAGAGCGCCTGGTCGCCTTCGGCGACGTGACGGTCTACGACCGCAAGGGGGAGCTCCAGCTCATCGTCCGCCGGGCGTCGCGGCGCGGCGCAGGCCGCGCGGCGTGGGAGCTCGAGGCGATGCGCCGGAGGCTCGCGGCGGAAGGGCTCTTCGCCCATGAGAGAAAAAGGCCCATCCCATTCTTCCCCTTGAACATAGGCATCGTCACCTCACGTTCCGGGGCAGCTCTCCAGGACATCCTGTCGGTGCTCCGGCGGCGGGCGCCGTGCGTCGGCGTGTTCATCCTGCCCGTGCGCGTCCAGGGGGACGGGGCGGCCGCCGTCATCGCCGAGGCGATCGACGCCATCAACGACTGGTTCCCGATCGAGGTCCTGATCGTCGGCCGCGGGGGCGGGAGCGCCGAGGACCTGAGCGCCTTCGACTGCGAGGACGTCGCGCGTGCGGTGGCGCGGTCGCGGGCGCCCGTGATCAGCGCCGTCGGCCACGAGGTGGACGTGACGACCTGCGACCTGGTCGCGGACGTCCGTGCGCCGACGCCGTCCGTGGCGGCCGAGCTCGCGGCTCCCGACTGCGGCGCCCTCTCGCGCGGGCTCGAGGAGGCGGTGCGCCGCCTCGTCTCCGCCGAGGCGCGGGCGCGACGGCGGCGGCTCGATCGTCTCGACGGGTTCCTCGACCGCTGGGGCCTGCGCGCGGTCCGCGGACGCGTCCGCAGCGGCGCGCAGACGCTGGACGAGCTGAGCGACCGTCTCGCGCGGGGCGCGAGCCGGCGCGCCGACCTCGCCCGCGCCGCGCTGCGGGAACACGCGGCTCGGCTGGAGGCCCTGAGTCCCCTGGCGACGCTCTCGCGAGGGTACGCGATCGTCGAGCGGCTGCCGGAACGGGCGCTGGTCCGCGCGGCCGAGCAGGTCGGTCCGGGCGACGACCTGCGACTGCGCTTCGCGCGCGGGGAGGCGACGGCGCGGGTGACGGCGGTCGCCGTGCCGCTGCCGGCGGACGGAGCGGTACGCCGATGACGCCGCGCGCGGGGGAGGGGGGAGGCGGTCCGGATCCGCGCACGGGCGGCGCCACGCCGGCCGGATCGGGATCACGGCCGCCGCGGCAAGCGTCCGGCGCGTTCCTGCCCGGCGGGTCGGACGTCGAGTCCGGCGCCGGCGCGCGCCTCGAGGAGGAGCTCCGGCGGCTGGAGATCATCGTGCAGCGCCTCGAGCGGGAGGACGTCCCGCTCGACGAGGCGCTGGCGCTCTTCGAGGAGGGGATCGCGATCGCGCGCTCCGCGCGCTCCAAGCTCGAGGCCGCCGAGGGACGGATTCGCGAGATCCTGCGCGAGGCGGGCGACGCCTTCCGCGTGCGCGAGCTCGAGCCCTAGCCCGGCGCGGTTTGTTTCGGCCGTCGGGCCGCTCGCGCGGCTCGCCTCGCGCTCGACACGGTGGCCTACGGGATGTCTCCGGAGGATCGTCGCCGCGCGAGGATGAAGCGGTCCCGGGACGCGCGCACCACCGGGAGTTCGAGGCGCTGCTGCAGAGCGACCGCCTGCGCGTCGAGGCCGCCCTCGCCGCGCGGCTCGACGCGGCCGGACCCGGCCGGCTGCGGGACGCCCTGCGCCATGCGGCTCTCGCGCCGGGGAAGCGGCTCCGCCCGCTCCTCGCGATCGCCTCGTTCCGTGCGTGTGCGGGACGGGGAGGAAAGACGATCCTCGGGCCCGCGGCGGCGCTCGAGCTCATCCACGCCTATTCGCTCGTCCACGACGACCTGCCCGACTTCGACGACGACGCGCTGCGACGCGGGCGGCCGACGTGCCACGTCGTCTTCGGCGTCCCGCTCGCCCTGGCGGCGGGCTTCGCGCTGCTCGTCGAGGGGCTGAGCTGGCTGGCGGAGGCGCCGGCGCCCGTCGGGCGACGGCTCGTGCGCGGCGTCTCGCGCGCGATCGGACTGGAGGGAATGGCCGGCGGTCAGTACCTGGATCTGCTCGCCGAGGGACGTCGGCCCTCGCCGCGCGAGCTGCGCGCCATCCACGCCGGGAAGACCGGTCGGCTGATCCGCGAATCGGTGCTCGTGGGCGCCACGCTCGCCGGGGCTCCGCGCGAGGTGCGGGCCGCGCTCGCCCGCTACGGCTCGCATCTCGGTCTCGCGTTCCAGATCGCCGACGACCTGCTCGACGCGGAAGGGGACCCGAGGCTAACGGGGAAGGCGGCGGGCACGGACGCCGCCGCGGGGAAGGCGACGTTCGTCTCGCTGTACGGCCCGGACGGAGCGCGGAACCGCGCCCGGGCGGCGGCGGACGAGGCGAAGACGGCCGCCCGCGCCGCCGGCGTGGACGCGCGGCTCCTGCTCGCGCTGGCGGACTTCGTGGCCGACCGCCGGCGCTAGGCGAACCGCGTCAGGTCCTGCCGACTCGCCGTACCGCCGCACGTGTCTCATCCACCAGCGGCTGGAGCTCGGGGTCGGCGTCGCGCCACGCCATGAGGAACGTCTCGTACGCCGCGCGCGCCTTCGCCGGCTGCCCGATCCTCTCGTACGCCGCCCCCACACGCCGCGCCGCGAACGGGTCCGGCCGGTTGGCCCTGACCAGGGACAGGTACCACGGAACGGCCTCGGCGGCGCGGTCCAGCTCGACCAGCAGGTCGGCCACCCACCAGCGGATGGTCGCGTTCGCTTCGGTCTCGCCGGAGTGGCCCACGACCTCCCGCTGCGCCGACTGCAGGGCGCGAAGCGCCTCCGGCTGGCCCTTCTTCCTGAGGCCGTAGCCCTCCAGCGCGCGGGCCGCGCCCTCTCTCACGCGCGACGCCGTCGTATCGGCTCCTTCGAGGGCGCGTTGCGCGGCGCCGCGCAGGCGCGACACGGCCTTCGCGTGCCGGGTCCAGTCGCCGCGGTCGGCCGCATAGGCTCCTGCGTAGAAGACCTGGAAGCCCATCGCCGTGTCGGGCAGGGCGGCGAGGAGCGCCTCGGCGCTCGCCGCCGGGAGGGGGAGACCCAGGTACTGCAGTTGGTAGGCGAGGGCGGCGCGCGACTCCAGGCGCACCGCCGAGTCCTCGAGCTCGTCGTTCACGGTGCGGAGATCGCCCCGCGCCACGACCGCGCCCGCCAGCCGGATGGTGGCGTACTCCGGCCGGCGCTTGAGCACCTTCCCGGCGGCGACGCTCACGGACGCGAACTCGAAGCGTGACTGGAGGCCGGTCAGAATGGTGCTGAGGTCGCTCGGGCTGAGCTGCATCGTGTCGAGCGCCGCCAGCGCGGCCTCCCGCGACGCGGCGTCGCCGAAGGCGAGGCGCCCGAGCACCCGGTAGGACGCGTGTCTCGGGGTGTCGGGCGCCAGCCGCCCGTGCGCGTCCACCAGCTTCGCGAACTTCGCCGCGTCGCCCCGCGCGGCCGCCGCGTCCATCAGATGCTCGTAGTACGGGGCGAAGCTGGGGTCGAGCCGGACCGCGTTCGAGAGCGCGCGCCGGCCTTCCTCCCACCGATCGACCAGGGCGGCGGCTCCCAGGTGGTAGTAGGAGTCTCCCAGGAGAAACCACGCTTCGGCGTCGTCCGGATACCGGCGGACCGCGCCCTGCAGGATCTCGATCGCGGCGAGCTGGCCGCGGTCGAGCGCCAGCAGCCCGCGCAGCAGCAGCGCCTCGCGCTCGGGGAGCCGATCCGCCTCGCGAGCGGCGCGCGTCGTGAAGTCGTGCGCCAGCTCGCTCGCCGCGGTCTCGAGCCAGCCGTAGGCGTCCCCGAGGCGATAGAGTGCGAGGGCGAAGGTCGAGTCGGCCTCGAGAGCCCGCTGGTAGGCGGCGACCGCGCCGGCGAAGTCGCTCCGGCGGTAGAGCGCCTCGCCCTCGAGGTAGGGCTTGAGGGCGGCCACCGACGAGGTCGTGAGCGTGGCGACCTCCAGCCACGGCACGTCGGCGTCGGTTCCCTGCAACAGAGCGCGGAGGACCTCGATCGAGAGCTGGTTCACGAGGGGGAGGATGCTGTCCGGCGCGCCGACCGCCTGCCCCTGGCCGAGCCGCCTGCGGCTCGCCACGTCGTAGATCTCGGCCGCGAGCCGGACGTCCGGTCCCGTCGCGATCGCGCTCCCGACGACCGCGTAGCGCGCCTCCGCCCGCCGGGCGGCCTCGAGGGACGTCGCCAGGTCGGCGCGGCCGCTGCCCTCCGCGACCTCGTCCCACCGCGCGAGGACCGTGCGGCTGTCGATGGAGCGCATGCCGGCGGCGCCGTCCAGGTTGGTGGAGATCACGTCCACCATCCCCTCGCGCCAGACGTCGAGGCCGTCGCCCCGGACCGTGAAGGGCAGGACCGCGATCCCCGGGCCAGCCGCCTCGGCCACGGCCTCGGCGGGCGCGAACGTGCGGCCGCGGTCGCGCACGATCACGTAGAGACCGGCCAGCCCGAACAGAAGCGAGAACGCGACCGCGCCCCCCAGGAGCGAGCGGCCCCAGGTGAGGTGGGGGAGACGCCCGCGGGCCAGCGAGCGTCCGAGCTCGCGGGGCGCGATCTGCCAGGCCCCGGGGAGCGACTGCTCGACCGGCGTCGAAACGCCCCCGGCTGCGGCCCGTCGCGTGCGCGCCTGCACCCAGGCCGTGGCCGTGACGCTCAGGAGCCCGATCGCGAGCAGCACGACAGCCGCCCCCAGCGTCCAGCCCGGCAGCCCGAACCGCCCCTGCAGGTACCCGGTCAGCCACAGCACGATCATCGCGACCGCGAGGTACCCGAGCACGACCGGCGCCAACCGCGCCTCGCGCACCCGCTCGCCCACCTCGCCCATCGGGAGCCGGAGCGGCTGGTCGGTCACGGCGAAGAGCCGCCACTCCCCCGGCACGCCCTTGAGGGTGTGCACGCCCCGCTCCTCGAACGTGAACCCCGACCCGGCCACGAAGTCGCGCAGCGCCGCCGACACCAGCACCTCGCCGGGGCCGGCCAGCGCGGCGACCCGGGCCCCGGTGTGCACCGCGATCCCGCCCACCGTCCCCTCGCCGACTTCGACCTCGCCGGCGTGCAGGCCGCTGCGGATCTCGAGCCCCAGCTCGCGCACCCCGTCACGGACCGCGCACGCGCAGCGGATGGCCGGCTCGGGCCGTTCGAAGGTGGCCAGGAAGCCGTCGCCGCTCACCGTGAGCTCGCGGCCGCCGAAGCGCCTGAGCTCGCGCCGCACGAGCGCGTGGTGGCGGGCCAGCAGCTCGCGCCAGGCGCGGTCGCCGAGCTCGGCGGCGCGTTCGGTCGAGCCCACGATGTCGGTGAAGAGAACCGTCGCCAGCACACGCTCGGACTTCACGACCTCCCCCTCGGATCGGCGGTCATTCCCGCGCCACGCCCGCCAGCCGCTGGGCGGCGGCACGCGCCTCCACGGCCAGCGGTTGGAACTCGGGGTCCGCGTCCTTCCAGCCGGCGGCGAACTCCTCGTACATCGCCCGCGCGTCGTCGGGCCTTCCGAGCCTCTCGTACAGCTCGCCGAGCCGCTTGCCGGCGACGACGTAGGGCAGGTCGGTGTCGTCCCAGACGGAGCGGAGGTAGCGCTCCGCCTCGACGGGGCGGTCGAGCTCGAGCAGCAGGTCCGCCAGCCACCAGCGGAGCGTCGCGTTCAGCCGCGCCGGCGGCCCTCCTCCACCGGTGGCGACCCTCTGCGCGGCCTGGAGCGGCTGCAGGGCATCGGCCGGCCGGCCCCGCCGCCAGACGCCGTACGCCTCGAGGGCGCGGGCGGCCGCAGCCGACACGGCCGCGCCGGTCGAGTCGGCGGCGGCCTGGAGCCGGCGGCCCTCGTTCTGGAGCGCGGCCACGGAGGCGGAATGCTCGCTCCAGCGCCCCCCCTCCGCCGCCCACGCACCGCGGTAGAAGTCGCCGAAGCTCCCGGTCGTGTCTGCGGGAGCCGGCCCGAGCGCCGCCGCGATCCACGGGTCGGACGATCCCGTCGTCCGCGCAGCCAGGTAGGCGAGCTCGGGCGCGCGTGCGGCGACCGGCGCGAAGGTCGGATCGGCGACGACCTCCCCCGCGCTCGCGACTCTCCCGCGCACGACCCCGAGGGCCGCGATCCAGTAGGGAGTTCGCGGAGAGATCTGTCTCGCCGTCAGGAGCCGCTCGACGGTGCCCAGGAGGCGGGGGCGCCACAACGCGGAGCTGGCGACGGACAGGACCTGGTACGAACGCTCCTGCCGGATCGTGTCGGCCGTCGCGAAGGCCGCCTCTCTGACGGTCGAGTCTCCGAAGGCGAAATCGTAGAAGATCTGGTTCACCGACGAATAGACCTTGTCCTGGTCCAGCCTTGCGTGCCGCTCGATGAGCTCGGCGGCGCGGCGTGCGTCTCGGAGATGAATCGCGCGATCGATGAGGTGCAGGTAGTAGGGGGCGAACCCCGGATCGAGCTGTACGGCCCGCTGGATGGCGCGCTCGGCCTCCTCGGGGCCGATCAGGGCCTGCGCACCGAGGTGGAACGCGAGATCCCCGAGGATGAACCACGCCTCGGCGTCGTCGGGGAAGCGCCGGGTCGCCTGGCGCACGGGCTCGATGCCTGCGAGATCGCCGCGCAGCAGCGCCATCTCGCCGCGGACGAGGACGGCCTCGCGGGCCGGGAGTCTGTCCGCGAGCCGAGCCGCGCGCTCGATGGCGTGCTCGCCGAGATCGCTCTCGATGCTCTCCGCCCAGCCGTACGCCTCGGAGAGCCGGGACCAGGCGAGCGCGAACGTCGAGTCGGCCTCGACCGCGCGCTCGAACGCGCCCACCGCCGCGCCGAAGCGCCCGCTGCGGTACAGGTGCTCGCCCTCGAGGTAAGCCTTCATCGCGGGCAGCGAGGACGTCGCGACCTGCGCCAGGCTGACCGCGGGAATCGCGCCCGCGCGTCCGCCCGCGACGGCGCGGAGCACCTCGATCGAGAGCCGGTCGGTGACGGCGACGACGCTGTCGGGGTCGCTCACCACGCGGCCCTGTCCGACCCGGCGGCCGCTCGCGACGTCGTACACCTCGGCCCCGAACCGCACGTCTCCGCCGGCGCCGACGGCGTTGCCGACGACCGCGTAGCGGGCGCCGGTCTCCTTCGCCACCCCCAGCATCGTCGCGAGGTCGGGCGTGCTGCCGCCCGGCACCCGCTCCGACCAGCGCGCGAGCACGGTTCGGCTGTCGATCGCACGCAGCCCCGCGGCGCCGTCCAGGTTCGTCGAGAGCACGTCCACCATCCCCTCGCGCCACACGTCCAGGCCCGGACCGCGGACGGAGAAGGGGAGCACCGCGATCCCCGGCGCGGCCGCCTCCGCCACGGCCTCGCTGGGCGCGAACGTCTGCCCGCGGTCCTTCACGATCACGTACAGGCCCGCGATCCCGAAGAGGAGCGAGAAGGCGACGACTCCGCCGAGCACCGACCGCCCCCAGGTGAGCTGCGGCATCCGGCCGGACGCCACGGAGCGGCCGACGTCCTTCAGATCCAGCTCCCACGGCCCCGGCGCTGCCGCGTCGCTCCCCGAGCGCGCCCGATCGGGCGGACGTGACTGCGCCCACGCCGTCGCGGCGATGATCGCCAGGCCGATCACGAGCAGGACGACGGCGAGGGGGAAGGTCCACGCGGGCAGCCCGAAGCGGCCCTGCAGGAACCAGGTGAGGGCCAGCACCAGGGCCGCGGCGACGCCGTAGATCCCGAGCACGCGCACGAGCCCCGCCGTTCGCGCTCCGGATCTCGCCGGCGCCGGCCCCGCGTCCAGCGGCGCTCCGGAGACCGCGTAGAGCCGCCACTCGCCGGGGATCCCCTTGAGCTCGTGCGGGCCGCGGTCGTCGAACACGAACCCCGACCCGGCCTCGGCCTCGCGAACGGTGCTCGAGACCAGGATCTCGCCGCCCCGGGCGGCGGCGCCCACGCGCGCACCGGTGTGGACGGCGATGCCGCCCACGTCCCGCCCCATCCGCTCCACCTCGCCCACGTGGATCCCGGTGCGGACGTCCACGCCGAGTCCGCGCACCGCCTCGCGGAGCGCCCACGCGCACAGGATCGCGCGATGCGGGCTGTCGAACGTGGCCAGGAACCCGTCGCCGGCCGTGCCGTGCTCCGCGCCGTCGTGGCGCCGCAGCTCGCGGCGCACGGTCTCGTGGAAGCGCTCGAGCAGCTCGCGCCAGCGCTGGTCGCCGACGTGCGCGGCGCGCTGCGTCGAGCCGACCATGTCGGTGAAGAGCACCGTCGCCAGGCGCCGCTCGGGGGTCATCGTCCGCTGCCTGCCAGACGGGCGATCGCCGCCCGCGCCTCCTCGACGGTCGGCTGGAGCTCGGGATCGGCGTCCTGCCAGGCCGTCACGAAGAGCTCGTACGCTTCGCGGGCTGTCGCCGGATCGCCGAGTCCTTCGTGGATGCGGCCCAGGCGCTGCGCCGCGAGGGGATCGGGCTCGACCTCGAAGACGAGCGAGGTGAAGTAGGGCTCCGCCTCGCGCGGTCGCTCCATCTCGAGCAGGAGCTCGCCCAGCCACCAGCGGATGATCTCGTTCACGCGGCGCGGAGCGCCGTATCCCGTGGCCTGGCGCTGCGCGGCTTGCAGGATCTGGAGGGCCGACTCCCGATCACCCTTCTTCAGGAAGCCGAACCCCTCGAGGGCGCGCGCCGCGCCTTCCGTGAAGGACGCGTCGCTCGTGTCGCCAGCGGCGGCGGCCTGCCGGGCGTGCGTCCGGATCCGGGCGACCGCCTTCGCGTGGTCGGGCCAGCGACCCTGCTCGGCGGCGTACGCTCCGGCATAGAACGCCGCGAAAGGGTCGCCCGCCGGCGGCGCCGCCAGGGCCTCCTCCACCGCCGGGGACCCGGTCTGGAGACCCGTCTGGTGGAGTCGGTAGGCCGTATAGGCGCGTCCCTCGGCGTCGAGAAGGGGGTCCAGCAGCCTGTCCGCGGCGCCGGCGACGCGACCGCGAATCAGGTCGGCGAGGACCATCCACCCGGACGCGAGGGGCGTCGCATCCGGGCGTGCGCGCCAGGCCTCGACGGACCGCGCGAGCCTGGGATAGAGTCGCGGATGGACCGTCATCCTCTGCACGATCGACACGGATTGCTCGTCCACCGAGTCCACGCCGGCGATCGCCCGAGACTGTTCGGCCGAGTCGCCCAGGGCGAGCGAGAGGCCCATCCCGTAGGTCCGGATCTCGTTCGACGCCGTCGTGACCAGGCCCGTCATCGTCGCGAAAACGGAGCGGGCTCCCGCGGTGTCGGCGTTCACGACGGCGTTCTCGATCAGGTGCAGGTAGTAGGGCGCGAACCCCGGGTCGAGCTCGACCGCCCTGGACAGCGCCCGGTCGCTTTCCTCGCGCCAGTCCACGAGCGCCTGAGGTCCGAGATGGACGTAGGTGTCGCCCAGCAGGAACCACGCCTCGGCATCGTCCGGATACCGGCGGACGGCGTCCTCGAAGAGAGGAAGCGCCTCCAGCGAGCCGGCGTCGAGGATCAGGACGCCGCGGACGAGCAGCGCCTCCCGTTCCGGAAGCCGCTCGAGGTTCCGGCCCGCCCGCGTCAGGAACTCGTGGGCCAGGTCGCTCTCGATGCTCTCCATCCAGCCGTAGGCGTCGCCCAGTCGGTAGGCCGCGAGGGCGAACGTCGAGTCGCTCTCGAGCGCGCGGCGGTACCCCTCGGCGGCTCCGTCGAAGTCCGCGCGGCGGTACAGGGCCTCGCCCTCGAGGTAGGCCTTGAGAGCCGGCACCGATGCGGTGCTCTGGCTTGCCGCGGCCCTCCAGGGCGTGTCCGCTCCCGGCGAGCTCGGAAGGGCACGCAGGATCTGGATCGAGAGGTCGTTCACGAGCGAGAGCACGCTGTCCGGCAGGCCCACCGCCTGGGCCTCTCCCAGGTTGGTCCCGCTCTGGACGTCGTAGATCTCCGCCGCGAACCGCACCTCCGGACCCGTCGCGAGCGCGCTGCCGATGACCGCGTAGCGAGCCCCGGTCCTGCGTGCCACGTCGAGCGAGGCCGCCAGGTCGGGCCGCGCCGCGCCCCCGACGCCCTCGTCCCACCGCGCCAGCACCGTGCGGCTGTCGATCGCGCGGAACCCGCCCGCGCCGTCCAGGTTCGTCGAGAGCACGTCCACCATTCCCTCGCGCCAGACGTCGAGGCCCTCCCCGCGGACCGCGAAGGGCAGGACCGCGATGCCCGGCGCCGCGGCCTCGGCGACGGCTTCGCCCGGCGCGAAGGTCTGCCCCCGATCCCGGACGATCACGTAAAGGCCTGCGATCCCGAAGAGGAGGCAGAAGGCTGCGACGCCGCTGACCAGCCTGCCGCGCGTGAGCTGCGGCAGCCGTCCGGACGGCGCGGGCGAGGCCGCGGTCCGCGACGGGACGTCCGCCGCGTCCAGCGGGGCTCCGGAGACCGCGTAGAGCCGCCACTCGCCGGGGATCCCCTTCAGCTCGTGGGGGCCGCGGTCCTCGAACACGAACCCCGACCCGGCCTCGGCCTCGCGCACGGTGCTCGAGACCAGGATCTCGCCGCCGCGCGCGGCGGCGCCCACGCGCGCACCGGTGTGGACGGCGATGCCGCCCACGTCCCGGCCCATCGTCTCCACCTCGCCGACGTGGATCCCGGTCCGCACCTCGACCCCGAGCCCGCGCACGGCCTCGCGGACCGACCACGCGCACAGGATCGCGCGATGCGGGCTGTCGAAGGTGGCCAGGAACCCGTCGCCGGCCGTGCCGCGCTCCTCGCCTCCGAAGCGCCGCAGCTCGCGGCGCACCGTCTCGTGGAAGCGTTCGAGCAGCTCGCGCCAGCGCTGGTCGCCCACGTGGGCGGCGCGCTGCGTGGAGCCCACCATGTCGGTGAAGAGCACGGTCGCGAGACGGCGGTCGGCGCTCATCGGGTCGCGGAGCCTCCGAGCCGCGCCGCGGCCGCGCGCGCCTCCTGAACGACGGGCTGGAGCGCGGGATCGGCGTGCTCCCACGCGCGGGCGACCAGCTCGTAGTCCGCGCGCGCCTTCGCCGGCTCGCCGACGCCTTCGTGGAGGGCGCCCAGGCGCCGTGCGGCCAGCGCGGTGTAGCCCACCTCGGGCGTCAAGGACCTGAAGTAGGGCTCCGCCTCCCGGGGCCGGTCCATCTCCAGCAGCAGCTCGCCCAGCCACCATCGCACCACGGCGTTCAGCACTTCCGGCGGGCCGTAGCCGGTCAGCTGCCGCTGGACCGGCTTCAGGAGGCCGAGCGCCGCGTCGCGGTCGCCCTTCCGCCAGAGCCCGAAGCCCTCGAGGGCGCGGGCCTGCCCCTCCGCGAGCCGCCACCCGGCGCTGTCGGCAGCCGCCAGCGACCGCCGTCCCTGGGTCCGCAGCCGCGCGACCGCGTGCGCGTGGTCGGGCCAGCGGCCCCGGTCGGCCGCATACGCGCCGGTGTAGAACGTCAGGTACGCGTCGGTAGAGTCGTCGTCGGACGGCGTCAGCATGGCCTCGATGGCCGCCTCGGGCACCGGGAAGCCGCCCTCGTGCAGGCGGAACGCCGCACTCGCCCGCGCGCCCGGGCTGAGCAGCGGGTCGTCGAGGCGCGCGAGCGCTCCCGCGGGCCAGCCGCCGCCGAGGTGTGCGCCGAAGAAGACGTAGGCGATTCCCGACCCGGCTCCCGCATTCGCCCTCAGAGCGGCGAGGCTGGCGAGCAACTCCCGCGGACGTCTCCCGTTGCGGCCCACGCTCCACAACGGCGCCTGGGCCCGCTCCAGCGATCCCAGCGCGCCGACGGCGCCGGCGACGGCCGCGGAATCGCCGAAGGCGACCGCCAGAACGGTCCTGTACGCGGGCACGGAGGAGCCGCGCGGAGCGAGCCCGGCGTACTTCTCGAGCAGCCCGGCGGCCGCGGCGCTGTCGCCCCGCCCGATCGCGAGATCGATCAGGTGCAGGTAGTACGGCGCGAATCCCGGGTCGAGCTCCACGGCCCGCCGGAGGGCCCGGTCGCTCTCCGCCCCCGCGTCGACCAGAGCCTGCAGGCCGAGATGGAAATACGTGTCGCCGAGGAGGAACCACGCCTCCGCGTCGTCGGGGTAGCGCCGCACGACCTCCTGCAGGAGGGGGACCGCCTCGAGGGTGCCGCGGTCGAACGCCTGGAGCCCCTCGAGGAGCCGGGCCTCACGCTCGGGCAGCCGGTCGGCGGTGCGCGCCGCCCGCTCCGTGAACTCGTGGGCCAGCTCGCTGTTGACGGCCTCGAGCCAGCCGTAGGCGTCGCCCAGGCGGTAGAGCGCCAGCGCGAACAGGCTGTCGGCCGCGACCGCCTCGCGGTACGCGGCGACGGCGCTCTCGAAGTCGGCCTGCCGGTAGAGCGCCTCGCCCTGCAGATAGGCCTTGAGGGCCGGAACGGAGGAGGTCGTGAGGGTCGCGACGTCGAGCCACGGGACCTCCGCTTCCGTCCCGCGGAGCAGCGCGCGCAGCACCTCGATCGAGAGCTTGTTGACGAGAGGAAGGATGCTGTCCGGCGAACCCACCGCCTCCCCGCGACCGACGTTCTCGCCGGTCCGGACGTCGTAGATCTCGGCCGAGAACCGGACGTCGGAGCCGGTCGTGATCGCGTTCCCGACGAGCGCGTAGCGGGCGTCGGCAGCGCGGGCCACGTCGAGCGAGGTCGGGAGGTCGGGCGCGACGTCCCCGGGCACCCGCTCCCTCCAGCGGGCCAGGACCGTGCGGCTGTCGATCGACCGGAACCCGCCCGGGCCGTCGAGGTTGGTCGAGAGCACGTCCACCATGCCCTCGCGCCAGACGTCCAGGCCCTGACCGCGGACGGTGAACGGAAGGACCGCGATGCCCGGCGCGGCCCCGCCCGCGACGGCCTCCGACGGCGCGAACGTGCGGCCGCGGTCCTTCACGATCACGTACGTCCCGGCCAGCCCGAAGAGGAGCGCGAAGGCGACGACTCCGCCGAGGATCGAGCGGCTCCACGTCAGGTGCGGGACCCGCCCGCTCATCAGCGAGCGCCCCGCGTCGGCCAGGTCCAGGTCCCACGACCCGGGCGCCGTTCGGTCGCCCCCGGGGGCCGCCGGACGCGACTGCACGAGCGCGGTCGCCACGAGGATGACCAGCCCGATCCCGAGCAGGAGCACCGCCAGCGGCAGGACCCACGCCGGCAGCCCGAAGCGTCCGCTCAGGAACTTCGTCAGCCAGAGGAGGCCGACGCCGGCCAGGAGGTAGAGACCCACGACCTTCGGCAGCCGCGCCTGCCGGACGCGCTCCCATCGTCCGGCGACGGGCAGCAGGAACGGCGCGCTCGTCACCGCGTACAGCCGCCACTCGCCGGGCACGCCCTTCAGGGCGTGAACGCCGCGCTCCTCGAAGCCGAAGCCGGAGCCCGCCACGATGTCCCGCAGCGCGCCCGAGACCAGGACCTCGCCGGGCGCCGCCAGCGCCGCGATCCGCGCGCCGACGTGGACGGCGATGCCGCCGACGGTCTTCTCCACACGCTCGACCTCGCCGGTGTGGAGACCGGCGCGGATGCGGATGCCGAGCCGCTCGACGGCGTCGCGGGCGGCGCACGCGCAGCGGATCGCCTGCTCGGGACGGTCGAAGGCCGCCAGGAACCCGTCGCCGGTGGTCGTGAGCTCGCTGCCGCCGTAGCGCTGGAGCTCGGCGCGGATCACCGCGTGGTGACGCTGGAGCAGCTCGCGCCAGCCGCGGTCGCCCAGCTCCGCCGCGCGCTCGGTGGAGCCGACGATGTCGGTGAAGAGGATGGTTGCGAGGCGCCGGTCGGAGCTCACGGGCGCGGCGCGGCCGGGCGGCGCTCGGGTGGGGACACCCGGACGGTCCGCAGCCGTCTCGCGCGACTGGCCCTCTCGAGTCCGCCGGGCATGGCGGGACAGTATAGACCCGCTCGCTCAAGGCGTACAGGAAGGGGGCCGGACGCGACGCGCCACGCACCGACGTCGTCGACGGCGGCGCGGCCCCGTCATTGACCGTCCCGCACCCCGTCCTATCTTCAAACACCCCTTGCCCTCACGGTTCCGAGCGGCCCGCGCCGCGAGGACGCCCGATCCCCGCACCCGGAGCGACCATGGCCGACCACGCGGAACGCGGCGACGGCCCACCCCGGCACTCGCGCACGCCTTTCCTGGACCGCGCCGGCACGCCCCCGGAGCTCAAGCGGCTGCGGCCGGAGCAGCTGCCCGAACTGGCACGCGAGCTGCGCGAGGAGATCGTGTCCGTCGTGTCGCGCAACGGCGGCCACTTCGGCTCCCCGCTGGGAGTGATCGAGCTCACGGTCGCGCTCCATTACCTCCTGGATTCGCCGCGGGACAAGATCGTCTGGGACGTCGGGCATCAGGCCTACGCGCACAAGCTCCTCACGGGCCGCCGCGACCGTTTCCACACGCTGCGGACGAAGGACGGCCTCTCGGGCTTCACGATGCGCGCCGAGAGCCCGCACGACGTCTTCGGCGCCGCGCACGCGAGCACGGGGATCTCGTCGGGGCTGGGGATCGCCAAGGCCCGCGACATGCGGGGCGAGGACTTCAAGGTGGTGGTCGTCGTCGGCGAC
>DATBJZ010000022.1:0-6723 GCA_036556125.1 Gemmatimonadota bacterium | reverse complement strand
GTCCCGCAGGCGCTCTTCGGCATCGTGCAGGGCGCCATCCATCCGGACCTGCGCCGCGCCAGCGCGCGGGCGACCGGAAGCCTGGGCCTGCCGGGGTTCGCGGTCGGCGGGCTGGCCGTGGGCGAGCCGCGAGAGACGCTGCTCGAGATGCTCGAGGTCGTCGAGCCCGAGCTCGACCCCGGGCGCCCGCGCCACTTGATGGGCGTGGGGTTCCCCGAGGACCTGGTGGAGGCGGTCGCGCGGGGAATGGACCTCTTCGACTGCGTGGCGCCGACGCGCCACGGCAGGACGGGGGCGCTCTACACGCGCGACGGCCGGATCAACCTGCGGTCGGCGGCTCACCGACGCGACCACGGCCCCATCGATCCGGAGTGCGACTGCCGCGCCTGCGCCCGCTTCTCGCGCGCGTACCTGGCGCACCTCGTGCACGCGGGCGAGATCCTGGGCCTGCGGCTCGCGACCTACCACAACGTCGCGTTCGTCGTGCGGCTCCTGCGCGACGCGCGGACGGCCATCACCGACGGGCGCTTCGGATCCTGGCGCGCGGAATTCCACGACCGCTGGCGCACGCGCGGCGCTCCGCAGCCGGACTGAGCTGCGGTTTGCGCCGGCCTCCGGCGCCGGCATATTTCCCCCATGACCTTGCTCTCCGCGCTGATGATGCCGACCGCTCCCGGCAGCAACCCGATCGTCGGGATGCTGCCGATCGTGGCGATGCTCGGGATCATGTACTTCCTCCTCCTGAGACCGCAGCAGAAGGAGGCGCGCCGCCACCAGGAGATGCTCCGGGCGCTCAAGAAAGGCGACGAGGTCGTCACCGCCGGCGGGCTCTTCGGGCGCATCCTGTCCCTGACCGACGAACGCGTCTCCCTGCGGGTGGACGAGGACGTGAAGGTCGAGGTCGAGCGCGCGAAGATCCTGCGGGTCGTCGAGCGGCCGGGCGGCAGCGCCTCGGGCAAGGGCGCCGAGAAGCCGGCTCGCGCCGGCAGCGGGAGCTGACCGGGGCGTGGCCGTCCTGCCTCTCCGTTTCCTCGGCGACCCGGTCCTGCGCACGCCGGCGCAGCCGGTCCGGGAGTTCGACCGCGACCTCGCGACGCTCGCCGCGGACATGGTCGAGTCGATGTACGCCCACGGCGGCGTCGGCCTGGCCGCCCCCCAGGTCGGCCGTTCGATCCGGCTCATCGTGGCCGACGTGGGCGAGCGGCGCGACGGGTCCGAGGCGCTGGTGCTGGTGAACCCCGAGATCGTCGGCGTCGAGGGTACGATGGTGGGGGAGGAAGGGTGCCTGAGCATCCCCGGCGTGGGCGCGGAGGTTCAGCGCCACGGCCGCGTCCGCGTTCGCGCCGCCGCCCCCGGCGGCGATCCGTTCGAGGTCGACGGGCGCGAGCTCCTCTCGCGCGTGCTGCAGCACGAGGTCGACCACCTGAACGGGATCCTCTTCATCGACCGCCTGCAGCCGTCCCGCCGCCAGGCGCTGCTCCGTGAGTACGAGGCGCTGCGCGACGCCGCACGCGCGGAGGCGCGGCGGCGGGAGGAGGAGCCCCGCCGGGAAGCCCCGGCTCCCGCGCCGGACCGCGCCGCCGCGCGCTGAGCCGGACCGCACCCGCGCCGCCGCCGTAGGGCCCCGCGTGCGGGTGCTCTTCTGGGGCACGCCCGAGTTCGCCCTCCCCGCGCTCGACGCCGTTCTCGCCTCGTCGCACGAGCTCGTCGGTCTCGTCACCCAGCCGGACAGGCCGCGCGGCCGCTCCGGACGCGCCGCGCCGTCCCCGACGAAGCGTCGCGTGCTCGAGGCGGCGCCGAGCGTTCCCATCCTCC
The DNA here is from genome assembly GCA_036556125.1 of Gemmatimonadota bacterium. Taxonomy (GTDB): domain Bacteria; phylum Gemmatimonadota; class Gemmatimonadetes; order JACCXV01; family JACCXV01; genus DATBJZ01. The sequence goes on along the minus strand of DATBJZ010000022.1, from coordinate 4,908 downwards.
AGCCGGAGAAGCCCCGGGGGGCCGCCTTTCGCGCGGAGGTGACCGCGCTCGCGCCGGACGTGAGCGTCGTCGCCGCGTACGGCAACATCCTCCCGCGCTCCGTGCTCGACCTGCCGCGCCACGGCTCGGTCAACGTGCACGCCTCGCTGCTGCCGCGGCACCGCGGCGCGTCGCCGGTGGCCGCCGCCATCCTCGCCGGCGACCCCGTCACCGGCGTCTCGCTGATGCGGATGGAGCCGGGGCTCGACACCGGCCCGGTGCTGCTCCGCCGCGAGGCGGCGATCCTGCCGGGGGAGACCTGCGGCGAGCTCGAGGCCCGGCTCGCCCGGGAAGGCGCGGCCCTGCTCCTGGACGCTCTGGACGCGCTCGAGCGCGGCGACCTGCACCCCCGGCCGCAGGACGACTCGCTCGCCACCTACGCGCCGAGGATCACGCCGGAGGACGCGCACGTCGACTGGCGCACCCCGGCGGAAGCGGTCGAGCGCCACCTGCGCGCGCACGATCCGCGTCCGGGGGCATTCACCTGGTGGGGCGGGCGGCGGCTCAAGCTCTTCCGCGGGCGCCTGCGGCCCGAGATCGGTACGCGGGAGCGGAACTCGGGCGAGGTCCTCGCCGATCCCTCCGGCGGTCTCGTCGTGGGCGCCCGGCCCGGGGCGATCGAGGTGACGGAGGTCCAGCTGGAGGGCGGGCCGCGGATGGACGCCCGTTCGTTCCTGCGCGGCCGTCCGATTCCCCCGGGGAGCCGGTTCTGGTGAGCCCTGCCGCGCAGGGCTCCGACGTTTCCGCGCGGCGATCCTCCGTGCCGCGCCTGCACGTGATCACGACCGCGGAGATCCTCGCTCGGCCCGAGTTCGTCGGGGACGCGCGGGGGATCCTGGCGCTCGACGGGGTCGCGCTCCACCTGCGCGCGCGCGGCGACAACGGCCGGCTGCTGCTCGACCTGGCGACCGCGCTTCGCGCCGAGCTGCGCGCCGCGGGCGCGCTCCTGGTCAACGACCGCGTGGACGTGGCGCGAATCACGGGCGCGGGCGCGCACCTGCCGGAGGCGGGGTTGACTCCGTTCCGGGCCCGGACGATCCTGGGCCGGAACGCGCTCCTCGGGCGCTCCGTGCACGGGCACGAGGCGGCCGCGGAGGGCCTGCCGCACCTCGACTACCTCCTCTTCGGACACGTCCTTCCGACGGCGTCGAAGCCGGGTCTGCCGCCCGCGGGCCCGCAAGGGCTGGCGCGCGTGGCGGCCGCGGTCGGCGGCGTCCCCGTGATCGCCGTGGGCGGCGTCACGCCGCCCGCCGTGAGTGCGCTCGTGGAAGCCGGCGCGTACGGCGTGGCGGCGATCTCCGGGATCTGGGACGCGGCGGATCCCGCGCGCGCCGCGGCAGGGTACCTGGATGCGCTGGCGGCCGGCGGCGTCGAGCCCGCGGCCGAGGGGCGTGCCTGAGGGCGGCGGCGTCGCGCCCCGGGACCGGGAGGTCGATCGCACTTCCGATTCGCGGGACTCGGTTCGAGCACCACGAGCCCGGCGACGACGGGCGGGCGCGGGCCGGGGGGATCGAGCGCGGACCGGACGAACGCGGCGGGTGTACGCGTACGGAATGCACGGCGGCAGAGCGACCACGCGCCCGGTCCGGACCCCCCGGACCGCGAGGGCGCGGGCACCGTGGCCGGGGGGATGCAGGTCTTCAAGGCGCAGGGCGGATCCCATGCGGCTCATCGTGAACGGACGCGAACGCGAGCTCGACGACGGCCTCGACCTCGTGGGCCTCCTCAGGGCCCACCGTCTCGAGCCGCGCGTGGTCGTCGTCGAGCACAACGGCCGGATCCTGCGGCCGCCGCAGATGGAGGGCGTGGATCTCTCGGAAGGTGACCGCGTGGAGATCGTGCAGCTGGTCGGAGGCGGCTGACCGTGGACTCGTGGAGGACCGAATGAGCATCGTCGCGCACGGCGGAAACGGCACGCCGGCTTCGCCCGGCGGCGGGCTGGAGCTCGCGGGGCGCACGTTCCGGTCGAGGCTGATCCTCGGCACCGGGAAGTACCCGTCGAACCAGGTGATGGCCGAGGCGCTCGAGGCGTCGGGGACGGAGATCGTGACCGTCGCGGTGCGCCGCGTGGACCTCTCGCGCTCGACCGAAGACGCCCTGCTCAACTGGATCGATCCCGAGCGCTACCTGCTGCTGCCCAACACCGCCGGCGCGACGACGGCGGCCGAGGCCGTCCGCATCGCGCGTCTCGGCCGGGCCGCCGGGCTCTCCGACTTCGTGAAGCTCGAGGTCATCGGCGACGAGCGGACGCTGTACCCCGACACCGCCGCGCTGGTGGAGGCCACGCGCGAGCTGGTGCGCGACGGCTTCCACGTGCTGCCGTACACGAACGACGACCCCGTCGCGGCGCGGAGGCTCGAGGACGCGGGCGCCGTCTGCGTGATGCCGCTGGGCTCCCCGATCGGCTCCGGGCAGGGGGTGCTGAACCCGCAGAACCTGCTCTTCATCCTGGAGTCGGTGTCGGTCCCGGTGATCGTAGACGCCGGTGTGGGCACGGCGTCCGATGCGGCGATCACGATGGAGCTCGGAGTGGACGGGATCCTCATGAACACCGCGGTGGCCCAGGCGCGCGATCCGGTTCGGATGGCGCGCGCGATGCGCCTCGCGGTCGAGGCCGGCCGTCTCGCCTGGGAGGCCGGCCGCATTCCGCGCCGGCCGCGCGCGGAGCCGTCGAGCCCGCGCGAGGGCGTCCTCGTCTAGCGTCCTTTCCGATCGGCTCCCGTCGTTCGACCCCGCCGAGCCCGCGCCTCGCCGCAGCGCGCATCCTCCTCGACGTGGCCGCGGGTCGCCGCGCCGACGCCAGCCTCGACGCGCAGGCGCGGGCGCTCTCCGGCCCCGACCGCGCCCTCTGCCAGGAGATCGCGTTCGGGGCCCTGCGCTGGCGCCTGCTCCTGGACGCCCGGCTGGACGGACTCCTCCGTCAGGGGCTCGGCTCCCTCCCGCTCACCGTGCGCTCGATCCTCGAGGTCGCGGCCTACCAGGTCCTCTTCCTGGATCGCGTGCCGGCCCGGGCGGCGATCCACGACGCGGTCGAGGGGGTCCGCGCTCTGCTCCCGCCCGACCAGGCGCGGGGGCTGACGGGCGTCGTGAACGCGACGCTTCGCGCGCTCGCCGACGGGCGCCGAACCGACGGGGTGTCGGCCCCGCGGCCGGGGGAGGCCGCGCCCGGCGCGGGCGCCGCCGACCTCGCCGTGGCGTTCTCCCATCCGGCGTGGCTCGTGGGGCGGTGGCTCGCGCGGTTCGGCGAGGCGCGCACGCGCGAGATCCTCGCGGCCGACAACCGGCCGCCGGGGCTCCACCTGCGGCCGCACGCGGGCCGGATCACCGCGCCGGAGCTCGTGGAGCGACTCGCCGCCGAGGGCGCCGGGGCGCACCTCCACCCGCTGCACCCCGGCGCCGTCGTCCTCGAGGGCCGCGACCCGGCCTCGCTGGCCGCGTGGCGCGAAGGTCTGTTCGCCGTCCAGGACGTGGCGGCGCAGCTCGTCTCCGGCCTCGTGCCCGCGGAGGGGCCCGGCCTCTACGTGGACGTCTGCGCGGCGCCCGGCGGGAAGATCGGCGCCGCGGCCGAGGTCCCCCGCGGCCGCACGTTCGTGGCGGCCGACGTGTCGCCGGCGCGGCTCGCACGGCTCCGCGCGAACGTCCGCCGGCAGGACCTGCCGATCCACGTGGTCGCCGCCGACGCGCGGGAGCTGGCGCTCGGACGCCCCGCGGCGTTCGTCCTGGCGGACCTGCCCTGCCTCGGCACCGGGACGCTGCGCCGCCGCGTGGACGCCCGCTGGCGGGTCGCGCCCGGGGCGCTCCCGCGGCTCGTGGAGCTCCAGTCCGCCATCCTCCTCAACGCCGCCCGGCTCCTCGCGCCCGGCGGGCTGCTGCTGCACGCCACCTGCAGCCTCGAACCCGAGGAGAACGAGGGGGGGGTGGAGCGGCTGCTCGCGGAGCGGCCGGATCTGTCGCCGGTGGACGTCGGGAACCGGATTCCCGGGAGTCTCGCCGTGCCGCTGCCCGGACGCAGCGAGCGCGCGCTCTTCGTCACGCCCGAGGCCGGCGACTCGGACGGAGCGTTCGCGACCCTCCTGCGGCGGGCGGCGTGAGGAGCGTCTCCGGTGCCTGAGGGCTTCCGCAGCCGTCTCCCCGGACGGGTGCGCGCCGGCGAGAGGCGCCTGCGCGAGCGCGGACGCAGGGTCTCGGCGGGCGCGCGTGCGCGCACGTGGGCTGTCGGGATCGCGTTCCTCGTCGCGGCGACGGGCGGCGCGTTCGCGCTGGGCCGCCTCGTCGCGGACGCGGTCCTGCTGCCGGCCACCCTCGCGCGCGAAGGCGCGCCCGAGGTCCCCGACCTGGTCGGCCGGCCCCTCGAGGAGGCGCGCCGCCGGGCGGAGGACGCCGGCGTGGGCCTCGACGTGCTGGGCGTGGCGTACTCCGACCGCGTGGATTCCGGCGAGGTCCTCGTCCAGCATCCCGCCGAGGACCTGGCGCTCGAGCCCGGCAAGCCGATCGAGGTGCTGATCTCCGCCGGCCCGGGTGGAATGCGCGTCCCCGACGTGCGCGGGCTCTCGCAGGCAGCCGCGGTCGAGATGCTGCGGATCGCAGGGATTCCCGTCGCGGGTGTCCGCCGCGCGGCGGGGGACGGGATCGAGGCCGGATCCGTCGTCTCGACGGCGCCGCCGATCGGCGCGGCGATCGAGCCGGGCGACTCGCTGACCCTCGCCGTCAGCCGCGGCGGGACGGTGGTCGAGGTCCCGGACCTGGTGGGGAAGACCGCGGACGAGGCGCGCGCGGTGCTGCGCAGCGTGGGTCTGGCGCCCCGATGGCGGCCCGCCGGCCCGGAGGAGTCCGACGGCGGTGCGGGCGACGGCGACGCGGCACCCCGGG
>DATBJZ010000021.1:0-7271 GCA_036556125.1 Gemmatimonadota bacterium | reverse complement strand
CAGACGTTCGCGTCGCGGAACGTGGACACGACGCTCGGCAAGATCCTGCGGATGACCCTCGACGGCGGTCCGGCGCCGGCGAACCCGTTCGCAGCCGGAGGCGCGGCGGGGCCCAGACCGCAACCGGCGGCCGCCGGCTCGTCCACCGCCGGGGCGAGCGGCCCCGGCGAGGCCGGACCCCCGCGGCCCGCCGCTCCGCGCCCCGACGACGCCGTGGCGCCCGCCCGGGCGTTCGTGTGGGCGTACGGGTTCCGGAACCCGTTCAGCCTGCGCCTGCTCGGCGGCCGGCTCTTCGCCGCCGACAACGGTCCGAACGTGGACCGGTTGATCGCCGTCGAGCGGGGCGCCGACTACCTCTGGGACGGCACCGACTGGAGCGTGGGGACCGGCGCCCTCTCCGTGATGCCCAGCGGGCTCGGATCCGCCCAGCTCACCTGGGCGCCGGCGGAGGCGCCGGGGTTCGCACCGGACTGGCCCGGCGGGTTCATCCTGGCGGCCGCGGGGCATCCGAACCGTCCGGGGGCGGGGCCCGACGAGGCGCAGAAGGGCGTGTTCGCGATTCCATTCGATTCCGCGGGCGGCCGCCTCCTCGGCCGGCCGGAGTTCGTGGTGAAGTACCGCGGCACGTCGTTCGGCGGCGTGGCGGCCGCGGCCCCGGGACCGGACGGTCTCTACTTCGCGCCGCTCTTCCCGCACCCCGACGGCGACAGTCCCGTGATGCGCCTTCGCCACGACCCGGCGGGCGAGCACCCGCACGTGCTGAGCGAGGAGCTACGGCCGGTCGCGCTGATGGAGCAGCGCGGCTGCGTCGGCTGCCACGACCTCTACGGCTACGAGCAGCAGAAGGGCGCCCACCTCCGGCGGGGCCCGCCGCTCGAGCCGGGCGACACCGCGGAGCGGATCGCCGAGCGGCTCGCCTCCCCCGCGTACGCCGCGGCGGTGCGATCGGTCGACGGCATCGACGCGGAGCCCTACCGCTCCTGGGCGGCCGCGCGCCGCGAGGTGCTCGCCGCCGAGGGCGAGGACCGCGTGCGCACCTGGATCGTCTACCACGTCATGGAGCCGCGCTTCGACAATCCCGCGTCGCTGATGCCGAATCTGGGAGTATCCCGCCGCGAGGCCGCGGTGGTCGCGGACTACCTGATGACCGAGCCCCGGTCGCTCGCGGAGGCGGTGCACGACCTCGCGCTGGGGTCGCGCGTCAAGGGGTTCGTGGACCGGCTCACGCCGTGGCTGGAGTACCGCGCGCTGAAGCTCCTGGGGACCGGATTCGGGCTCGGGATCCTGGCGGCGGTGGCGGGGGCGTCGCTCGTCCGCCGGCGGCGCCGGCGTCCGCGCTGAGGCGACCCGGGACCGGACCTCACCTCTCGACGCGTCGCCCGTCTTGCCCGATTCAGGAACTATTCCTATTTAGTAGGCGGGTGTCCCCGGCCCGCGGCCGTACGGACCACGGGACCCTCCCGAAGGCGCGGTGGCCGATCGATCGGAGCCGCGGCATCCGTCCTCCGCCACGGCCAGGAGAGAGGTGCAGCACATGGCGAGTCCGAGACTGATCGAGGCGCTCGACAGGCTGGTCGCGAACGAGTACGCCGCGTTCCTCCAGTACCTGCAGCAGAGCTTCCTCGTGCACGGCACCGAGCGCGAGGTGTTCCGGAAGTTCTTCAGCGAGGCGAGCGAGGAGGCCGTCGGCCACGCGAAGCTGTGGGGCGAGAAGATCGTGGCGCTGGGGGGGATCCCGAGCGTGGAGCCCGCCGCCGTCCGGCAGAGCCTCGAGCTCAACGAGATGCTGGAGCACGACCTCGCGCTCGAGCGTGCGAACCTGGACGACTGCCACGCCGCGCTGCGCATCGCCGAGGAGGAGGGCGACGTCGCGCTGCGCGTGATGCTCGAGGATCACATCGTCGAGGAGACCGGCGACGTCGAGGAGCTGGAGAAGCTGCTGTCGAAGCGCCGCCTCACGGCCGCGCGGAAGGGTGCGCGCGAGGCCGCGACCTGAGCCCGGCCGCTACTCGGCCACCGCGGGACAGCCCAGGTACGGCAGCGGGATCACCTGCGGGTCGTCCGCGGGCCCGGCCGGCGCGTCGCGTGCGGCGAGCAGGCCGCGCGCACGCTTCACGAGGATCTCGAGCGCGCGCAGCTGATCGGGATGGAAGGCGATCGTCTTGCGCGGATACCAGCCCATCCCGGACCGGGCGATCGCGCGCAGGCGCACGCTCACCTCGCCCGCCGGCCCTTCGGCGAGGTACATCTCGATCTTCTCGTCCTCGCTGGGAGTGTCGAGCAGACCGACGTAGGTAGGTGCGATCGGAGGGAGCTCCGGTGGAGGACGCCCGCGCCCGCGGGCCCTTCCTTGAGAACCTGTCTCAAGCGCGCTGAATCTAGCGTCCCTGGTCGGGCATCTCAAGGTGAGGGCTCCCGGGCGCGCTGCCGCACGCGAACGGCTAGCCGACCGGACGACGCGCGGCGATCGCCTCCAGAGGCCGCGGCGGCGGTTCTGCCTTTCCGGCAGGGGCCTTCCGATCAGGATCCGTCTGGACGGCCGATTCCACGCCGTTCCCCCGGCCGTTTGCCGGGGCAATGCCCCCATCTTATCTTTGCCACTCGAGACGAGATCCTCCGGGAGCACCCGGTCCCTCGCTCGATGCCGGGTCGAACTCCCGCCCGGCGCTGACCGAGGGGAATGAGACCGGTGGAGGGCGATCGCGGCCCCGATCCACCGCCGCGCGCCCGGGCTCCGTTCACGATCCGAGTACCAGGGAGCGAGGGAGTTTCATGGCTTCGCGGAACGGCAGGGGCAACGGCCGGGCGACGCCGGCCCGGGGAGGCCTGCGCGAGTGGCTGCGCGGGCTGTTCGGCGGCGGCAACGGCGACGGCGCGATGGAGCGGGGCGCCGTGAAGTGGTTCGACGACCAGAAGGGCTACGGATTCATCGAGCGTCGCAACGGCAGCGACGTCTTCGTGCACTTCAGCGACATCGAGCAGAAGGGCTACAAGACGCTCTCGCAGGGGCAGGAGGTCCGCTTCCGCGTGAAGCAGGGCACCAAGGGTCCGCAGGCGGTGAACGTCTCCAAGGTCTAGCCCGCATCCACACGGCATCTCCGGGGCGCCTCTCGACGGGGCGCCCTTTTTCTTGCCTTCTTGCCGCCCGGCGGACCCCGTCCACCGGTCGGCGATCGCGTCCCCGCGACCGTTAGGGCTCCGCCCGAACGGTCGCTCCGCCCTCTCTCTTGTCCCGACAGTTCAACTAGAGAAACAGCAGGACGATCCACAGCGCGCCGAGCAGCACGAGCGACCAGAAGAGCGTGCTGCGGGTGCTGCGCCGGAGAGACTCAGCCGCCCGCCGCCGAGGAGGCCGGCCCCCCGCTGCGTCGGTCACGTCCGTCGCACCCAGTCCTCGCCCCGGCGCGTCCAGTCGGGGGAGAGCTCTCGCGCCGCCGCGTCCGCGGCGTCGGCCGAGCTCCCGGTCCGGGCGTACTCGCGGTTGAAGCTGTGGAGGTAGCGCTCCTGCGCGTCCGCCGGCAGCGACCGGCGCAGCCCCCAGGGCAGCTCCTCCACGGTCTCGTAATAAACGACCGCGTCGCGGGCGCCCGCGCGACGGCCTGGCGGGTGGCGGTGCGGGCCGGGGCATTCCACGGGCGCGCTCGAGCAGGGGTCGGCGTGGACCAGCACGTCGGCGTTGGGCAGGCTCTCGCGGATGGCGCGCTCGACCGCGGTCACCAGGGCGTGCGCCTCCTCGAAAGGACGCTCGCGGCAGATCACCACGTGAACGTCCACCGTCCGCTGCGGCCCGGCGCGGCGGGTCCGGAGGCGGTGGTAGTCGAGGATCCCCGGCGAGAACTCCCGCAGGATCCCCTCCACGATCCGCCTGTCCTCGCCGCGCGGATCGCGGTCCATCAGCTCGTCCACCGCGCCCTGCAGGACGCCGGCCACCCCGCGGAGCACGACGGCCGCGACACCGAAGCAGACCACCGGATCGAGCCAGCGCACGCCGGCGAGGGCCTGCACGGCGAGCGCGGCCAGGACGCCGCCGCTCGTCCACACGTCCGAGGCGTAGTGCAGGCTGTCGGCGTGGAGCGCGCGGCTCCCCGTCTCACTCGCCCGGCGCACGAGACCGCGCGCCAGCAGCAGCGCGACCACCACGCTCACCGCCATCACGGCCACGCCCACGGCCGGCACCTCGAGCTCGCGGGGCTCGCGCAGCCGGAGCGCGCCGCGCCACACGAGGAACGCCGCCGAGACCGCGAGCGCCGAACCCTGCAGGAGGACCGCGAGGCTCTCCGCCTTGCCGTGGCCGAACGGATGCTCGGCGTCGGCGGGCTGCCCCGCCTTCCGGATGGAGAGCACGTTGATGCCGGAGAGGGCGCAGTCGAGCAGGGAGTCGAGCGCCGAGGCGAGAATCGAGAGGCTGCCCGTCCACAGACCGGCGGCGGCCTTGAGTCCGGCCAGCCCCGCGGAGACGCCGACGGGAACCAGCGCCGCCCGGGCGGCGCCGGCCGGCCCGGTCACCGCCGCCTCGGCCGCGCGAGCGCGGTCCGGGCGGACGTCCCGATCAGGCGGTCGCGTCCGCCACGGAGTCGCCGCTGCGCGACGGGGTCGACGGGAAGGGTTCCGGCGTCCGACGCAGCAGCCGCGGGAGGAGCGGCACGGGGATGGCCAGGAGAAGGAGCGCCTGCGCGACGAGCGACTCGACCGTCGGATGGATCCCGAGAGCCGGCACACGCGGGCCCGCGACCGCCGTCTCCGGTACGACGCCCGCCTCCTGCAGCTCGTGCACACCCGCGCCCGCGAACGTGAACGCCAGCAGGAGCAGGAGCGCGCTCGTCACCGTGAAGAACGGACGCAGGGGGATGCGCCCGCCGATCCGCGCCAGCCCCGCGACCACCACACCCAGCGCCACGAGTCCGGCGCCGAAGCCCAGCGCCACCGCCGCGGCGTCCACCGCCCCACGCGCGAACAGGGCGCGGTAGAACAGCACGGTCTCGGCCCCTTCGCGGTACACGGCGAGGAACGCGACCGCGCCCAGGGCGAAGCTGGATCCGCCGCGGCTCGCTCGGCGGATGTGGTCCTTGACGTAGGCCGACCACCGCGCGGCGTCGGCGCGCGCGAGCAGCCAGTGGCTCACCCAGAAGAGGACCACGGCCGCGGCCACGAGCGTCACGCCCTCGAGCAGCTCCACCCGCTCGGCGGCGCGGAACAGTCCCTCCAGCGCGACGGCCGTGATCACGCTCGCGATCGCGGCGAGTCCCGCACCCCACCAGAGCGCACCCGCGCGCTGCCCCTCCCCGGTGTGGCGGACGACCGCCAGCATCGCGCCGAGGAGCAGGACCACCTCGAGGCCTTCGCGCCCGACGATGGTGAGCGACTGCAGGAAGTCGGAGACGGAAAAGGGCATTCCGGACTCCCGAAGCTGGTTGAGAATGATTCTCAAGCATGCCGAACTTCGCCCGCCGCGGATGTCCTGTCAACGCGGTGTCGGTGCCGGACGTCGTCCCGCAGCCGGTCCGCCCAGTGCGCGAAGCAGACGACCCTCCAGAGGAGCTCGTCGGCCCCGTGCCCGACCCCCGCCTCGCATTCCGCCCAGGTCCGGGCCCCGGACGGAAGCGCCAGCGGCTCGAGGCCGCCCCGCTCCAGTCGGACCCGCGCGTCGTCCGCGGCGGCGGCCAGCGGGCCCGCGAGCCAGCGGGCTCGCGGCGGCGTGAACCCCTGCTTGGGACGGCTGAGGAGCGACGCCGGCAACCGGCGTTCGAGGAGCCGCCTGGGAAGCAGCTTGGAGACGCCCGCCGCGCGATCGTACCGCGCGCCCACGGGGCAGCCCAGACACCACGTGGTGAGGCGGTGGTCGAGGAGCGGCTCGCGGAGCTCGAGGCCGACGTGCATCCCGGCGCGGTCCGTCTTCACCATCAGGTCGTCCGGAAGGTAGGTGAGGATGTCCATCCTGGCCGCCCAGCCCAGGGCATCGCCCGCCGCCGGAATCTCCGCAGCGCGCTCGCGGACGTGCTCGCTGAGCGGCGGCCGCGTTGCGGCGCCGGCGACGGGCAGCTGACGCGCGCGGGCGTCGGTCAACCCCGTGCGCAGGATCGTCCAGACGGCGGCGCGATCCAGAGCCTCGCCGGGAGGGACGCCGTGCTCCCGCCGGAGCTCGTTCAGCCGCGCCGGCGCATCGGCGCCCTGGGGATCGTAGCGGTCGAACGCCGCGTGCCAGGGGTAGCCGCTGAACACCTCGTCGCCGCCGTCGCCGGTGAGCGCGACTTTCACCCGCTCCGCGACGCCCGCGCTCAGCGCCAGCGTCGGCACGGCGGAGGCGTCGGCGAACGGCTCGTCGTACGCCGACGCGAGCCTGCCCCAGACGTCGGGAACGTCCCCCTCGCCCATCCGCAGCTCGACGTGCTCCACGTCGGCCGCGCCGGCGACGGCGCGCGCGTGGGGCGTCTCGTCGAGCGCCGCGTCGTCGAAGCCCATCGTGAACGCCGGCAGGCGTTCTCCGGCGGCGTCGCGGGCCAGGATCGTCACCAGGCTGGAATCGATCCCGCCCGACAGGAGGGTGGCGACCGGCACGTCGCTGACCAGCCGGAGCCGGACGGCCTCCGCGCTCAGCGCCGCGTACTCACGGTCCAGCGCCGCGGCGCCGTCCCCTTCCGCGAACGGCCCGGTCCCGTCTGCCGCCGCGTCCGCGATCGTCCAGTAGGGACGCTCGACCGCGTCGACGACCGCATCGGCGGTCCAGCGGGCGCGCAGCCAGTACCCGGGTCGCAGCTTGCGGACGCCGGGATGGATCGACCGCGGAGAGGGAACGTATCCCACCGCGAGGTACAGGAAGGCGGACTCCGCGTCCACCCCGAGGCTGGGATCCGGGAGCTCGCGCAGCGCGAACAGGTCGGAGGCGAACCGCAGCTCGCCGGGGCGCATGTCGTAGGCGAGCGGCTTCACGCCGTAGCGGTCGCGGGCCAGCACGAGCTCGCGGCGGCGCTCGTCGAGCAGACCGAAGGCGAACATCCCGCGCAGCCGACCCAGGCAGGCAGGTCCCCACTCCAGGAAGGCCTGCAGCACGACCTCGGCGTCCCCGTCGGAGCGGAACCGCCGCCCCCGGGCTTCGAGCTCCGCCCGGAGCTCGCGGAAGTTGTAGACCTCGCCGTTGTAGACGATCCAGCGACCCTCGCCGTCGGTGAGGGGCTGCGCCGCCCGTTCCGAGAGGTCGATCACGGCGAGCCTCGCCGCTCCCAGCACCCATCCCGGCGCGGCCTCGAGACGGTGTGCGTCGGGGCCGCGCCGCC
>DATBJZ010000020.1:0-21371 GCA_036556125.1 Gemmatimonadota bacterium | reverse complement strand
ACGCCTGGCTCCAGGAAACCGGCATTGAGCTTCGCGTGGAAGAGGACGATATCGCCGAACTAGTGGCGAAGATGACCGGCATCCCGGTGCAGCGGATGCTCGAAGGCGAGCAGGAGAAGCTGTTGCAGATGGAGGAGCGGCTGCACGACCGCGTGATCGGCCAGGACCAGGCGATCGAGGCCGTGTCCGACGCTATCCGCCGCGCCCGCGCCGGGCTCAAGGACCCGAACCGGCCGATCGGCTCGTTCATCTTCCTGGGCCCGACGGGCGTCGGCAAGACCGAGCTCGCGCGCGCGCTCGCCGAGTTTCTGTTCGACGACGAGCACGCGATGATCCGGCTCGACATGTCCGAGTACCAGGAGAAGCACACGGTGTCGCGCCTGATCGGCGCGCCGCCGGGGTACGTCGGCTACGAGGAAGGCGGCCAGCTCACCGAGGCCGTTCGGCGCCGCCCGTACTCGGTCGTCCTCTTCGACGAGATCGAGAAGGCGCATCCGGACGTCTTCAACGCCCTGCTCCAGATCCTCGACGACGGCCGGCTCACCGACGGCCAGGGGCGGGTGGTGGATTTCCGCAACGCCGTGATCGTGATGACGTCGAACATCGGGAGCCAGTACATCCAGGAGATGACCGACGCTCCGGCGGAGCAGGTCGAGAAGGCCGTGCTCAACGCCCTCCGGCAGCATTTCCGGCCGGAGTTCCTGAACCGCGTGGACGAGATCGTGCTGTTCCACCGGCTGACCGAGGGGCAGCTCGAGCAGATCGTGGAGATCCAGCTCCGGCGGCTGGAGAAGGTCGTGGCGGAGCGCGGGATCACGATCGAGCTCTCGCCGGCCGCGAAGCGGCGGCTCGCCCGCGAGGGCTTCGACCCGGTCTACGGCGCGCGGCCGCTCAAGCGCGCGATCCAGCGGCTGGTGCAGAACCCGCTGTCGCTGCGGATCCTCTCCGGCGACGTCGAGGACGGCGACCACGTCCGGGTGGACGTCGCGGCGGACGGGGAGTTCACGTTCGAGACCTCGACGCCGAGGGTGGAGGCCGCGGACGGGGACGGCCGGCGGAAGGCGGCCGCGGCGGAGCCGAGGGGGAAGGCGGGGACGCGCCGATAGAGGCGCCCGGGCACGCCCGCGCTCGAACTCCGTGGACATCGCGCGCTGCTCCCGTCGAACAGTCCAAGTCCTGATCGGAACCAGACTTCCATAGGGTTGAGTCAGCCCCTCCGCGGGGCCCTATCTCCGGGACTTGCGCCCTTCGTGAGCTGGTGTTATAGATCAGTATAACACTATGGCGGTCGGGTCCTCCACCACCTCCGTCCGCCACCGGCACCAACGGCCGCCTCGCGGAGAAGGAACGATGAGACTCACCTGTTTCGCGCTGTCCATCCTGCTGCTGTCGGGTTCGACGCCGACGTTCGCGCAGTCCTCGGCGGAGCACGCCTCGGTCGACGCCGCGGCGCCCGGCGCGCGGGGAGCGTTCGACAAGCTCAAGACGCTGGCGGGCTCGTGGGTCGGCCGGCTGACGACCGACCCGGTCTACGAGGAGGTCGAGGGCAACTTCGCGCAGCTCTCGCTGCGCGTGACGTCCCTGGGCAACGCCTTCGTGCACGAGATGTCGATCTCCGGACGACCCGACCATCCGCTCACGATGTTCCATCTCGACGAAGACCGGCTGGTCCTGACGCACTACTGCGACGCCGGGAACCGGCCGCGGATGGTGGGCAAGGCCTCGCCGGACGGGAAGACGCTGGAGTTCGACCTGGTCTCGCTCGACGGCGACGATTCCCACGGGCACATGCAGCGCGCCGTCTTCACGTTCATCGACGAGAACCACCACACGGAAGAGTGGACGTACAGGATGCCGGACGGGAACGCGGCGCGGGTCCGGTTCGACCTTCAGCGGACGAACGCCGGGGGCGGCGTCCCCGGTTGACCTGATTCGGCGAGCCTGATGGACCGTGAGTGGAACGACGCCCAGCCGATCTACCGCCAGATCCGCGACCGCGTCGCCGCGATGATCCTGGACCGGGGGCTCGAGGAAGGCGATCCGCTGCCGTCGGTCCGTCACGTGGCGGCGGAATACCGGATCAATCCCCTCACGGTCCTGAAGGGCTACGGGCAGCTGGCCGACGAAGGCGTCGTGGAGGCCCGGCGCGGCCGCGGCATGTTCGTCAACGCCGGCGCCCGCGCCCTGCTCCTGCGGGACGAGCGGCGGAAGTTCCTCGAGGAGGAGTGGCCGCGGGTTCACGAGACGATCCAGCGCCTCGGCCTCTCGGCCGGGGAGCTCCTGGGCGTCCCGGCGCGCGAGTCGCCCGCGGGCGCGGCGCCGGACCGCTCCGCCGCGCCCCGTCCTCCCGCAGAGGAGCGCTGAGCCCATGGCGATCGTCGAAGCACGCGGGCTCCGCAAGACGTACGGCGGCACCGTCGCGCTGGACGGCGTCGACCTGCGGGTCGAGGAAGGCCGCATCCTCGGCGTCGTGGGGCCGAACGGCGCCGGCAAGACCACCGCGCTGAACGCGATCGTCGGCCTCACGTCGTACGCGGGGCGGCTGCGCGTGCTCGGACTCGATCCGTGGACGGAGCGCGATCGGCTCATGCGCGACGTCTCGTTCATCGCCGACGTCGCCGTGCTGCCGCGCTGGATCCGGGTCCGGCAGGCTCTCGACTACGTGGCCGGCGTGCACCCCCGGTTCGATCGCGGGAAAGCCGAGGCCTTCCTGGCGAAGACCTCGATCGGCGCGGCCCGCAGGGTCCGGGAGCTGTCGAAGGGCATGGTGACGCAGCTGCACCTCGCGCTGGTGATGGCCATCGATGCGCGGCTGCTGGTGCTCGACGAGCCGACGCTCGGACTGGACCTCCTGTACCGGAAGCAGTTCTACGACTCGCTGCTCGG
This sequence comes from Gemmatimonadota bacterium, assembly GCA_036556125.1. GTDB lineage: Bacteria > Gemmatimonadota > Gemmatimonadetes > JACCXV01 > JACCXV01 > DATBJZ01. The sequence continues at coordinate 18,485 of DATBJZ010000020.1, read as the reverse complement.
CGACTACCTGGAGCGCAGCCGCACCGTGATCGTGGCCACCCACCAGGTGGAGGAGGTCCAGCACGTCCTCACCGATCTGGTGTTCCTGGATCGCGGCCGCGTCGTCTTCACCCGCAGCATGGAAGAGGTCGAGTCGCAGTTCAGCGAGGTGCTGGTGCATCCCGACAGGGTGGCGGCGGCGCGCGCCCTCCGTCCCATCCACGAGCGGCAGGCGGTGGGCCGCAGCGTGCTGCTGTTCGAGGGGGTGGACCGGCAGAGGCTGGCCGGGCTGGGCGACGTGCGCACGCCCAGCGTCGGAGACCTGTTCACCGCGGTCGTCGGCGGTCGGCAGGACGTGGACGGCGGCAACCCGGCGGAGGGGGCGGCACGATGAACGGCAACGACGGGAGGCGGACGGTGCGGCCGCTGATCTGGGCCGTGCGGCGCGAGCTCTGGGAGAACCGCTCCGTCTACCTGGCCCCGCTGGCCGTGGCCGCCGTCTTCCTGGCGGCTTTCCCGATCGGGCTCGTCCGCCTGCCGGGGAAGATCAATGCGGTCTCGGCGCTCGGGCCGATGCAGCAGCAGGAGGCGGTCCAGCAGCCGTACGTCATGGTGGCGCTCGTGCTCATGGCCGTCTCGATGGTGGTCGCGGTGGTCTACAGCGTCGATGCGCTGTACGGGGAACGCCGCGATCGCAGCATCCTCTTCTGGAAGTCGCTCCCGGTCTCGGATCTCACGACGGTCCTGTCCAAGGCGAGCATTCCCATCCTCGTCCTTCCGCTGCTGACGTTCGCGCTCACCGTGACGGCGCACATGATCATGCTGCTCGCCGGCGGCGCCGTGCTCGCGGCCGCCGGCCCGGGCGCCGGGACGTTGTGGCGGCACGTGCCGTTCTTCGAGATGTCGGTGGCGAGCTTCGCCCACGTCGTGGTGTTCCACGGCCTGTGGTACGCGCCGTTCTACGGATGGCTGCTGCTCGCCTCGGCCTGGGCCAGGCGGATGCCCATCCTGTGGGCCGTCCTGCCGGTCGTGGTGATCGCCGCGGTCGAGAAGATCGCGTTCGACACGTCGCGGTTCGCCGCGGCGCTGCTGCAGCGGGTGACGGGCGGGGGCGGACTCTCCGCGTCCGCGGGTCCGATGACCCTGGAGACGATGGTGCCCGAGCCGCTGGGGCAGCTCGTGACGAGACCCGGGCTGTGGATCGGCCTCGCCGTCACCGCGGTGTTCCTCTTCGGCGCCGTCCGGCTGCGCCGCACGCGCGCACCGATCTGACCGTCGTCCCTCCTCGTCACCGCGGCGGGGGATCCGGGGCCGCGGGAGACGATCGCTCCAGCACGCGCTGGACGACCTCGGCGACGTCCGCGTCCAGGTCGATCCCCACCGACACGTGCCCCTCGTCGGTGGGGAGCACCAGCTCGTAGAGCGTCCCGTAGCGGATCAGCACCCAGCGCATCCCGTCCAGGTCCAGCCGGCCGCGGCGGCGGACGAGCTCCAGCAGGACGGGATTCACGATCAGCTCCTCCATCCGGTCGGTCTCGTGCGGGTTGAGCGTGGGCCGCTCCGGGCGCTGCGTCATCTCCACGATGGTGCCGCCGCGGTTCTCCGCGACGTAGCGGATGTGCGGGTCGAGCGGGAACAGGCGCGAGGCGAGGCTCACTCGCACACCTCGATGAGGAGTCCGCCGGTGTCCGCCGGGTGGAAGAAGGCCACGAGCCGGCCGCGGGCGCCTGGCCGCGGCGCCGGAGGCACGATTCGGATCCCGGCCGCCTCGGCCGCCCGGATGGCCTCGACGCAGCTCGCGACGCGAAAGGAGAGGTGGTGGACGCCGGGCCCGCGCTTGGCGAGGAACTTCGCCACCGGCGAATCGTCGCGCGTGGGCTCGAGGAGCTCCACGGCGGCGCCGGCCGCCACCGGGAGGAAGACGACGCGAACGCCTTCGGCGGCCAGCTCCTCGGGTTCGCCGGACGCGAGGCCGAGCACGTCCCGCCACAGGGGGAGCGCGTCCACGAGGCTGGTCACGGCGATGCCCACGTGATCGAGGGCGGCGCCGGCAGGCCGGAAGGTGGACGTGCCGGCTTCCCGCCGGCCGATTCGCGAGGGGGGGGAAGGTTCCAGGCTCCGCCGCCGTCGGAAGGAAGCACCGAGGGGAGCGCCGCGCCGCAGGGTTTGCATCGGCCGGACGCCGCCCTGCGGGGCGGCCGCCGAGCCCGCAGGAATCCGCGTCCGCCACCCTCCGTACCGGGTTTGACACGATCACAGGGCGGGCCGTAATTTGTCCGGCTCTTCCTCCCCGCACAACCGTACTGCACAAGGGTTTAGATGGCCGCACACACGCTGGTGGCGACCGACGGCGACTTCGACACGACGGTGAAGGCCGACAACGGCCTGGCCCTCGTGGACTTCTGGGCGTCCTGGTGCGGTCCGTGCCGCATGGTGGCGCCGGTCCTCGACGAGCTGGCCGAGGAGTACCAGGGACGGATCCGGATCTACAAGCTCGACGTGGACGCCAACCCGCGCAGCGCCTCCACGTACAGCATCCGGTCGATCCCCAGCATCCTCTTCTTCAAGGGCGGCCAGGTGGTGGACACGATCCTCGGCGCCGTCCCCAAGTCCAAGCTCAGGGAAAAGATCGACCAGCACATCTAGGCCGCGCCGCGCGGCGCGGGGGCCGGATCCGGCCGGGAGGCGGCGGAGCCTCTTGTTTCCCGAGTTCCTGAAGGCCCTGGTGCAGCGCGGCCTCGCGCCCGTCGCCTCCGTCCTCGTGCGGGCGCGGGTGCACCCGAACGTGCTGACCACGCTGGGGTTCGTCGTCACGCTCGCCGCGGCGGCGATCTTCTTCGCCGGTGAGGTGCGCCTCGGCGGGCTCGTCGTGATCCTGGCCGGGGTCTTCGACATCCTGGACGGCCGCGTGGCGCGCGAGAGCGGCCTCGCGTCGAAGTTCGGGTCCTTCTACGATTCCACGCTCGACCGGATCTCGGAGCTCGTGATCTACGCGAGCCTCGTCGCGGTCTTCCTGGACAGCGACCGCTCGTGGATGATCTACGTGGTCTTCGCCGCGGCCGGCGGTGCGCTGATGGTGAGCTACACCCGCGCGCGCGCGGAGGCGCTCGGGATCCCGTGCCGCGTGGGGCTCCTGCAGCGGCCGGAGCGCGTCGTGCTGCTCGGCGCCGGGGCGATGCTGGGGCTGGACGCGCTCGCGGTGGCGCTCGCGGTCCTCGCGGCGCTGTCGATCTCGACCGCGGTGCAGCGCATCTTCGCCGTCTACGCGGTGGCGCGCGGCGTCCCGCTCGAGGAGCCGATCCCGCCGGAGCGGCTCCGCGGCCGTCCGACCGGGACGGTCTCCGGACGCGACTGACGGCGCGACCCCCCTTCAGGCACCTTCCACGAGGAGCGGCATGGCGGACGCAACGGAATCGCGCGCGGGCGGCGGGCAGTCGATCCGGCCCGCCGAGGGCAAGCTGGGGGTGCTCCTGCCGGGGCTCGGCGCGGTGAGCACGACGTTCATCGCCGGCGTCGAGGCCGCACGCCGCGGCCTCGCGAAGCCGATCGGCTCGCTCACCCAGATGGGGCACATCCGGCTCGGGAAGCGCACCGACCGCCGCAATCCGCGGGTCGCCGAGTTCGTCCCGCTGGCGCGCCTCGAGGACCTGGAGTTCGGGGGCTGGGACATCTTCGAGGACGACGCCTACCGCTCCGCCCGCAACGCCGGCGTGCTCGAGCCGCAGCTCCTCGACGCCGTGCAGCCCTTCCTGGAGGGGATCCGCCCGTGGCCCGCGGCGTTCGACAACTTCTACGTGAAGAAGCTCGACGGGCCGAACGTGAAGCGCGGCCGGAACAAGATGGAGCTCGCGGAGCAGCTCGTGGAGGACATCGAGCGGTTCCGGCGCGAGCGCCGGCTGGACCGGATGGTGATGGTCTGGTGCGGCTCGACCGAGATCTTCCTGCAGCCCACCGGCGCGCACGCGAGCGTGGCCGCGTTCGAGCGCGCGCTCCGCGACAACGACCCGGCGATCGCGCCCTCGATGCTCTACGCGTACGCCGCGATCCGGGCCGGCGTCCCCTACGCCAACGGCGCCCCGAACCTGTCGGTGGACGTTCCGGCGCTCACGGCGCTCGCGGCCGACCGCGCGGTCCCGATCGCGGGCAAGGACTTCAAGACGGGGCAGACGCTGCTCAAGACCGTGCTGGCGCCGATGCTCAAGGCGCGCCTGCTCGGCCTGTCAGGCTGGTTCTCGGTGAACATCCTGGGGAACCGCGACGGCGAGGTGCTCGACGACCCCGAGTCCTTCAAGACGAAGGAGGAGTCCAAGCTCTCGGTCCTCGAGTACATCCTGCAGCCCGAGGTCTACCCCGAGCTCTACGAGCGCTTCTACCACAAGGTTCGGATCAACTACTACCCGCCGCGGGGTGACAACAAGGAGGGCTGGGACAACCTCGACATCTTCGGCTGGCTCGGGTACCCGATGCAGATCAAGGTGGACTTCCTCTGCCGGGACTCGATCCTCGCGGCGCCGATCGTGCTCGACCTGGCGCTGTTCCTCGATCTCGCCGCGCGGTCCGGGATGAAGGGCATCCAGGAGTGGCTGTCGTTCTACTTCAAGAGCCCGATGACGGCGCCGGAGCTCTACCCCGAGCACGACCTCTTCATCCAGCTGACCAAGCTCAAGAACACGCTGCGCTGGCTCCGGGGCGAGGAGCAGATCACGCACCTGGGGGTCGAGTACTACGATTGATCCCGCCGGTGCGCTCCAGCCCACGCCGCGCGTCCTCCCACGCCGGGCGGAGCGCCGGCTCGCAGTCCCGCCACGCCTCGACGACCGCCGCGTACTCGGCGGCCGCCTCGTCGGCCCGCCCCATCCGCTCCAGCAGCCGGCCCCGCGCGAGCCGACCGGGGGCGACGTAGGGGAGGTCGTAGATCGAGTGCCCGTCGAACGACCCGTACCAGAGGACGGCGTCCTCCAGCCGGCCGGCGCGCTCGAGGAGCCGCGCCCGGAGGAAACGCTCGCGCCCCTGGAGGTAGAACGTGGACGAGAGCTGGAGGATGTACGGGATCTCCTGGCGGAGGGCCTCGAGCGCCTCGAGCGCCTCGTCGGCACGACCCGTCTGGAGCGCCAGCTCGGCCTCCACGCCGCGGGCGAGGTTGTGCGCGAGCGTGCGCGCCTCGGGGCTTCCGGTCCACGAGTCCAGCACGGGGACCGCCTGCCGCGCCGCCTGCGCCGCGCCGAGCCGCGCGTCGAGGAGCGCGACGACGTAGCGGCCGATCGGCACGTGCACGTCGTCGTCCGCCGTGTACCACATGCTGGCGAGGCCGCTGGACGAGACGGCTGCCGGGTCCCAGCGGCGCAGGCGCTGGCGGACCGCCTGCGGGCTCTCCGGCGGGTCCTCGACGAAGGGCATCACGGCGAGGAGCGCGCGGTGCTCGAGCGAGACCGCCTCGTCGAGCGCCTCCGCGTCGCGCAGCCTCGCGGCGGCCGCCGCCGGTCGGCCGGCGGCGACTTCGAGCGTCGCCTGGAGGGCGAGCCCGGTCGCGCGCGCGTGGAGCGAGGGGGACTCCTGGGCGATGATCCGCGCGATCCGGCGGGCGCCCTCGGGGTTGCCCGCGTAGACAGCGGCGTCCCACACGGAGATGTAGCGCACGACGTCGTCGGCCTCCGCCAGGGCGGACTCGACGCGCGCCTGCTCGGCCGCATCGTCGCCGGCCCAGGCGCGGAGCGCCTCCATCTCGAGCGCGCGGTCTCCGCCGGCGCCGACGCGCATGGTGTGGTCCACGATCGAGTCCAGCTCGGCCGTGCGGCCTTCGGCCGCCGCGACCCGGGCGAGGTGCGTGAGCGAGAGGACGTCGTCGGGCTGCACCTCCAGCACGCGCTCCCACGCCTCGCGCGACTCCGAGATCGATCCGCCGAGGTCGGGCCGGTAGTGGAAGATGTTCTCGCCGAGCTGGTACCACGCATCCACGTCCTCGGGGTAGCTCGCCAGGATCGCGCGGAGGCGGGTCTCCGCCTCGGATCCGGCTCCGCGGCGGAAGGTGAGGAACGCGTCGAGGAGCTGGCGGTCGTGCGCGGAGAGCCGCTCTCCGAATCGCACCGCCTGCTCGGCCGCGGCCCGGCGGATCTCCTGCGGCGCCGACGTCCAGTCCGCCGTCACGCTGAGGCGGTACCACGCCAGGGCGAACGTGCTGTCCGCCGCGACCGCCGTCTGGAAGGAGGTCATCGCGTCCCGGTAGTGACCCGATCGCAGAGCCGCCTCCCCCACGAGGTACGCCTTGAGCGCGGGGAGCGAGTGCGTGGTCAGGGCCGAGATGCGGCTCAGGCGGGAGGCGGGGCCGCTGAAACGCTCGCGGAGGAGCTCCGCCACCAGCTCGTCCACGAGCTCGAAGAGCCGGTCGGCCTCGCCTTCCACCGAGGCCTCTGCGACGGTCTCCGCACGCTCGCCGTAGAGCGTCGCGTCGAGGTGGAGCCGATCCCCGGCCTGGAGCACGGTGCCCAGCAGGAAGAGGCCCGCGCCCAGGCGGGCGGCCACCGCACGACCCTGCTCGGGGGCCGTCACGCCCTCGCCCGACGCGGCGTCCGCGGCGCCCACGACGGCGCGCGGATCCACGCTCCGCAGCGCGCCCGCGCCGTCCAGCTTCGTGCTCAGCAGGTTGACCATGCCTTCCGACAGGTACGCCAGGTCCGGTCCGGCGCGGACGGCGAACGGCAGGACCGCCACGGCGAGGGGAGACGCGGCACGGGTGGGCTGCGGGGCGTTCCTCCGGAGCAGCCAGACGGCGCCGGCGGCCACGACCAGCGCGAGGAGACCGGCCGCGACGAGCGGCCTGAGGCGCCCGCGCGCGGACGGCGCCGCGGGGACGGCCGACGCGGCGGCGGAGGCGCGATCGGCGGAGTCCACGACCGCGAACGTGCGCCACTCGCCCGGGACGCCGCGGAGCTCGTGCACGCCGCGGTCGCGGAACTCCAGGCCCGAGCCCGCCACGAGGTCGCGGACCGTGCCCGAGGCCAGCACCTCGCCGGGGCCGGCGAGGGCGCCGATCCGGGCGCCGATGTGAACGGCGATTCCGCCGAGCGACCCGGCGACGGTCTGGACCTCTCCCGCGTGCAGCCCCGCGCGCATCTCGAGGCCGAGCTCGCGCAGCGCGCGCCGCAGCGCCATCGCGCAGCGAACGGCCTGCTCGGGCTGGTCGAAGGCGGCCACGAACCCGTCGCCGGCGGTCCCCACCTCGCGGCCGCCGAAGCGCTCCAGCTCCCGCCGGACGGCCGCGTGGTGGCGTTCGAGGAGGTCCCGCCACGGCCGGTCGCCGAGCCGGGCGGCGTGCCCGGTCGAGTCCACGAGATCCGTGAACAGGACGGTGGCGAGCCAGCGGTCGGAGGTCATCGGGGCCAGGCTCCGCCAGGGGACCGGTGGAGGCGAACGGCGGGCAGGACGGGGTGTACCATTGTGAAACGCCCGCCGGGCCGGCGAAAGGGCGCCGCGCGGAGGCGAATCGCCGACGGGTTCGATTGTCCCGGTGCGCTCGCGGCGGTAGGTTGAGCACGGCCCCGGCGGAACGCCGGCCGCTCGTGGTGTTCGAGGGCGGCGAGGGGAGCGGCAAGAGCACGCAGATCGGCCGCCTCGCGAGCTGGCTCGAGGGGCGCGGCGTTCCGGTGACGGTGGCGCGGGACCCCGGGAGCACCCGGGTGGGTCAGGCGGTTCGCTCCGTGCTGCTGGATCCGGCCTCGCAGCCGATGGACGGCAGGACCGAGCTCCTGCTCTACGCGGCGGCGCGCGCGCAGCTGGTGCGCGAGGCGCTCGAGCCGGCGCTCGCGGCGGGACGGGTCGTGCTGCTCGACCGCTACGAGGACTCGACCTGGGCGTACCAGGGCGGCGGCCGCGGGGTCCCGGCGCACGAGCTCGCGGCCGTGAACCGGGTGGCGACGGGCGGCCTGCGGCCCGACCTCGTGGTGCTGCTCGACCTCCCGCCGGAGGAGGGGCTGCGGCGCGCCGCCGCCGACCGGGGCGCCGACCGGCTGGAGGGCGAGAGCGCGGCCTTCCACGGCCGCGTGCGCGACGTGTACCGCGCACGGGCCGCGGCGGACCCCTCCCGCTGGCTGGTGCTGGACGGCCGCCGCCCGGCCGACGACCTGGAGCGCGACATCCGGCGGCGGGTGACCGCGTTGCTCGAACCTTCGACCTCGAGCCCGGCGTCCGCTCCGACGCCGACCCCGTTCCCGACTCCGTCCTCCGACCCTCGACCCGCGAACGACCTCCGATGATGCAGCGACGCGCAGGCTTCCTCGTCACGGCCCTCTTCTTCACGGCGCTGCTCGGCGCCGGGCTCCTCTACGACGACCTGTCGGCGGCGCGCCGCGGCGGGTACGAGAACGTCCGCCTGCTGAGCGAGGTCGTGGAGCAGGTCTCGCAGAAATACGTGGACCGGATCGACGACGACGAGCTCTACCTGCGCGCCATCAAGGGTCTCGTGGAGAGCCTGGACCCGTACTCGGAGTTCCTCACCCGCGACGAGTACGAGGACCTCAAGGTGCACACGAGCGGGAACTACGAGGGTCTGGGCATCAGCATCGACATCCGCGACGACGTGCTCACGGTGGTCGCGCCCATCGAGGGCACCCCCGCGTACCGGGCCGGCATCCACTCCGGCGACCGGATCATGGCGGTGGACGGCCGCAGCACCCACGGCTGGTCCAGCGAGCGCGCGGTGGACGAGCTCCGGGGCCCGGCCGGCAGCGAGGTCGTCCTGACCATCGCCCGCGAGGGCCTGACGGAGCCGATCGAGATCACGATCCGCCGGCAGGCGATCGACATCCCCAGCGTCCCGTACGCGTGGCTCCTGGACGGCGGCGTGGGCTACGTGCGGTTCCGGCAGTTCTCGGAGCGCGGCGCCCGCGAGGTGCAGGCCGCGGTGGAGAACCTGCGCCGTCAGGGCATGCGGAGCCTCGTCCTCGACCTGCGCGGCAACCCGGGCGGGCTCCTCGACCAGGCCATCGACGTCACCGACCTGTTCCTGGAGCGGGGGGAGCTGGTGGTGTCCACGCGCGGCCGGATGCCGGAGCAGAACCGGAAGTACCACGCCCACGACGACGTGAACTACGGCACGTTCCCGATGATCGTGCTCGTGGACGGCGGCACCGCCAGCGCGTCCGAGATCCTCGCCGGCGCCCTGCAGGACCACGACCGCGCGCTGATCCTCGGCCGCACGAGCTTCGGGAAGGGGCTCGTCCAGAGCCTGTTCCCGCTCGAGGGGAACCAGGCCGCGCTCAAGCTCACGACCGCGCGCTACTACACGCCGAGCGGCCGCAACATCCAGCGCGAGGAGTCCGACGACCCGCTGCTCGCGATGGTCGGCGACGGCGACGAGCTGCCGCCGGTCGTCGAGGCCGCGCGGGAGGAGGGCGAGGTGCCGGACAGCCTGGTGTTCCACACCGACATGGGCCGCGAGGTGTACGGCGGCGGCGGCATCACGCCGGACCTCGTCGTGAGCGACACCCTGACGACCGCCGGCCGGAAGCTCGTGGAGGAGCTGCGGGCCAAGGGTGTCTACTTCGACTACGCCGTGCACTACCGGGCGGCCCACGACAAGCTGCCGGCGAGCTGGCAGCCGAGCGAGGCGGAGATCGAGGACTTCCTGGAGTTCGCCCGCTCGAAGGACATCCTCTTCGCGCCCGAGGAGTTCGAGGCCGAGCGCGACTTCATCGTGGACTCCCTGCGCTCGGTGATGATCGCCCACTACCACGGCGAGGCCGTGGCGCGGCGGCAGGTGATGCAGGCCGACGTCGCGCTGATGACCGCGGTGGAGCTGCTGCGGGAGGGCGAGACGCTGCGCGACGTCTTCAAGCTGGCGGAGGAGCGCGACGCCGCGATCGAGGCGGCGCTCCAGCCGCCGGGGGGAGCGGTCGAACGCTAGCCCGCCCGGCCGATCGGTTCGGCGACAGGGGGCCCCGCCGCGGCGGGGCCTCCGTCGTTTGGCGCCCGGCGTCGGTCGCCCTCCTCCTCCTGGCGGGCGCGGTCCCGGCGAGCGCCGCGCAGGAGACGGAGGGGCCCACGCCGCCCCGCGGCGCTCTCCGGCCCCCGGTCCTCGGCGATCCCCGTCTGGACGGCGAGGGCGCGCTCCTCCCGCTGGAGTGGCCGGCGCTCGAGCGGCTTCGGCGGTCGTTCGTGGGCGTGCGCCCGCTGCTCGAAGCGGTGGACGTGGAAGGTTCGGCGGCGCGGATTCCCGCGCTCGACGCCGCGGCCCGCGCGCTGGCGGCGGATTCCGTGCCGGACGTGCTCCGCCGGCGCGCCTCCGAGGTGCGCGACCTGGTGCACACCCTGCGCGCGTCGCTGGGGAGGGCCGCGGAGCTCGCCCCCGCCGCGGCGGGGACCGCGCGGGCCGAAGCGGCCGCCGCGGCCGAGGCCGCCCGCGCGGATTCCACGGCCGCGGCGCGGGGCGACCCGGCGGATGCCCTCGCCACGCCGGCCGCAGGCGACGGAGCGGTCCCGGCTCCGGCCGCGCCTGGCGACGTGGCGTCCACCGCCGGCCCCGCCGATTCCGTCGCCGTCGATCCGCTGACGGCCTATCTCGACACGTGGGGCGAGGCCCAGCGGGCAGCCGAGGCCCTGCTCCACCTCGCGCGCGACCCGGCGGGGGAGCCGGATCCCGGCCCGGCTCCCGTCAGTCCAGCAGCGCCCGGCTGACGAGGTACAGGGCGACGCCCGCGAACACCGCGAAGGGCAGGACGACCCCGCGCTCGCGGTTCGCCTCGGGCACGAGGTCGGAGGCGGCCACGTACACCGCCGCGCCGGCGGAGAGCGCGAGGCCGGTGCCGAGCTGCGCCCGCGCCGCGTCCATCGCCGCGGCGCCGGCGACGGTCGCCGCCGCGAGCCAGACGGTGGCGATGACGGCGGTGCGCGGCGAGCGTCCGGTGAGGAGCAGGATCGACGCCAGCGTGAACCCCTCGGGCAGCTTGTGCAGGATGATCGCCACGAAGAGGAGCACCCCCAGCGGCGCCGAGACGAGGAAGCCCGAGGCGATGGACAGTCCGTCGAAGAACGCGTGGAGCGTGAGGCCGACGAGCGCCCCCGTGCCGCCCGCGCGGCTCAGGAAGTCGTCGTGAAGCCGTGTCTCCGCGCCGAAGTGGAAGTGCGGGACGAGGCAGTGCTCGAAGAGGTGGATGAGGAGGTAGCCGACGAGCGCGATCGGAAGGGCGGCGTCGGTGTGGCGCTGGGCCTCGGGCAGCACGTCGAGGAACGCCACCCCGAGCATGAACCCGGCCCCCACCGCGACGAACGACTTGAGCGCCGCGGCGCTCCAGCGGTCGCGCGTCACGATCCCGAGGCCGCCGAGGACGTTTCCGGCGCCCGCCAGCGTCGCCATCACGATGCCGAGGCTCACGACGTGGCCTCTGCGACGCCGGCCGGTCGGCGGGCCGCGGGCGTGATGGAGAGAACGGGCACCCCGCGGCGGTGCGGCATGGCGCGACAGTGTACCGGCGCCTCTCGGGGGTGTCCAGCGCCGTTGGAGCTGCACGGCGCGAACGTGCGGCGGGCCCCGTGATCCAGGATGGGCGGAGGCTCGAGGACGGCGCCGTCGTCCGCGCCGATCTCTGCATCGTCGGCGCGGGTCCGGCGGGGCTCACGATCGCGCGCGAGCTCGCCGGCGGGGGGCTTCGAATCTGCCTGCTCGAGACCGGTGGCCTGCGCGGCGCCGGACGGGCGCAGGAGCTCCTCGGCGGCGAGAGCGCCGGGTCGCCGTATCCGCCGCTCGACCGCACGCGCGCCGCCGGGTTCGGCGGCACGTCCTCGATCTGGACCGGCGGCTGCCGTCCGCTGGACCCGGTGGACTTCGAACCCCGCTCGTGGATCCCGCACAGCGGATGGCCGCTCGCGCGGCGCGAGCTCGACGACCTCTACGAGCGCGCCGCGGGGATCTGCGGCGTCGGCAGCGCGGACCACGACCCGGCGAGGTGCACGACGCCGGACCGGCCGGTGCTCGACCTTCGATCCGGCCGCCTCCGCACTCTCGTCTGGCGGCTCAGCCCGCCCGTCCGGTTCGGCGCGGCGTTCCGGGAGGGGATCGCGCGCGCCGGGAACGTCCGCGTGCTCCTCCACGCTCACGCGCTCCATCTCGAGACCGGCGCGGGCGACCGCGTCGCCGCGGTGGCCGCGGGCACCCTGGACGGCGGCCGCTTCCGCGTCGAGGCCCGCGTGTTCGTGCTCGCCGCGGGCGGGATCGAGAACGCGCGCCTGCTCCTCCTCTCGGCCCGCGGACGCGGGGGACTGGCCAACGCGCACGATCTCGTCGGGCGCTTCTTCATGGAGCATCCGTACGTGAACGCGGCCCTTCTCCGGCTGGAGCGACCCCGCTCCGCCTTCGCACTGTACGCGCTGGGCGACCGCCGCGACCGGCGGCGGAGCGTGCTGGGCGTGCTGGCGCTCGACGACGACCTCGTCCGCCGCGAGCGGCTGGTGCGGTGCGGCTTCGTGTTCCCGCCCGCGTACAAGGCGCACGCGGCGCACGCCTCGAAGGCGATGCAGTCGGCGCTCGAGCTCCAGCGTTCGGCGCGCATCCGCGCCCTCCCGCGCGGGTTCGGAGCGCACGTCCGCGCCGTGGCGGCGGGCGCCCCGACGATCGCCGCCCTCGCCCTGGCCAAGAGAGCGGACCGCGGCAGCCGCCCGCCGCGGTTCGTCGCCCGGGCGTTCCTCGAAGCCGTCCCGGATCCCGACAACCGCGTCACGCTCGGGACCCGCAGCGACCCCTTCGGCAGGCCCTACCCGCACCTTCGCTGGACGCCGGGCGGGCTCGAGCGCCGCGCCCTGCGGCGCGCCGTCGAGGTCCTGACCGACGACCTCGCCTCCGCGGGGATCGGACGGGCCGCGGCGCTGCCCGACGATCCGGCGACCGGCTGGCCGGCGTCGCTCGGAGGCGGGAGCCACCACATCGGCACCACGCGGATGAGTCACGATCCCCGGCACGGCGTCGTGGACCCGGACGGACGGCTTCACGGAGTCCCGAACGTGTTCGTCGCCGGGAGCTCCGTGTTTCCGACGTCCGGTCTGGCCAACCCCACCCTGACGATCGTGGCGCTCGCGCTGCGACTCGCGCGCCACCTCGACAGGACCCTGGGCACGTCGACGCGGGTGGCCGGCCCGACCGCCCCCGGCGGCGCGAAGGGGAATCCGAGGGAGGCTCGTCAGGCCGGCGCCGGCTCCGTGACGGGAGCCCCCGGTGCGTAACGGCGCCCGCAGCACGACCCCGGCTGCGCCCGAGACCGCGGCCGTCAGCGCGGTCGTCACGAACTTCAACAGCGGCGAGCGGCTCGAGCGCGTGCTGCGCGCGCTGGAGGCGCAGGACGTCCGGGTGGTCGAGACGATCGTCGTCGACTGCGGGTCCTCCGACGACAGCCTCCGGCGCGCGCTCCGAGCCTTCCCCGCGGCCGCCGTCGTGCGGCTCGCGGAGAACCGGGGGCCCGGCGCGGCACGCAACGCGGGTCTGCGGCGCGCAGCGTCGGACCTCGTGCTCCTGCTGGACCACGACGTCTACCTGGAGCCCGGAGCGCTGCGCGCGCTCCTCGAGGCGCGCCGCGCGTCGGGCGCGGCGGTCGCCGTCCCGCGCATCGTGCTGTACCCGCGGACGGACACGGTCCAGGCCGACGGCGCCGAGGCCCACTTCCTGGGGACGATGACGCTGCGCAACGCGTGGCGTTCACGCGACGGCGCGCCGGGGGTGACGCGGCCGGTGGGCGCCTGCCTGAGCGGCTGCCTGCTCGTGGAGCGCGCCGTCGCGCTCGAAGCCGCCGGGTACGACGAGGCGTACTTCTTCTACCTCGAGGACCTCGAGTTCGGGCTGCGGCTGCGGTCGCGGGGACACGCGATCGTCGTGGAGCCGCGGGCGGTGGCCCTGCACGACCGCGGCGCGGGCACGCCGGGTCTCGCCTTCCGTGACGACGCCGCCAGCCGGTATCCGCCCCTGCGGGGCTACTACACGCAGCGAAACCGGCTCCGGATCGTGCTCACGTACTACCGCCCGCGCACGCTGCTGGCGCTCCTCCCCGCGCTCGCGGCGTACGAGGGGATCACGCTCGCCGGGGCGCTCACCCGCGGCTGGGCGGGGGAGTGGGCGCGCGCGTGGCTCGCCACGGCGGGGTCCGCGGGGGCGATCCTCCGCGCCCGGCGCGCGGTGCAGGGGAACCGCAGGGTGTCCGACCGCGCGCTCCTCTCCGGCGGCCCGGTGCCCCTCGCGCCCAACTTCCTCCGGTCGGATGCGGAGCGGCGGTGGGCGAACGGCCTCTCGACGGCCCTCGACGGGTGGTGGCGCGTGGCGCGCCGCTGGATCGGATGAGCCCCGACATCTCGGTCGTCGTGCCCTGCCGCGGCCACGGACGCGAGCTCGTGGCCTGCCTCGCCGCGCTCCACCGGCAGGACGGGGATCTGCGCCCCGAGATCATCGTGGTGGACAGCGGACCGCCCGGCGACCTGCGGACCGACGCCCGTGTGTTCGATGCCGTGCGCGTGATCCGCAGCGCCGGGCCGCTCTCGCCGTCGGATGCGCGGAACCTGGGGGCCGGGCAGGCGCGCGGCGGCGTGCTCGCGTTCACCGATGCCGACTGCGTCCCCGAGCAGGGCTGGCTGTCCGCGGCGGCGGCGGCGCTGGCGGACGGCGCCGTGGTCGTGGGCGGGCCGATCCTCGACGCGCGATCGCGGCATCCCGTCGCGGCGGCCGACTACCTGCTCGCGTTTCCGGACTTCGTCCCGGCGCGGCCGCGGGGTCCCATCGAGCACCTGCCGGCCTGCAACCTGGTCGTCCGTCGCGAGGCGTTCGACGCCGCCGGCGGGTTCCCCTCGATGCCGTCCCGGAGCGGGCGGGGAACGCGACGCGTGTCGTTCGTCGCCGGCGAGGACACGCTGCTCTGCCAGCTCGCGATCGCCCGATGGCCCGGGGGCGTGCGCTTCGATCCCGCCGTGCGCGTCGCGCACCGCGGCCGCTCCGGGCTGGCCGCGTTCGTGCGTCACCAGGAGGGGTTCGGGTTCGCGCGCGGATGGCTCCGCCACCGCCTGCCGCCCATGGCCGCACGCCACGGCGGCCGCGCGTGGTTCGGTCCGGCGGTGGTGGCGCGGCGGCTGGGGTTCGTCCTGCGTGCGGCGGCGCGGACCGGTCCCTCGGCGCTCGCCCGGAGCATCCTTCTGCTGCCGCTTCTGGTGTTCGGCCTCTGCGCGTGGGCGATCGGCTTCAGGCGTGGGATGCGGACGCCGCCGGGCGTGAGCCGCGCGAGCCGCGCGGAGGGGGAGGGGCGGTGACCCCGCGGATCGGCGGGTCGTGACCCCCCGCGTCGGCGGCGCGGCGACCCTGCGGATCGGCATCGCCGGCTTCGGGCGGGTGGCGGAACGCTTCCATCTCCCCGCGCTCTCCCGCCTCGCATCGGCGGGCGAGGCGATCCGCCTGGACGCCGTGGCCGATCCACGCGCCGAGGCCCGGCGGTCCCCGGCCCTGGCGGGCGTTCGCGCGCTGGCGTCCGCCGAGGAGCTGGTGAGGAGCGGACTCGTGGACGCGGTGATCGTGGCGACGCCCGCCGAGACGCACGCCGAGGTCGCGTCGGTGGCCCTGCGCGCGGGCCTGCCGGTTCTGGTGGAGAAGCCGCTCGCGCGCTCGATCGTCGAGGGCGAGGCGCTGCGGGACGCGGCGCGCTCGACGGGCGCCGCCCTGATGGTGGGGTTCAACCGCCGCCACTGGGACCCCGTGCGCGTCCTCGCGTCCGCGCTGGGGGTGACGGACGGCGCATCCGGTCCCGGCGCGTCCGCGTCTGCGCGCACCGAGGCCCGATCCGGGGCCGTGGCATCCGCGCGGACGGCCGCCGACGCCGCGTCCGGAGCGCCCGACCCGCCGATGTCCGCACGTCTGGTCTTCGACACCGACGTTCGGTCCTGGGGCGCGGCGACGGGGCTGGGCGACGCGCTCGAGGACCTCGTCTCGCACCAGCTGGACCTGCTGCGCCATCTCTTCCGCCGCGAGATCGAGACCGTGCGCGCCGAGCCCGGCGCTGACCACCGGGCCGTCGTCGCCGTGCGGCTCGGGGGCGGGGTCCGGGCGGAGTGCCGCGCGTCTCAGCGGGCGCGGTACCGGGAGGAGATCTCCGTCTCGCGGGGGGAGGCGCGATGGCTCCTGCGCTCGGGCTCGGACCGGATCGCACCCGCAGGGACCGTTCGCGCCGCCCTCGATGCCGCCGACCGCGTGCGGAGCCGGCTCGGCCGGCGGGTCCCCGCCCTTTCGCGGTCGTTCGACGCCCAGCTTCGCGCGTTCTGCGCCGCGGTCCGCACGGGCGCCCCGCCGGTCCCCGGCCTCGACGACGGGCTCGCGGTGCTGCGCGCGGTCGAGGCTGCGCGGCGCTCCGCGGCCGCCGGCGGGGTCGAGGAGCGGCCGTGAGGATCCTGATGGTCGCGTGGGACGCGGGCGAGCCCTCGCTCGTGGAGCGCTGGTGCTCGGAGGGCGCGCTTCCCGCGCTCGCGGAGCTGCGCTCGGCCGGCGCGTCCGGCCGCCTGCGGTCGCCGGCCCGATGGCTGGCGGGCTCGCCGTGGCCGACGTTCTACACCGGCTGCAGTCCATCCGTGCACGGTCTCTACCACGCGCTGCAGTGGCGGACCGAGCGGATGACGCTGGAGCGGCCGGCGGCCGACTGGATCCCGGCGCGTCCCTTCTGGCGCGCGCTCGGCGGCGCCGGCGTCCGCACGCTCGCGGTGGACGTCCCGATGACGCTCTCCGTCGAGCCCTTCGACGGCGTCGAGATCTCGGGGTGGGCGAGTCACGACCAGCTGGCTCCGCCGGCGTCCCACCCCGCCGGTGCGCTCGCGGAGGCCCGCCGGCGCTTCGGCCGCTCCCCGCTGGGCGACGAGGTCTTCGGCCTGCAGACCCCGGCGGCCCTGCTCGGTCTGCGCGACGGCCTGATCGAGGCGACGCACGCGACCGCCGCCGTCGCCGAGGACCTGCTTCGCCGCCAGCGCTGGGACCTGGC
Organism: Gemmatimonadota bacterium; assembly: GCA_036556125.1. Taxonomy (GTDB): domain Bacteria; phylum Gemmatimonadota; class Gemmatimonadetes; order JACCXV01; family JACCXV01; genus DATBJZ01. The sequence continues at coordinate 1,530 of DATBJZ010000020.1, read as the reverse complement.
GCTCGTCGTCCTCGGCGCGACGCATCGCGGCGGGCACAAGCTGTGGGACCTGTCCGGCGTGCGAGGCCGGCCCACGGCCGGCGAGGCCGCCGAGCTCGGCGACTCTCTGCGGCGGGTGTACGCGGCCTGCGACGAGGCGACGCGGCGGCTCGTGGATGCCGCGGGTGCCGACGTGACGACGTTCGTCTTCTCCGTCCACGGGATGGGCGCGAACACGAGCCGGGCGGAGCTCCTGCCCGCGATGCTGGGCGGCATCCTGGCAGCCGGGCGCGGCACACAGGAGGACGCGGCTGGCAGGGTCCGCGGGGCCGCGCCGCCGCCGGCCGGCGGGCTCCTCGGCCGGCTGCGCAGCGCGGTCCCGCTGGAGCTCCGCAACGCGGTCAAGAGCCGGCTCCCGCGTGCGCTCCAGGACCGGCTGACGGCGTTCTGGCGGCTGCGCGGCCGCCGGCTCGAGACCGCCCGCGTCCTGCCGCTGCTCGCCGACCTGCAGGGATACGTCCGGATCAACCTGCGCGGGCGCGAGCCGCGCGGGCTCGTCGAGCCCGGCCCGGAGGAGGAGGCGCTCACGGCGCGGGTCGTGGAGGGACTGTCGCGGTTCGTGGACGCCGATACGCGTGAACCGGTCGTGCGCGAGGTCGTGCGGAGCCGCGACGTCTTCCCCCCGGGGCCCCGTGCCTCCGATCTTCCGGATCTGCTCGTGCTGTGGGCCGACACGCCGGCCGCGGCCCACCGCGCGCTGACGTCGCCGAGCGGCGACGTCGCGTGGCCCGATCCGGGCCGGAACCCGGACGGACGCAGCGGCAATCACCGCCCGGAGGGATTCCTCGTGATGACAGGCGCCGTCGTCGCAGGGGACGGCGGGGTCGCGGCCGACGTCGTGGACCTCGCGCCGACGGTCTGTGCGCTCCTGGGCGTGGAGCCGCCCTGGCCGATGGAGGGGCGGGTGCTCGCCGGATCGGCTGCCTCCTCGCGCACCGACCCGAATCTCTCCGCGAACGAATGAGCCGCGGCGCATCCCGCGCAGTCCCCGTGATCGCCCTGCTCGCCGCATTCGCGGCGCTCGTCGCTCCGGGCTTCCCGGTCGGCGGGCCGGCCCTCGCGCAGAGCGCGCCGGCGGACAGTCTCGAGAGCGCCGTCGCGGCGGTTCGCGTCGAGCCCGAGTCGCTGACGGTGGCCTCCGGCGACAGCGTCCGGTTCGCCGCGACGGCGTTCGACGAGGACGGCGAGCGGATCCCGGGGACCCGCTTCTTCTGGGTGCTGGACGGGGACCTCTCGGGAGCGGTGGACACGACCGGCCTCTACGTCGCCGGGAGCCCGGCGATCGGGCTCGTGGTGGCGATCCCGGCGGGGGCCGAGATCGCCGGCGCCGCGCTCGTGCGGGTGACCCCCGCGCCGCTCGCGAGCCTCGAGATCCACGGGCCCGCGCGGCTTCCCGCCGGCGCCTACGCACGACTCGAGGCGACGGGAACCGACAGGACCGGCGCCCGCCGTGCCGTGACCGACGCTCGCTGGGTCTCGAGCGCGCCGGAC
>DATBJZ010000019.1:0-28582 GCA_036556125.1 Gemmatimonadota bacterium | reverse complement strand
CCGTGCGAAGGTTCTGATCCAGCTCGACGCCGCGGTTCTCGTCGCGGAAGAAGCCCGTCTGGAAGCGGAACAGGCTCATCGCGGTGATCCCCAGGAACCCCGCGAGCATCACGACGACGAGGAGCTCGACGATCGTGAACCCCCGCCGGCTCACCGCCGCCCCCGGATCGTCGAGAGGCGGGTGGTATGCGTGACGCCGCGCGTGGTCCACGAGACGGCGATCGCGACCGTCTTGAGACCCGGCGCGGGGTCGTCGGTGGTGACCGTCCAGGAGCGCGTGTACGCCACGTTGTCCACCATCCGGGTGTCGCCGCCCGACACGACCGCGTCGTAGTCCTGGGTCCGCAGCCGCTCGGCGCGCTCCTGCGCGAGCGCCGTCGCCGTGGTCAGGCTCGAGCTCTGCACGTTGGCGCGCGTGACGGTCGTGCTGAGCGCCGCCAGCCCCATCAGCCCGACGCCGAGCAGGACGATCGCCACGATCACCTCGACGAGCGTGAAGCCGGCCGCCGGCAGCCGCGTCGTGCAGGAAGCGACCGCCGCCGCGCGGTGCGGCGTCCGCCGGAGCGCCCGGGTCATCCGCCTCCCTCGCGGATGCGGACGAGCCCGGTGATGGGGACCGAGATCACCATTCGGTGCGTCGGGTCCGCGATCGAGGAGACCGTGATCGTGCTGAGCGGCGAGACGGTGCCGCGCGGCTGGAAGACGAGGACGCCGCCGGAGGAGGACGCCTGCACGCCGGCCTGCAGGGAGATCGGGCCCCGGATCGTGGTCCAGGCGCCCGCGTTGTCCCACTGCAGCGTGTAGCTCGTGGGCGTGGTCAGCTGGAAGCGCGTGCGCCGGCCGCGCATCACCGCCTGCTGCCGGGTCTCCTGAAGCGCGGCGTACACCTCGCGCCCCGCCGACTGCACCTGGAACGGCGTGGAGAACCCGCGGAAGGAGGGCAGCGCCACGGCGGCGAGGATGGCCACCATGGTGAGGGCGAGGAGCAGCTCGACGAGCGTGAAGCCCGCCCTGCGTATGGGGTCTCTCACGAAGCGGTCCGGCCCTGGTTTTGGCGGTGAGCGGGTGCGCGGGGCACGAGACGCCTTTCCCCGGCCGGTTGTGCCGGAGCAAGAACCGAACCCTCTCATCCCGACCGTTGGCCGACCGGCTAGCGCGTTGTCAACCAAGAAGATGAGACGAAGACGCGGGTCCGGCGGAACGCCGGGTGGGAGGGGGCGGCTCGCGTTTTGCCAAGGCTGCCGCTCGGCCGCGAGCGGACTATCGGGCGGAGCGCCTCCGGTCGGGCAGCCGGCCGTCCTCGCGCAGGGGCGCCGTGGCCGCGTCCTCGCCGAAGCCGAGCTTCCGGTCCACCACGTAGTACGGCCTGCCCTTCACCTCGTCGAAGATCCGGCCGATGTACTCGCCGATGATCCCGACCGTGACGAGCTGCACGCCGCCGATCAGCAGGATCGCGCTCATCACCGACGCCCAGCCCAGGATGGCCTCCTGCGAGACGAGCTTCTTCCAGAGGACGACGCCCAGCACCACGAAGGCGAACGCGGACACGGCGAAGCCCGCGACGGTGGCCGCGCGCAGCGGCACGTACGAGAACGAGAAGAGCGCGTCCATCGCCAGCCGCATCAGCTTCCGCGGCGTCTGACGCGGCCGTCCGGCGTGGCGGGCGCCGCGCTCGAAGCGAACGCCCGTCTGCCGCCCCCCAGCGTACGCGCGGAGGCCGCTCACGTAGCGGTTCCGCTCCGGCATCGAGCGGAGGATGTCCACCGTGCGGCGGTCGAGCACCGAGAAGATCCCGGCGTCCACCGGCAGCTCCACGTTCGAGAGCCGCGAGATCAGCCGGTAGAAGACCCGGAACGCCGCGCGCTTGAGCAGGCTCTCCTTCCGCTTCTCCTTGACCGCGTAGACCACCTGGTAGCCCTCGCGCCACTTCGCGACGAGCCGGGGCACGACCTCGGGGGGGTCCTGGAGGTCGCCGTCCATCAGGACCACGGCCTCGCCGGAGGCGTGGTCGAGCCCGGCCGACAGTGCGGTCTGGTGGCCGAAGTTCCGGGAGAGCCAGAGCACCTTGATGCGGGCGTCCTCGGCCCCGAACGACGCGAGGGCGGCGGAGGAGCCGTCGGTGCTCCCGTCGTCCACGAACACGATCTCGAAGCTCGGCGTGATGCATTCCAGCGCCGGGAGGAGCCGGCGGTGCAGCTCCGGGAGCGTGGTGACCTCGTTGTAGATCGGGATCACGACCGAGAGCTCGGGGGCGCCGCGGGACGGAGCGCGCGCGGCCTCGGCGGAGCCGGAGGGGAGCGGATCGCGGGGCGGAGCGAACGAGGTCGTCATGGCAGCGGCAGGAAACGCCCCTTCCGGTAGAGCCAGGCGCGGCGATCGGGGTAGCGCACGCGGAGCGCGTCGTTGCGCTCGCCGAGGTCGCGCGCCACGACCAGGTCGCCGTCGAGGCCCGGACGGTCGATCGGCAGGTGCGCGGTGAAGACGCCGTAGCCCTGCCGGTCGCGGCGCAGCTCCTCGAGACAGCGCGGGGCCAGCGGCGCACCCGGCACCAGCCGCAGGGTCGGATCTCCCGCGAGCGGCGCGCGCACCACGGGATCCCGCCGCGCCGAGAGCGCCTCGACCTCGCGCGCGACGCGCTCCGCGGACCAGCCGCCGAGCCGCGCGTCGCGCAGGAGACCGTCCAGCCGGCAGTGGTCGGTGGTGCGGTACGCCCGCTCCGCGAGGGACGCGGGGACCCCCTCCGCGCGCGCGGCGGCGAGGATCCGGCTGCCCCAGCTCTCCGGCACGAACACGAGGGCGTGCCGCAGGCCCGCTCGGCGGGCGTCGCCCTCGAGGTCGGCCTTCACGCTCGGCATCCCGCTCGCGTACACGCGCAGCCGGGCCGGCGCGGCGTAGAAGATCGCATACCCGGCGGCGAGGACAAGCACGACGCCGGCGGCCGTGCGCGGGGCCGGCAGCCGCAGGAGGCGCGGACGCGGCGCACGGTCCGGCAGCCGCCGGGCGCCCTCGAGGATCGCGCGGGCCGTGAGCGGCGCCGCGAAGACCGCGCAGACGTAGAGGAAGCGCGGGCCCAGGAAGGCGTCGCGGTGCCAGTAGAAGAGGTAGGCCGCGGGCACCGCCAGGAAGCTCGCCAGCAGCCGCGCGTCCCAGCGGCGGCTCCCCCAGCCGAGCGCGAACAGCAGCCCCGCCGGCCAGAGCGCGGGCAGCGGCCACTCGAACAGGTACTCCGCGAGCAGCGCGAGGTCGGTGAGCTCGTTGCGCAGGCCCGCGAGCGGCGTGTGGATCCCGCCCCAGGGGGTCGCGTGGAATCCGAGGCCGTGGCTCCCGCCCCAGAGCTTGACGTAGCCCGGCAGCAGCGGGTCCCCCGTGGTGGCTGCGTTCCACGCGAGGTAGGGCGAGACGGTCAGCGCCAGACCGGCGCCGGCGAGGGCGAGGTGCCGCGGCCGCGCCGTCCGCGCGGCGACGGGGGGACCCAGCGCCGCGCGCGCCGCCACCGCCGCGAAGACGGCGCCGACGGCCAGGCACTCGACCGGCCGGCTCAGGGCGCCCAGCCCGAGCGCGCACCCGGCCGCGAAGGCGCGCCCCGCCGAGGGACGTTCCTCCCAGCGTGCGAAGAGGAGCAGGAACAGGGAGACCGCGAAGAGGCTCGAGACGTGGTTCATGTGGCTCGCGCCCATGAACCAGACGAAGGGACTCGCCGCGAAGACGAGCAGCGAGAGCCGGGCCTCGCGGCGTCCGTACGCGCGCAGCGCGAAGGCGTGGAGCAGCGCGGCCGAGGCGACGGTGAGGGCGATCGGGACCAGCCAGGCCGCGCCGATCCGGGCGCCCACCGCCAGCAGCGCGGCGTGGCCGGGCGGATACTGCGCGTACCACAGGCCGCGGTCGATCAGGACGTGCTGCGTGACGAAGAACTCGGGCAGCGCGGGCGCCGGCGCCGCGATCCGCCCCGCGGCGAAGATCCGGGCCTGGAAGAGCTGGACGATCTCGTCCACGAGGATGGGGCGGTGACCGAAGGCGACGTGCGACACCAGGACGAGCACCGCCGCGAGCGCGGCGAGCGCGGCCGGCGCCAGCAGGCGGCCCCGGGCGTCCACGAGCCGGGCCGCCGCCGCAAGGCCCCGTCTCGCAGCGTCCGGCACGTACGCCGCGAGGAGCCCCGCCGCGACGCCGAACAGCGCCGCCCCGAGGAGCCACTCGCCGGGTGGAACGAGCCGCGCGCCCACGTGCGCGTCGCCGAAGACCGCCGCGATCGGAAGCAGCGGAGCGGCCAGCAGCAGGATCCCGGCCGCGCGGAGCAACCGGCCGGTCAGCGCCACCGGTAGAGCGCCATCAGCGTGACCCCGTCGTAGGACTCCTCCACGACGGGCGCGACGGACCGGTGCAGCCGCCACTGGAACGGGCGGAACTGTCCCTGCCGCGTCATCAGGAGGAGCCACGGCGCGGGCAGCCGGTCGGTGAAGACCAGGTCGCGGCGCAGGAGTCCCGCGTCCTGGAGCTCGCGGAAGTGCCAGGGAGCGGGATCCGTCCACACCTCGGCTCCGGCGGGGAGCGCGCGCTCCATCCGGCGCAGGAAGTCCGGCGTCGCCGCGTCGAACCAGTACGTGCTCTCGAAGCCGCGCCGGTGCGCGCCGACCGCACCCCCGACCAGCTCGTTGTAGTACGCAAGCTCGTGCGGGTGCGTGCGCGCGAGCGTCACCGCGGGCGGAACGAAGAGGACGACCGCGGCGGCCGCCGCCGCGGACGACGCGCCGGCGCCTTCCGGGACGCGCGCTCGGACCTCACGAAGCACGCGCTCGAAGCCGAGTCCCGCGAGCAGCGCGACGAACGGGAACTGCGGCAGGAAGAGCCGCACGCCGTCGTGCCCCGGCGAGGACGGGAGCGCCATCAGCGCCTGGAAGAACGCGATCTCGACGAGGCAGAGGAGCGCGAGCGGCCGCCGGGCCCGCTCGACGACGCGTGCGGCGCCGAGGCCGGCGAGCGCCAGCAGCGGGAGCGGCACCGTCACGAGGGTCATCACCGGGGCGTGGTGCCAGGGCAGGACGAAGGCGTACACGCGCCCCAGGTACCAGGTCCAGATGGGGATCCACTCGCTCCGCGTCGTGCTCTGCTGGAGGAAGGCCTGCCAGCGGCCGACGGGGTCCGGCCACAGCCACGGATGCAGCGCGAGGAGGAGTCCCGCCGCGAGGGCGGCGCCCACGACCAGCGTGCGGAGGAGCCGCGGCCGGGCCGCGACGAGCCCCCACGCGACGAGCGGAGCGGCGAGCAGGATGCCCGTGAACTTGGTGGCGAGCGCCATCCCCCAGCCCGCGCCGAAGGCGAGCGAGCCGGCGAGGCGGCGGTCTCGCTGCGCGCGCCAGAAGCCCCACGCCGCGAGCGTCCAGAACGCGGTGAGGGGCATGTCCGTCGCGGCCACGTGCGCGTCGCCGAAGACCCGCGGCATCAGCACGAGCGCGCCGGCGGCGGCCGCCCCGGCCGCCGTGGAAGCCGCGCTCGCTCCCCAGAGGAGGAGGAGCCCGACGGTCAGGCCGAACAGCGCGGCCGGTGCGAGACGGAACGCGGGGTAGTCGCCGAGTTGCTCGTGAAAGAGCGCCCACGCGGCCCCGGCCACCGTCTTGTAGAACGGCGGATGCGGGTTGGCATAGGGGCTCGCGTGCCAGTAGCGCTCCAGCGTGTCCGCGCTGGCCCACACCGCGAGCCCGCCGTCGGCGGCGCGGCCCGGGAGCTCGCGCAGCCAGGCGACCTGGAGCTTCGCGGACTCGAGGTAGCCCGGCTCGTCCCAGGTCACCCCGAGATCGTCCACGCCCGCGGCCGCCAGGGCGAACGCGGCCAGGCCCGCGAGCGCCGCGAGCGTGCGCACGCCGGAGGCGCGGCCGCCGGGTCCGCCGGAGGGCCGGCCCGGGACGCCGCCGACATCCCGCGCCGAGGACTCGCGCGGACGTGCGGTCCGGCTCCCCGTCCGCGGCGTCATCGCAGCCGATAGAGCGCGAGCAGCGGCACGCCGTCCACCCGCACCGAGTACGCCGGACGTGCGGTCCGCGCGACGGCGAGGTCGGTGTCGCGGAACCACCCCCGCCGGTTCACGAGGAGCAGGTAATCGGAGTCCGGATCGCGGCCGACCCTGACGTCGTCGCGCAGCCAGCCGAACCGCTGGGCGTGCAGCAGGTCCTCGTGCAGGAACGGTCCCCCGTCGAGCGTGGCGCCGCGGGGGAGGACCCCGTTCAGGTCCGCGTAGACGTCCGGCGCGAGCACCTCCTTGAGCGTCGTGACCTCGAGCCCGAGGCGCTCGGCCCCGGCCAGCCCGCCGACGAGCGGACTGAAGTAGGAGGCCTGATAGGGATGGATGCGGACCAGCGCCACCGCGGGCTCGAGGAGCGCGGCGACGACCGCGACGGCCGCGACCGCGCCGAGCCGTCGCGCCCGCAGGAGCGCGCCGGCGCCGAGCCCCGCGAGCAGCGCCAGGAACGGAAAGATCGGCAGCAGCAGGCGGACGTCGTCGTGGAGCGGCGCGGAGGGCAGCAGCAGCGCGCCGACGAAGGCGGCGGCGACCCCGAGCGCCAGCGCCGCGGCCGGTCGCGCCTGGGGGCGGCGCAGGCCTGCGACGGCGCCCGTCGCGGAGAGCGCGAGGATCCCCGGCGGCAGGGTCGCGGCGAGCATCACCAGCGGGTAGTGCCACGGTGGACGGAAGACGTACGTGCGTCCGAGGTAGAACGTCGGGAGCTGGTCGAGCGCGATCCCGCGCCGTCCGACGCCCTGCCGCACGTACTCCACGGCCGCCCCGGCCGGGTCAACCCAGACGACCGGGTTGACGGCGGTGAACGCGAGGGCCGCGGCGGCCGCGAAGATCGGCAGGTCGCGCAGGCGCTCGCGGCGGAACAGCAGGAGCCACGGGAGCAGCACCGCGGGCAGCAGCGCCGCGCTGAACTTGGTCGCGAGCGCGAGTCCCCACAGGCCGCCGCCGGCCGCGAACGTGCGCCGGCCTCCTTCCGCCGCGCACAGCAGGGAGAGGAACACGAGCGCCGAGAGGAGAACGTCGGTCAGGGCGAAATGGGCGTGCGCGAAGAGCCGCGGCGTCAGGACGAAGGCCGCGCCGCCGGCGACCCCCGCGCCCGCTCCGCCGCGGCGGGCGGCCCACGCGGCCACCGCCCCGGCGAGCGACCCCGCGACCAGCGTCCCCAGGAAGCGGTAGCCGGTGAGGAGGTCGGTGCGGCCGAACAGGAGCCAGCCGGAGAGGCCCGCGACCTCGCGGGCGAAGGGCGGATGCGGGATGCGATCGCCGCCCCATCGCCAGCTGTCGCCGAGCACGTCGTCGTCGAAGGCGCGGCCGGGCTCGCCCTGCCGCACGCTTGCGGTCAGGTGCGCGCCCCAGCCGAACAGGCGGCGCGAGGACTCGAGGTAGTTTCCCTCGTCGCTGACCAGCCCGTAGTCGGGGAGCGTGAGCGCGTACGCGGCGGCGGCCACGAGCGCGGTCGCGATCCCGAGCCTGAGGGGGGTCACGCCGGGACCTCCGCGGCGAGATCCTCGCGCTCGCGCGCGGCGCGCGGGGTCGCCTTCTCGAGGCCGGTGGATCCGGCGTCCGGCCGCCCCGCCCGGCGCCGGCGACCCGTCGCGAAGAGCCCGGCGCCGACGAGCAGCGCCGCGACGCCGCTGCCTGCCGCGCCCCACGCGAGCGACGCCGGGCGGTAGTCCATCTCCACGACGTGCCGTCCCGCGGGCACCGGCACCGCCCGCAGGTAGCCGTTGGCGCGCAGCAGCCGCGCCGGCCCGCCGTCCACGCGGGCGACCCATCCGGGATAGTGGCTGTCGGTCACCACCAGGATCCCGCCGCGCGGGGCCTCCACCACGAACCGGGCGCCGGCGGCGGACCACGCCTGATGCACGACCTGCGGCGCGGCGCCGCCCGGCCCGTGCGCTCCGCCGACCGCTCCGGAGCTCCGTGCCCCCTGGACGCGAGGCCTCGAGGCCGGGAGCGCGGGCGGGCGCGGGGGCGCCTCGCTCAGGACGACGCGGCTCGCGGCCGGAAACGCCGGATCGGCCGCACGGCGCAGCGCCGCCTTGCGCTCCGCGACGACCTCGACGTCCTCCACGACGTACGCACGCGGCAGGGCGCCGTCCAGGCGGACGATCTCGACCGGCAGCTCGGGATGGGCCGCGACGGTCCGGACGGGTCCGGCCTCGAGCGGCAGCGAGGTCACGAGGTAGCGCACGCCGAGCAGGCGCAGCACCCGGAGGCGCCCCGCGGGATCCTGCTCCCGCAGGAGGTCGATCAGCTCGGCCGTGTCGTTCGTCTCGATCCCGGAGCCCCCGTCCTGCTGCAGCCAGCCGTGCAGCTGCGCCAGGTTCGGCGCCAGGCTCTGCGCGAAGAGGTAGTGGTTCGAGAACACGCGTGCGCGGGGGAGGAGCGCCACCTGCTCCATGTCGGCGACCGGCGGGCTGGCGCGGATGCGGAAGGTGCGCGGGTCCTCGCCGCGGGCCTCGAGCACGCGCGCCGCCCAGGGCGGCTCGTAGAAGCGCCAGGGCACGGAGGGGTTCACCGCCCGCGCAGGCCCGGCGAGGTCCAGCGCGACGAGTCCGACGAGGATCGCGGCGGCGCGCGCCGGGACGAGGCGGCCCCCGATCGAGGCGAACAGCACGACGCCGCAGCCGGCCGCTGCGAGGAGGGCGGCCGTCGCCGCCTCCGCCGCCGGAGCCCGGCCGCCGCCGGCCGGGAACGCGAGCGCGGCGAGCGCGGCGGCCGACACGAGCGCGAGCCCGGCCGCGGCGCGGCGGGGCCCGAGCTTCCCCGCCAGGAGACGTTCGATGCCCGCCGCCGCGAGGAGCGGGGCGGCCAGCGCGGGCAGCAGCAGGAACTTCTCGGGGTAGCGCACGGCCCGGAACGCCGGGAGCGCGTCGTAGGCGAGGCGAAAGAGCGGTGAACGGCTGCCCAGCGCCAGGATCACGCCGAGGGCGGCCGTCGCGCACCAGAACGCCGACCACCGCGCGCGCGGCCGGCCCAGCCCGGCGGCGGCGAGCCAGACCACGACCAGCCCCGCGTACGCCGACAGGAGCCACGGCATCCGTCCGGTGAGACGCGCGCCGCCGGTCGCCGTTCCCGGCACCGCCGGCTGCGGGAACGCCAGCGTCGCGATCGCGCGCGGGTCGAGCGAGTCCCGGGCGGCGAGCTCGAACGGGAGCCCGGCGCTGCGCACCGATTCGCGGAGGAGCTCGAGCGTCGGGACGAGCTGCACCGCGCACAGGGCGGTACCGGCTGCGAGCGCCGCCGTGATCGCCGCCCACGACCGCAGCGCGCGGCGCCGCCGCGGCGCCGCCGGCCCTCGTGCATCGGAGCCGTCTTCCGTGCCGCGGACCGCCGCCGGCCCGTCGAGCGCGAGCGGCACCGCCAGGGCCAGCGCGAAGCCCAGCGCGGCGAGCTGCAGCTCTCCACCGAGGACCGTGAGCGCCGCCGCGGTCGCGAGCCCCATCCAGGCCGCGCGCGACGGGCCGTCGGCGCGGGCGAGGCGCACGGAGAACAGGAGGAGCCACGGGATCCAGGCGGCCGCCTGCAGGTTGTTGAGGACGTTCACCAGGCTGGCCACGTACCCGCCCAGCGCGAAGGCGATGCCGCCGGCGAGCGCCGCCAGCGGCGCGAAGCCGCACGCGCGCAGGAAGAGGTGCAGCCCGAGCCCCGCCGCCGCGAGGTGGAGCAGGAGGAAGAGCGTCAGGCCGGGATCGAGCCCGAGCGCCACCAGCAGCACGCTCGGCGGGTAGAACACCCCGGTCTGCGGGTTCGCGAGGAACGGAAGGCCGTTCCTGACGTGCGGGTCCCACAGGGGCAGGCCGCCCGCGCGCCAGAGGTCGGCGAGCAGCGCCTTCATCGGGACGAAGTACAGGCTGAAGTCGCGGAACCAGAGCGTCTCGCCCGCGAGAAGCAGGGGGAGGAACGGCAGACACGGGATCGCCGCCGCGGCGACGGCGGCGAGACGGCCGGCGGGGGCGGCCGCGGAGGCGGACGTGGAGCGCGGAGCGTCGAGGGCCACGGTCTCGTGCTCTCCGGCGGTCGGGCGCGAGCCCGGTGTGCGATCGGGCGATGGAAGGACCCTTCGCGGGCCCCGATGGACGAGAGCGCAACCACGGCGGGGCCGGGTTGCGCTCTCTCCGTGTTTGGGGCGGACGGGACCCGTCCGGGCCGTGCGACTGCCTACTGCTTGACGATCTTGCCGTCGAGGGAGTTGCCGCTGCCCACGACGACCGCCCAGGTGTTGCCCGAGCTGGCGTGCTTCGCGGTCAGGGAGTACCCGCCCGCGCTGCCCGAGCCGCCGATCGCCACGCCCGTGCTCGTCGTGAGCGTCAGGTTCGCGGCGCCGGTGTAGGTCTGGAAGTCGGCGAAGTACGCCTCCTCCGCGCTCATGGAGTTCCTCAGGTCGCTCTTCGCGGCCGAGTCGAACGCCTTCTCCTTCGTGTTGGCGAAGCGCGGGATGGCGATGGCCGCCAGGATCCCGATGATCACCACCACGATCAGGAGCTCGATCAGCGTGAAGCCCTTCGTGCTGCGCATTGCCGGTGCCTCCTGGTGCTGAGAGAGAGACGTTGTCTCGAGGGCCCTTGATGCCTCGAGGACCCTCGAGCCCGCCTCTCCCTCGGGCGTGAGCCTCAAGGTGTCCGGGGTGGGCTTTCGCAAGTCGTGGGCCAGATCGGGGCCGCGGCCGGCGAGCGTCCCGAGGGTGGAAGCGCGATTCCTCCGCCAGCGGACGGGTGGCGGCCTCCCCGCGGCAGGCGCATCACGACAACGCATTGCGCTGAAAGGGTTTGGCCTGTCGCCTCCAGCCGTCCTCCGCACCCGCGCCGGGGCGCCGCGACGCCCCGGGACCCCGCGCTGCTGGCCGCCGGCCGCCACCGCGCAGCACGTCGCCGGGGTCCGGTTTGCAGTTTGCGAGCGGCGGGCGCGGAGGCGCGCGCGGCGGACCCGCGGCCTAGCGCTTGACGATCTTGCCGTCGACGGAGGTGCCGCTGCCCACCGTAACGGCCCAGGTGTTGGGGGAGCTCGCGTGTCTCGCGCTCAGGGAGTAGCCGCCCGCGCTGCCGCCGCCGCGGACCCTGACGCCGGCGCTCGTGGTGAGCATCAGGTTGCCGACGCCGGTGTAGCTCTGCCGGCAGCGCCCGCGCCGCGAGCCCGGTCCACAGTCGTCGAAGAACGCTTCCTCGGCGATCATCGCGTTGCGGAGGTCGTTCTTCGCGGCCGCGTCGAACGCCTTCTGGTTCCTGCCGCTGAACCGCGGGATGGCGACGGCTGCCAGGACGCCGAGGATCACCGCCACGATCATGAGCTCGATGAGCGTGAAGCCGTTCGGACTACGCATCGCGGTCTCCTCCACGGAAGGGGACTGGGGTGCGGCGGACGTGGGGACGGCCGCGCGACGTGCGGCGGTCGCGGCGGGGGGAGCTACTGCTTGACGATCTTGCCTTCGACGCTGCCGCCGCCGCCGAGGGTGACGACCCACGTGGCCGTGGACCCGGCGTGCTTGGCGGTCAGCTCGTAACCGCCCGCGCTTCCGCCGCCGCCGAGGGCCACGCCCGCGGACGTCGTGATGGTGAGGTTCGCCAGCGCGGCGTACGTCTGGTGATCGTACATGTACGCCTCCTCCGCGCTCATGGCGTTGCGCAGATCGCTCTTCGCCGCCGCGTCCAAGGACTTCTCCTTGGTGTTGGAGAGACGCGGCATCGCGATCGCCGCGAGGATGCCGATGATCACGACGACGATCAGGAGCTCGATGAGCGTGAAGCCTCGGGTCCCGCGCACGGTCGAGGACCTCCTTTCCGTGCGCGACGCCGGTTGCAAGGCGAAGGCCAGCCGGAGGGCGGCCGCACCGCGCGGCCGCATCCCGTTCGGCGGTGTGCTGGCTACGCTATAGAAGCTTGCGGGGCTTGGACTTGCGGTGTCGCGGGAGGCGACGGCGAGCGGCGTCCGCGATTCGGACGCCGCGGCGCCGCGTCAGGAGGAGCCGGGGCCGCGCCCGGCGTCCGCACAATGCGAAGGGGCCGCGGCGGAAGGCCGGGCGCGTGGCGGACCCTCGCCGGGGGCGCGGCTCGCCGCGGACTCCCCTAGTTCGCGGCCTGCTTGACGATCAGTCCGTCAGCGCTGCCGCCGCCGCCGACCTGGATGGAATACGTCGAGGACGAACGCTGGTGGCGCGCGGTCAGCGAAAAGCCGGCGTTGGTGGCGCTGCCGCCCAGACTGACCCCCTCGCTCAGGGTGAGCGGAAGCTGCGCGGGGTCGGCGTAGGCCTCGTGATCCACGCGGTACGCCTCTTCCGCGCTCATGGCGTTGCGAAGGTCGGAGACCGCCGCCGCGTCCGCGGACTTGTCCGCAGCCGTCGAGAAGTTCGAGATCCCGATGGTCACGAGAATGCCGAGCACCACCATCGCCACCAGGAGCTCGATGAGCGTGAACCCGCTTCTGGACGACCTCACCTGACCTCCTGCCGTTCGGGGGGTGTCGCTGCACGACTGCGTTCGCACGGCGCCCCGGATGGCAAGGCGCGGGCCACACGGGGGGTCCGAGGAGCCTCCAGAGGGAAACGGGGGGGCGTGCAGGGGGGGCGGTGGCTCAAGAACGTCGAGCCGCGCTTGCGGGATGCCGCCGGCTGGCCGGTTTCGCGTCAGCAGACGTTCGTGGGGGAAGCAGGGAGCACCGGGGAGACGGCCGGGGGCGCAGCCCACCCCGGGGGCACGTCCGCGATCCGGGGATCGAGCCCGCACGGCCGATGCAGCTCCCGGGCGTGAGACGCGCGGGCCCCCACCGCTCAGAGAGCGTAGCGGTCGATCTTCCTGTACAGCGTGGAGGTGTCGATGCCGAGGATCTCGGCGGCGCGGGCCTTGTTTCCGTCGGTCGTCTCGAGGACCCACTTGATGTAGGCCTTCTCGAGGATCTCCATCGTCGGGGTCGCAGGCGGGGTTTCCCGGACGAGCGTCTTGGGCTCGCCCTGCTGGACCTTCTCGGGCAGGTGGTCGAAGTCGACCTTCCCCGTCGGATGGAGGATCAGCAGGCGCTCCATCACGTTCTCGAGCTCGCGGACGTTCCCCGGCCAGTGGTAGGCGGTCAGCGCGTCCATCGCGCGCTTCGTGAACCGCTCCCGCCCCTTCTCCGTCCCCCGCTTCGCGAAGACGTGGTCGATGAGCAGCGGGATGTCCTCGCGCCGTTCGCGCAGCGAGGGGATCCGCATCGGGATCACGTTCAGTCGGTAGAAGAGGTCCTGCCGGAACGCGCCGCGCGCGACCTCCTTCTCCAGGTCCTTGTTCGTCGCGGCGATGATCCGGACGTTCACCTTCTCCGGCGTCGTCGCGCCGACCGGGATGATCTCGCGTTCCTGGAGCACGCGCAGGAGCTTCACCTGGATCGCCAGCGAGGTCTCCCCCACCTCGTCGAGGAAGAAGGTCCCGCCCTGCGCGACCTTGAACATCCCGTCCTTGTCGCGGATGGCGCCGGTGAACGAGCCCTTCACGTGCCCGAAGAGCTCCGACTCGAGGAGCTGCTCCGGGAGGGCGCCGCAGTTGATCGTCACGAACGGGCCGTCGGCGCGGTTCGAGAGCTGGTGCAGCAGCCGCGCGAAGACCTCCTTCCCCACGCCGCTCTCGCCCTGCAGCAGGACCGTGCTCTCGGTGGGGGCGACGCTGCGGGCCACGGCGAGCGCCTCCTGGAACGCCGGGCTCTCGCCGATCGGATGGAACTCCGGACGGCCGTCGCGGGGCTCGCCGCGCCGGACGCCGCCGGCGATCGCCCCGAGCGGCGCCAGCCGCCCGCGCAGCTGCAGCGCGTTCTCCACCTTGGCGAGGAGCTCGCGGTTCTCGAACGGCTTCTGGATGTACTGGAACGCGCCCTCGTTCAGCGCCTGGATCGCCGTGTCCACGTCGGCGCGCGCCGTGATCAGGATGACGGGCAGGAAGAGGTCCACCTCGCGCGCGGCGCGCAGCACGTCGATCCCCGAGACCTCGGGCATCTTGATGTCGGAGACGATCACGTCCGGCCGCTCCTTGCGGAGCTGGCGGATGCCGGCGCGCCCGCTCTGCGCCGTCTCGACCCGGTAGCCGCGGCGGCTGAAGAGGATCGAGAGCGACTCGAGAAGGCTCGGTTCGTCGTCGATCAGGAGGATCGAGGGCGGGGCAGGAGGCATCGTCGGCGGCTGCGGCGCGGGTCCCCGGGGAAGCGCGCCCAAGATGGTCCGCCCTCCCCGGAGGCGCAACGCGCGGCGAAGCTGCGGGTGGCTCCTCCTAGCCCGCGGCTTCGGCCGCGCCCCTGCCCGCGCCGCCGGCTGCGCCCGCCGCCGTCGCGGCACCGGCCCTGCGGGAGGGCCGGCGCGGGGCCGCGGGCGCGAGCGGGAGGTAGACCCGCACGTCCGTGCCGCGTCCGGGCTCCGACTCCACGAAGATCGCGCCCCCGTGGACGTTCACGATGCGGTGCACGATCGCGAGTCCCAGGCCGTGGCCCTGCGGCCGCGTCGTGAAGAACGGATCGAAGATGCGCGGCAGGTCCGCCGAGGGGATGCCGGGGCCGTCGTCGACCACGCGCGTCTCGACGTAGCGCGCGGGATCCAGGCCGTAGCTCTCCGCGCGCGCGGAGAAGTCGCGCGTGACCGAGATCGTGATCCGCCCTCCGTCCGGCGTGCCGGCGCACGCCTGCGCCGCGTTGGCCAGGAGGTTCTGGAACAGCTGGAACAGCAGGTCGGCGTCGCCGCGGACGACGGGCTGGCGCAGGCCGATCCAATCCAGCCGCACGGCCGCGCCGGGCCGGACGGCCTGCCGCTCCACCACCTGCTCGAGGAGGTCGCGCAGGGGCACGGGCCCTTCGCTGCGAAGCTCCATCCGTGCGAAGTGGAGGAAGTCGGTGAGCAGCTTCGAGAGGCGGTCCGACTCCTTCACGATCAGCGCGTACAGCCGCGCCTCGTCGCCCGAGCCGGAGGCGTCCGCACCCAGCAGCTCGACCGAGCTCCGGATCGTGGCCAGCGGGTTCTTGATCTCGTGCGCGAGCGAGGCCGAGAGCTCCGCGACGGCCGCGAGCCGGTCGCGCTGCCGCGCCAGGTCCTCCATCCGCTTGACGTGGGAGATGTCCCGGAACACCGCGGTGACGCCGCGGCGCTCGCCCCCCTCGCCGTAGAGCACGTTCGTCGTGATGCCGAGCGGGACCTGGCCGTCGGGCGCGTCCATCTGCACCTCACCGCGCGAGAGCGCCGGGCCGCCGGCGAGCGTGTCCTCGAGCAGCTTGACGAGCGCGGGCGCGCGCGTCCGCATCTCGCGCCACACGAGCTCCGGGTCGCGGGCGACGGGGCGCAGCCCGAGGAGCTCGTAGGCCTCGCGGTTCAGGAAGGCGAGCCGCCCCCGGTCGTCGATGGACACCACGCCGCTCTCGATGCTGTCGAGGATGTCGCGGGTGTCGATCGTCATGAACCGGATCTCGGTCTCGAGCTCCCGGACCCGGGCGCCGGCCCGCACCAGCCGCGCGCGGAGGAACGCCGTGAGCAGCGCGATGAAGAAGAACAGGCCGACCAGGAGGAGCACGTTCAGGGCGAACGGCTCCGGCGGCGCCGGCATCGGCGGCAGCACGTCGCCGATCCAGGCGGCGCTGGCGGCGAACTCGCGCTGCCACACGCCGAGCAGCAGGTAGACCGCCGACGCTGCGGTCGCCACCCGGATCCCGCCGGAGGTGCCGAACAGGACGGCCGCGATCGCGACCTGCGGGATGTAGAGCAGCGTGAAGGCGCTCCCGACGCCGCCCGTGTAGAGCACGACCACCGTGACGACGACGAGGTCGAGGAGGAGCTGCGCCCAGAGGAAGCCCGGACCCTCGAAGGTTCCCCGGCGCAGCCGCCAGGCGCCGGCGACACTGGAGGCGAACGCGATCGCGAGCGCCGCGATCAGCACGGCCGAGGAGCGGGCCGCGAAGAAGTCGTCCCAGACGAACGCGCCGGTGAGGACCAGCGCGATCGCGAGCGAGAGCCTGAGGAGCAGGACCCAGCGGAGGATCTTCCGCAGGTCCGCGGGCGAGATCGGGAGGGGGCGGGCGGTCGCGGCGGGGGCGCCCATGGGCGTCGAATGTGCGCGCGTCCGCGGACCGGGGGAAGGCCGGGGCCCGCCCGCTGCGGGTTGAACGCCCGGCATCGCGGGCGTTACCCGTGGACCGGGGAACATTCGGGCCGGCCCGCGCGTCCGAACGGAATCCGCCCCATCCGCCCCGACCGCGAGGAGGTGCCCCGATGAGGTCTTCGTCGTCTTGGTCCAGCCGTCGGCGTCCCGGCGTCGCGCGGCGCCCGTTCCGCTTCGCCCGGTCGGTCCTTCTCGCCGCCGTCGTGGCGTCCGCGTGCGGGCGCGACGGCGCCGACGAGCTGCGGGCCGGCGCCGCCGCCGGTGCGGCGCCGCCCGTCGCGGCCGGGCGCACGGCTTCGGACGACGCCGCGACGTCGGCGCCGCTCGAGGTCGTGGAGTTCGAGATCCCGAGGCCCGGCGCGTTCCCGCACGACCCCGCCGTCGGCGCCGACGGGGTCGTGTGGTACACCGACCAGAAGAATTCCTACATCGGCCGCCTCGACCCCGAGACCGGCGAGATCACCGACGCCGCCACGCCGACGCCGCAGTCGGGACCGCACGGGATCACCGTCGCGCCGGACGGCGGCGTCTGGTACACCGGGAACACGGCGGGACGTCTGGGGCGGCTGGATCCCGCGACGATGACGATCCGGGAGTTCCCCCTGCCCGCCGAGGCCGCGGACCCGCACACGCTGATCGTCCACGACGGCGACGTGTGGTTCACGGTCCAGCGGGCGAACCTCTTCGGGCGGCTCGATCCCGAGACCGGGGAGGCGGAGGTGTTCCCCGTCGAGACTGCGAACGCCCGCCCGTACGGGATGGTCCCGGCGCCGGACGGATCGATCTGGATCGCGCTCTTCGGAACCAACCGGCTGGGACGGGTGGATCCGGAGACGGGCTCGCTCCGCGAGTTCCCGCTGCCGGATCCGGGCGCGCGTCCGCGGCGCCTTGTGGTCGCTCCGGACGGCCGCGTCTGGTACACCGACTACGCGCGCGACCACCTCGGCGTGCTCGACCCCCGCGACGGCAGGGTCCGCGAGTTTCCGTCCCCGGGCCAGCCGTCCGGGCCCTACGGGATCGAGATGGGACCCGACGGCCGGATCTGGTACAACGAGGCCGAGACGGGGCGGATGATCGCCTTCGATCCCGCCACGGAGCGTGCGGAGACCGTGGCCATCCCCACGCCGGGCGCGATCGTCCGGCACATGGCCGTGGACGCCGAGCGGCGGCGGCTGTGGCTGGCGCTCAGCGGGACGGGGCGGATCGGGATGATCCAGCTGGGGGACGGGGAGGGGGAGTGACCACCCCGGAGGCGCCCACGGAATGGTCGCGCGGGGCCGGCGGGCATCGCGGGGTTCCTGAACCCGCGGGACCTGAGCGGCCGGGCGGACCGGGTCAGGCGGGCAGGCCGGCCTCGCGCAGCTCCTCGCCCAGCCAGGCCGACGTCCCCTCCTTCGCGACAGGCCGCCGACAGGATCTCGAGGAACCAGGGCGGGCGGGAGCGATCGCCCGCGCGGCCTCACTCCACCGTCTTGATGATGTCGAAGATCGGCAGGTACATAGCGATGACCATGCCGCCCACGATCATGCCCAGGAACACGATCATGATCGGCTCGAGGACGGAGGTCATCGCGTCGACGGCGGAGTCGACCTCGGAGTCGTAGAAGTCCGCCACCTTGTTGAGCATCTCGTCGAGCCCGCCGGTCTGCTCGCCGACGTTGATCATCTGCACGACCATCGGCGGGAAGACCTCGCTCTTGCGCAGCGGCTCGCTGATCGTGTCGCCGCCTGCGATCGAGACCCGCGAGGCCAGCACCGCGTGCTCCACGACCTTGTTCCCTGACGTGCGGGCCGTGATCTCCAGACCCTCGAGGATCGGGACGCCGCTCGCCGTCAGCGTGCCGAGCGTGCGCGCGAACCGCGCGATCGACGACTTGCGGACGACGCTGCCCAGGATCGGCACGTGCAGGAGGATGCGATCGAAGGTCAGCGCCCCCGCGGGCGTCGCCTTCCAGGTCCGGATCAGATAGACCGCCGCGCCCGCCCCCGCGAAGCACGCCCACCACCACGAGACGAGGAAGTTGCTCGCGCCGATCACGATCCGGGTCGGCAGCGGCAGCGCCACGCCCGCCCCCGAGAAGAAGCCCGCGAAGGTCGGGATCACGAAGATGAGCAGGATCGTGATCGCAATCGCGGCGAAGGCCATCACGGTCGCCGGGTAGAACATCGCGCCCTTCACCTTGCGCCGGAGCTTCTCGGCCTTCTCCAGATATTCGGCGAGGCGGAGCAGGATGACGTCCAGGATGCCGCCCGCCTCTCCCGCCGCGACCATGTTGACGTAGAGCTCGTTGAAGGGCTTCGGGTGCCGCTTCATCGAATCCGCGAGCGTGTTGCCCGCCTCCACGTCGCCGAGGACGTTCTTGATCTTCGCGGCAAACGTCTTCTTGGCGGTCTGCTGCCCGAGGATGTCGAGGCTCTGAACGAGCGGGAGCCCGGCGTTGATCATCGTCGCGAACTGCCGCGTGAAGATCACCAGGTCCTTGATCCCGATCCGCTCCCCGAAGCTCACGTTCAGGTCCTTCGGCTTCGGCTTCACCGACAGGACCACGAGGCGGTTCTTCCGCAGGTGCCCGACGACGGCGGTCTCGCTGTCGGCGTCGAGCTCGCCGCTCTGCACCTCCCCGGAGAGGGTGCGGGCCTTCCAGACGTAGACGCTCACGTCGTCCTCCGGCCGTTGCCGCCCGTCGCCGTGCCGACCGGCCGCCCCAGCATGCGCAGCAGGTCGTCGGGGTCGTTGGAGCGCCGGAGCGCCTCCTCGTCGGAGACCTCGCGGCTCGTGACGTGGGCGCACAGCGACTGGTTCATCGTCTGCATTCCGTACTTCTGGCCGGCCTGCATCAGGCTGTAGATCTGGTGCACCTTGTCGTCACGGATCAGGGCCCGGATGGCGTTCGTGATCACGAGCACCTCGGCCGCCATCACCCGACCGCCGCCGCGCACGCGGGGCAGCAGCGTCTGCGTGACGATCCCCTCGAGCACGAAGGCGAGCTGCGCGCGGATCTGGGGCTGCTGGCCCTGCGGGAAGACGTCGATGATGCGGTTGATCGTCTCCGCCGCCGAGTTGGTGTGCAGCGTGGCGAAGACCAGGTGGCCGGTCTCGGCGATCGTGAGCGCGGCCTGGATCGTCTCGAGGTCGCGCATCTCGCCGACGAGGATGATGTCGGGGTCCTGGCGCAGCGCGTACTTGAGGGCCGTCGAGAAGGAGCGCGTGTCGGCGCCGACCTCGCGCTGGTTCACGACGCAGCCCTGGTGCCGGTGCACGAACTCGATGGGATCTTCGACCGTGAGGATGTGGCCGTGCCGCTCGCGGTTGATCTTGTCGATCATCGCAGCGAGCGTCGTGGACTTGCCGCTCCCCGTCGGCCCCGTTACCAGCACGAGGCCGTTGGGACGGTCCGCGAAGCCGGTGACTGCGGCCGGCAGGCCGAGCCGGTCGAAGCTCAGGATCTCGAACGGGATCATCCGGATCGCGAGCGCCACGCAGCCGCGCTGCTTGTAGACGTTGGCCCGGAAGCGGGAGAGGTTCTGGATCCCGAACGAGAAGTCGAGCTCGTCTTCGGTTTCGAACCGCTTCTTCTGCTTCTCGGTGATGATCGAGTAGGCGAGCTGGAGCGTGTCCTTGGGCGCGAGGACCGTGGGGTTCTCGCTGTTCACGAGCGTGCCGTCGATCCGCAGCTTGCAGCGCTCGCCGGCGGTCAGGTGGAGGTCCGACGCGCGCCGCCGGACGACTTCCTCGAGGAGGTCGCGCAGGTTGACGCCGGGGCGTTCCCCCGGCGCGGGCTCCGGCGGCGGAGCGGCGTTCGGGCCGGGACCGGCCGGCGCGCCGAGGACGGCGTGCGGTGCGGAAACGGACGTCACTGGAGCGTCGTCTCGCGCAGGACTTCCTCGAGCGTCGTCATCCCGCGCCGCATCTTCTCGAGTCCGTCGCGGCGCAGGGTCACCATCCCCTCCTCCAGGGCCTGCTGGTGGAGCTCGGCGGACGACGCGTGGTTGGTGACCATCTTCTTCAGGGCCGCGGAGAGCGGCATCACCTCGTAGAGCCCCACGCGCCCGCGGTAGCCCGTGTTCCGGCACTCGTCGCAGCCGCGCCCCGTGTAGAAGGTCTTCGTCTCGACGTCCTCCTCGGAGAACCCCGCGTCGAGGAGCAGCTGCGCCGGATAGGCGTGAGGCTCCTTGCAGCGCGGGCAGATCCGGCGGACCAGCCGCTGGGCCTGGATCAGGTTGGTCGCCGACGCGACGAGGAACGGCTGGAGCCCCATGTCGATCATGCGGTTGATCGTGCTCGGCGCGTCGTTCGTGTGGATCGTCGAGAGCACGAGGTGGCCGGTCAGCGCCGCCTTGATGGCGATCGAGCCGGTCTCGGTGTCCCGGATCTCGCCGACCATGATGATGTTGGGGTCCTGCCGCAGGAACGCGCGCAGGGCGGCGGCGAACGTGAGTCCGATCTCCTCGCGGATCTGCACCTGGTTGATCCCGGGGAGGTTGTACTCCACCGGGTCCTCGGCGGTCATGATGTTGACGCCGATCTGGTTCACCTTGTTGAGGGCCGAGTAGAGCGTGGTCGTCTTGCCGCTCCCCGTCGGGCCGGTCACGAGCACGATGCCGTAGGGCTGCGAGATCGCGTGCAGGAAGTGCTTCAGGGGCTCGGGGTCGAAGCCGAGCTTCTCGAGATCGAACGTGAGATTGCCGCGGTCGAGGATGCGCAGCACGATCTTCTCGCCGAACAGCGTCGGGAGCGTCGAGACGCGGAAGTCGATCACCCGGTTGGCCCCCATCTTCATCTTGATGCGGCCGTCCTGCGGGATGCGGCGCTCGGCGATGTTGAGGTCGGCCATGATCTTCACGCGCGAGGTCAGAGCCGCCTTCATGCGCAGCGGCGGCGACATCATCTCCTGCAGGACGCCGTCGATCCGGTAGCGGATCCGCAGGGCGTGCTCGTAGGGCTCGATGTGGATGTCCGAGGCGCCCCGGCTCACCGCGTCGGCGAGCAGGCTGTTGATGAACTTGACGACCGGCGCCTCCTCGACCGCCACCTGGAGCTGCGTGATCCCGACCTCCTCCTCCTCCTCCTCCACCAGCTCCATCTCGAACTCCTGCATCCCCTCCATCAGCTCGGAGAGGGCGTCGCGCATGTCGTAGTGCTTCTCGATCGCCGAGACGATCGCGAACTCCGACGCGACGACGGGCTCGATCTCGTAGCGCGTGAGGAACTTGAGATCGTCGAGCGCCGTGATGTTCGTGGGGTCGGCCATCGCCACCGTCAGCACGCGGCCGCGGCGGGCGAGGGGGATCACGACGTATTTCCGCGCGATGTCGAGCGGGACGAGCTTGATGAGCGTGGGATCGAACTTGAACGTCGGCAGGTCGACGGAGGGCACGCCGTACAGCCGCCGCGCGTAGTCGGTGAGCGCGCGCTCGGTGATGGCGCCGAGCTCGACGAGCGCGTAGGCGGGCCGGTGGCCGTTGCCGCGCGCCCGCTGCTCGGCCTCCGCCAGCTGCTCGCGCGTGACGAGCTTGTCCCGAATCAGGAGCTGGAGGAGGTCGGCCATTCGGTTCCTCGAGAGGGGGATCGCCCCCGGGCCGCGGGGCGGCTGCGGAGGCCTTGCGGCGGGTGTCGCATCCTGCAACACCCGCAGGCGAATTACTCGATCCGGGCGTGCTCGCTCAGGGCGCGCAGCACCGCGGGGCCCACCCCGGAGACGCTGTCCACCTGCGCGAACGAGCCGAACCGGCCAAGCAGCCGGCGCCGCTCGACCAGCCTCGAAGCAAGGACGGGTCCAACTCCCCGGAGGCCGGCCAGCTCGGCTTCGGAGGCCCGGTTCAGATCGAGGCGCAGGTGCTGGTCCGAACCGCCTTCCGCCGGCGGGAACCGGAGGTGAGGGCTCATCGCCGCCAGGCGCTTGGGGCCCAGCCCCTCGACCCGCCGCAGGTCCGTCAGCGCGCGGAACGGGCCCCCCTCCGACCGCTCGTCGATCCAGCGCAGCGCGGTCTTCGGGCCGACGCCGGGAAGCCGGTCCAGGTCCTCGCGCGACGCCGTGTTCGGGTCGAGGGGCTGGGGCGGCGGCGTGCGGGCGACGGCGAGGTGCGCGGCCAGGCGCGCACTGCGCGCGTGAAGCTCGGCGCGGGGATCACCCGGCGCGAATCGGACCTCGGGCGGCGGATTCGACGAGAAGGAGGCCGGCGGCAGCCCCGACGCGGCGACGCCGAGAAGGCCCCAGCCGATCAGGAAGGCGAGGACGCGGCGCTCGGAGGGGGTGAGGTGGGAGCGGACGGCCTGCAGGCGATGGAGCACGCCCGAGCGGGCATCAATTTGCGTGCCCGCCTCACGGCGTGCGGTGGCCCCGTTCGCCGATCAACCATGCGCCCTTGCGATCACGTCGCGCGCGGCAGCGCGCGTGAACGTTCGCCGTGACCCGACCGACGCTCAGGAGGGCGGGCTGTGTAGAAGAATTGCCGGCTGTGGCCGTCAGACCTCCAGCAGGTCTCTCCCGACGACGACCCGGCCGCTGAACGTGCTCCGGGCGGCCTCGCTCCACGCGTCCTCCGTGAGCTGGTCGTCATCGGCCGGAACGAAGTGCGAGAGCACGAGCGTGCCGACGCCCGCCGCCTGGGCGACGCGCCCCGCATCCTCGACGGAGGTGTGGTGGGCCACGATCGATCGCCTGAGGCGGGGTCCGCCGTGCGGGAGGCGCGCAACCATCCGATCCACCCCCGGAATGGACATCACTTCGTGCACGAGGACGTCCGCGCCGTCGGCGAGGCGGACCAGCGCCTCCGACCGGCGGGTGTCGCCCGAGATCACGATCGATCGATCGGGACCGTCGAACCGGTAGGCGAAGGCCGGAGTCACCGGGGGATGGTCCACGAGGGCGGACGTCACGGTGACGTCGTCCGCGTGCAGCACCGTCCCCGCGGCCGTGCGCTCGTGCACGTGCACGAGCGGGGCAGGCGGCAGGAGCCCCTCGTCCGAGGTGCGCAGCCGGATGTCGGCCGCGTTCAGGTCCCAGAAGAGGCGGGTCATGCGATCCAGGGGCGGCGGCCCCCAGGCGTCCACGCGCGTCCGTAGTCCGCTGACCCAGGACAGGATGAGGAGGTTGCCGTAGTCGAGGTTGTGGTCCGAGTGGTGATGGGTGATGAAGACGTGCCTCAGGGAATGCAGCGGCACGCCGGCCCGGACGAGCTGGGTCGCGACCCCCTCGCCGCAGTCCACCACGTGCGGGACCCCGTCGACGAGCACGACCTGTGACGTCGCCGCCCGGTTCGCCCGCGGCCGCGGCCCGCCGGCGGTGCCCAGCAGGATCAGCCGCGTGCGCGGACCGGCGTGCGGAGCTCCGTCGGCTCCGGAGGGCGCGAAGGCGGCAGCGGCCGCGAGGGCCGCCGCCCGGACGAGGAACTCACGTCTCGAGCAAGGCGCCGGGCCGCTCCGATCGAACGGCACCGTGCACACGGGTGATGACATCGACCTGACCTCCGCTGCGGGTCGCTGCAGCCGCCCGCTACAGCCGATTGTACAGCACCTCCAGCAGCACCTCCCCCACCGCGTCCAGGGATGCCGCGCTCATCGCCGCAGGCGTGTCGGCGTGGGTGTGCCACTCGGGGTAGTCCAGATCGATGATGTCCGCGGTTCGGAGTCCCGCCTGGTTCAGGAACAGGTGGTCGTCGGTGACGTAGCCACGCGACCGATCGGGGAACTCGCGCGTGTAACCCAGGTCCGCCGCGGCGCCCCAGATGCGACGCACGACCTCGGGCGCGTAGTCCTGCGAGTACCCTTCCTTGGGGAATCTCGGCTCCGTGTCGCCGACGAGATCGAGGAGGATCCCGAAGAGCGGAGGGTCGCCGGCGTGCACGCGGGCGTACTCCCTGGCGCCGAGGTACATGTCGTCGGCGTTCGTGGCGAACGTCCCGGGGTGGTGGCCGTAATCCTCCCCGTCCAGAAGCACGACGTCCACGCCGTAGGGCTCCGGAAGCGGCTGCCCGTGGAGCGCCCGCGCGACCTCGAGCAGGACCGCCACTCCCGATGCCCCGTCGTTGGCGCCGGGGATCGGCTCGTCACGCCGCTCGGGGTCCGGGTCCTTCTCCGCGACCGGACGCGTGTCCCAGTGCGCCGCCAGCAGGACCCGCGACGGCGCGGCCGGGGAGAACGACGCCACGACGTTGGACAGCCGCAGGGTGTCGCCCTGCGTCGTGGCGTGCGTGAAGGACTCGACGTGGACCGTGTCCGCGAGCGCGCCCAGCGTGTCCACCAGCCACGCCAGCGCGTCCTCGTGCGCCGGCGTGTTCGGCACCCGCGGTCCGAAGGCGACCTGCCGCTCGACGAGCTGCATCGCCGCCTCGCCGTCGAAGCTCGGACGCGGCGGCCGCTCCTCGGTGGCGCCGCCGCAGGCGAGAAGAAGGGCCAGCAGGGGAGCGGCCGCGACCCTCGCGAACGCCCGCACCGGGAAGCTGCCCATCCCGCGCACCGGCGGCGGAACGGCGAAGAACCGGAACGCGCGACCCGCCAGCGCACCCAGATTGCAGAGGTGCTCGACAACGGGGATCCCGGCCTCGAGCAGCCGGGAGTGAACGGGTCGGGCGCGGTCGGCGGTGTCGTCGATGTTCAGCGAATCGATGCCCACCAGCGCGGCGCCGCCGGTCACGAGCCGGGCGGCGGCGGGGGCCGTCAGGAAGGGATGACCGGATCCGTACCGCTCCGTGCGCCAGTGCACGTCCCAGCCGGTCCGCACGAGCACGGCGCGGCCTCGAACCTCCACACCGACGAACGCCTCCGGGCCGACCGCGCGATCGGCACGATCGGCAGCATCCACGAGGACGCCCTCGAGGCCTGCCACGCGATCCAGCGGCAGTCCCGCCAGATCGATCCCGTCCTCGAACCTGTGGAACGGCGCGTCCACGTACGTGCCCGTGTTCGCGACCATCTCGATCGCGGCGATCTGGAACGTGACGCCCTCGGCATAGACGCCGCGCGAAGCCTCCCGACTCAGATGGTCACGGATCACCGGCCCGGGCAGCCCGGGATACGTGATCATCCCCGCCTCGACGGGGTGGCTCAGGTCGATCAGCTCGTCGTCACGCATTGTACACCGAGCGAGATACGACCGAGGCGATATCGAGGTTCCGCAGAGACGAGAAGCCGGATCGTGCTCAGAGGCTCATCGCAAGACCCTTCGAGAATGCAGCAACGGCCCGGCAGCGAAGACCCGGACGCACGATGAGCGTGGCTGAGCGGGAGCGGGCCGCGCCGGAGCTGGCCGCGCGCCGCCGGCGGCAGGATTCGCAACGGCACCCGCATCAGAACGTGAGGTCCACGAAGAGCTCGACGCTGTACGTCGTCGTCTCGACGTCGCGCTTCTCGTCGTCGCGCAGCAGGTACGAGAACGCGACGCCCGAGCTCACGCGCGGCAGGTCGTACGAGAAGGCCGGCCGGACCTCGAGCGTGCGGGTGCGCACGTTGAAGAGCCCCTCCTGGAGCGGCGCGTCGGGGGAGGCCCCGGCCGCGAACGTCACGTCCTCGCGCAGCCGCCGCGCGAGCGTCAGGCTCGTCCGCAGCGGTCCGCGGATGCGATCGCCCATCAGGAACGGAATCGGGAGAAAGACGCGGGTCCCGGGTCGGATCAGGTAGTTCAGCGTGAGCTCGACCTCGTCGGCGGACTCGCTCCGCACCGCGTCGACCTGCCCGCCGCGAACGGTCGTCACGTCGTTGTCGCTCTTCTGCGCCCGCAGGATCGTGACCAGGCCGTTGCCCCACGTGGCGTCCAGCGCCACGAGCGGGCCCCAGCGGTCGCGGTCGTACTCCGACAACCGCGTGCCCTTGGCGTCCGTGTAGCCGGCCTCCTTCTGGAAGTCCGACGTCAGCTCCAGCTGCCGCAGCAGCGACGCGAAGATCCCGGGGAACGTGCGGAGCGACCACCGGAGCGACACGTCGGGCCAGATCTCCTGCACCTCGTTGTTCGAGCCGCCGAAGAAGTCGCGGTTCTGGTCGCTGAACTGGTAGCCGCCCTGGATCTGCACGCTGCGAACGGGCGAGAGCCCGGACGTCACGGCGAAGCGGTCCACCTCGGCGATGTTCTGCGCCTCGGCGGGCAGGTCCTCGGGGTCCTCGAGGCCGAACGTGTAGCGGAGCGAGGGGCTGTCCGGCACCTGGCGGAACGCCGACGTGCGCCGCTTCGAGGTCTCGAGGCGCACCGGCTGGAGCAGGTCGCGCAGGTCGAAGCCCTCGCGGTCGTCCTCGGCGGGCACCCCGGGAGCGCCGGGCCGGGGCTCGGATCCGAGGGCGCGGTCGAGCAGCACCGGCAGGTTCACCTCGACGGTCCACCCGCGGGTCACCTGCCCGGTGAAGTCGCGCAGGTCCTGCGCCTGGAGGACGCGGCTCACCTCGCGCGTGTGGTTGAGCCCGTACGTGGCGCTGTAGTTGTAGCGCGGCACGAGCCAGTCGGTGAGCGGCGGCGTCCACTGGACGTCCACGCGCTGCGTCCGCAGCGATTCGATGCCCGGGAGCGGCGTCTCGCCGAGGTCCACCGTGTCGGCCTCGGGGAAGTTCAGGTCGCGCGTGGACGAAAGGGAGTAGTTCGCGCGCAGCGAGTTCGTGGGCTGGAAGACGACGTTCAGGTCGCCCGTCGCGGTCCGCGTCGTGTCGGCCGTCGTGTCCGCCACGAGGCTGTCGTTGCCGAACACCCCGAAGAAGCCCTGCCGCTTGAGCAGCTCCTGGTCGCCGTCCACGGTCGTGCCCACGAGCGCGAGGCGCGACGGCAGCAGGTTGAGGTCGAGGTTCACGAGGCTGCGGAACGCCTTGCTCTCCTTCACGAAGTCCGGAAGCGGCAGGCCTTCCAGGACCTCGAACGGGAGCCCGATCGGGCGGCGGGCGAAATCGGTGTCGTAGCGCAGCGTGAGGTCCCAGGCACTCTGGCGCCGGTCCAGGTCGAGGGACTCGAAGTCCTGGTCCCGGAGCGTGAAGCGCGCGTTCAGGTTGTCGAGCGTCGCGCGCACCAGCGCGTTGGGCGAGCGTCGCGTGCGCCGCAGCGACAGCGTGGCCACCGTCTGCGCGTTCTCGATCGTCTGCCGCCGGCGCAGGATGTCGTTCTCGTCCACCTCGAGGTCGGACCCGACCAGGAACAGCGGCCGGTCGTTCGTCGTGAAATGGTCCACCGTGAGGGGCAGGTCGAGCCCCAGCGAGGCGGGCAGCAGCCGGTCGAGCTGGAACGTCGTCCGGAGATCGAGATCGCTGCTCGACTGGTTGCTCACGGTCGCGGCGAGGTTGCGGAACCGCGCGTCGCGGCTCTCGAGCTGCACGTCGATCGTGCCCACGTCGGCCAGCCGGGCGGAGGCCGCCACGTACCGGGCGCCGCCCCCCTCGGTCACGGGGCCCGTGAGCCGCCAGTCGTCCACCCAGAACGATCCCTCCTCGATCTCCTCCCCCACGTCGTTCCGGACGCCGATCGTGAGCTGGCTCACCTGGCTCAACGTGGGGGCCGGCGTCCGGTCGTCCACCAGGACGACCTCGTAGCGACCGTCGCCGGAGGTGAGCCGCCCCGTCCGTGCGCCGGTCTCCGCCATCTGCCGCAGCAGCTCGGCCTTGAGTTCCGTGAAGACCGTGAACTCGATGACGTGCTCGTCCCAGTCGTTGAACGGCAGCCGCTCCTGGAAGCGGTAGACGTTGAGCGTGTCGGCGCCGAACTCCACGAAGAAGAGCGGCATCCGGTCCGGCGAGATCGGCCCCCCGCCGACGCCGCGCTGGAACTGGCCGTTCACGAAGAGCTGCATCCGGTCGTAGTCGAGATAGCTCTCGCGGTCGGGCAGCGGCTGGTAGATGCGGCCCGACGCGCCGGCGGGCAGATCGCGGTACTCCAGCACGAGCGACTGCTCCTTGAGCGGCTGGAGTCCGGTCCGGATGATCTCGTCCGCACGCTCCTGCTCGGCCGTGACCCCGGGCGGCGAGAAGTAGTCCGGGTTCTCGAGCGTGTTGACCTGCGAGATCCCCAGCGTGTCCGATCGCGCGCCCGCCAGCGGCTCGCCCTCCGCGCCCACGACGCCGCGCTCCAGGAACGTGGAGCCCACGATCTCGAGCTGCGCGAGCTCCACGTCGGTTCCCCCGACGTCCGGACCGAATTCGGTGAACGTGAAGCGCACCGCCTGGACCCGCCGAAGGTCGGGGTTCCCGATCGTCTGCGTCGGGCGCTGGAGCGGGAGCCGGATCTGCCGGAAGCCGTTCTCGTTCTGGCTCCCGGGCACCGCGAACTCCGACGACTGCAGGTCCACCTCCCATCGCAGCAGGTCCTCGCGGCGGTCCAGGACGCCGTTCAGGTTCAGGTCCTCGGTGTCGAGGACGTCGCTGCCCTCGGTCCCGAGCGGGTTCGTGGACGGCTGGAAGTCGTCGTTCGCGTCGTCGCCCTCGACGAGCAGCTGGTCCGCGCCGCTCACCCCGTCGAGCCCGGTGTCCTCCTGCGCGTCCAGCTGGTTGTCGCGGTTCTCGTCCTCG
>DATBJZ010000018.1:0-5002 GCA_036556125.1 Gemmatimonadota bacterium | reverse complement strand
GAGGCCGCGGTCACGCGCGCGGGCGGGAGCCCGCGGCGCCTCGGCATCCTGCCCGACGCCCGCGCCGCGATCGAATCGTCGCTCCTCGCCGCGGCGCGGGGCGGCTGCGCGCTGCTCCTCACGTCGGGATCGACGAGCGCGGGGGTCGGAGACGTCGTCTACCGCGTCCTCGAGGAGGGGGGCGAGCTGCTCGCGCACGGCATCCGCGTCGAACCCGGCAAGCCCACGGTCCTCGGGCGGCTGGCCGGCGTCCCCTTCGTCGGCCTCCCCGGGAACCCCGGGTCCGCGGCCGTGATCTTCGAGACGCTGGTCGCGCCGCTGATCCGCGCCGGGGCCGGGCTCGATCCGCACCCGCCGCGCGCGCGGCTCCGGGCGGAGCTCGCCTCCGAGATCCGCGGCGCACCCGGGCGCCGCCGGCTGCGGATGGTGGGCGTGGTCCGGCGCGGCGCGGGCTACCGCGCGTACCCCGTCGAGAAGCGCTCCGGCGCGATCACGCTGCTGGGGCAGGCCGACGGCTTCGTGGACGTGCCGGAGGACCGCGCGCGCGTCGCCGCGGGCGAGGAGGTGGACGTGACGCTGCTGGAGGACCGCGCCGCCCTCCCCGACGCGCTCTTCGTGGGGAGCCACTGCCTGGGGCTCCTGCCGCTCCTCGCGGCGCTGGCGCCGCTCCGCGCGCGGAGCGTGCACGCCGGGAGCCTGGGCGCGATCCGCTCCGTGGCGCGCGGTCTGGCCGACGCCGGCGGGCTGCATCTGCGCGAGCCGGGAGGCGCGTACAACGTGCCCGTCCTCGAGCGGATGCGCGTGCCCGGGGTCGTGCTGCTCCGCGGCTGGACGAGGATGCAGGGCTGGATCGTTCCGTCGGGAAACCCGCGCGCGGTCGGCGGCTTCGCGGAGATCCTCGACGGCGGCCTGCGGATCGTGAACCGCACGCCGACCTCCGGCACGCGCGTGCTCCTCGACGAGCTCCTCGCCGCGGAGTCCCTGCGCCGCGCCGTCCCGGCGGCGGACCTCGCGGCGCGTCTTCCCGGCTTCGACGTCGAGGCGTCCACCCCCGGCGCCGGGGCCGCCGCCGTGGGGGCGGGCCTCGCCGACGCCGGTCTCGGCATCCAGGCCGCGGCGGCGCTGGCCGGGCTCGGCTTCGTTCCGGTGGCGGAAGAGCGGTACGACCTGCTGCTCCGCATCTCGGACCTCGATTCGGCGTTCGGAGCGGCCCTCCGGGGCGCTCTCGGGTCGCAGACGCTGCGGGAGGCCCTCGGGCGGCTGCCCGGGTACCGGGCCGACCCCGACGCGGGGGAGGTCCTCTGGACGTCGCCCGCGGGGGAGGAGGCGAGCGTGCCGGTCCACGCCGGCCGCGCGTGACGCTCCGCGCGAACATCCGGGGCCGACCCCGGCCGCGAGCGGAACGCAGCGGAAACACGCGGTGGCGGACGCCGGCCGCGGGTCTATATTTCCGCGGCCGCAGGCGCTTGCGTTCAGCGGGGGTTCTCGCCTGCCGACGAGGAGTCTCGGGACAACGGACCTTGTGAAACGAGGAGGTCGAGTGATGTTCGAGCGAGCCCGGCACCTGCTGGCTGCCGCCGTCGTGGCGGCGCTGGTGGGCGGCGTCGCCGCCTGCCAGCAGCGACAGGAGGTCGACGAGGAGACGGGGGCCGACACCCTGCTGATGGATGACGAAATGGGCGGCGACATGGACATGGGCGCCGACACCGGGATGATGGGGCCGGACACCGGAATGATGGGACCCGACACCGGGATGATGGGGCCCGACACCGGCATGATGCACGACACGTCGATGATGGGCGCCGACACCGGGGCGATGTGATCGTGCCCGTCTCGATCGTGCGCGCGGCGGCGCGGGCCGGCGCGCTGATGCTGCTCCTCGGCGCTGCGGCGTGCCAGGGGCGTCAGGTCGAGGACGGCGGAGTGGACGAGGACGCCTCGACGGGGGCCGACACGTCGATGGACGCCGCGGCCCCGGGGCTCGACGCCGGGGGCGGCGACGCCGTGGCCGGCGGGGAGTCGGCGGGCGGGGCGACCGCAGAGGTCGCGGTCACCAACCCGATGCCGCACGCCATGATCGTGAAGGCCGACTGGGGGAGCGGCGAGGTCGAGCTGGGGCCCGTCGAGCCCGGGGAGACCGCGTCGTTCGAGGTCGGCGCGCCGCCGGGCACCCAGGTGTCGCTGAGCGCCGCCGATGCCGCGGAGACTCACGCCGTGAGCGGCAGCGTCACCGTCGAGGCCGACGCGCCGGCTGCCTGGACGATCCAGTAGCCCGCGGCCGCGGACGCGCGGCTGCCGCAGACGGAGGAAACGATCACGGCCCGGACCGCCTCGCGCGGTCCGGGCCGTGTCGCGTACCACCCGCGGCCCGTGACGACGGCGTTTCGACTTGGCGCGCGGCGGCACCGCGGGTATACTCGCGCGGCCGCTCACGCGACACGCGGACGATCCATGGCGACCTTCGAAAGCCTGCGCGCCGCCGTGCGCGCGCACGATCTCGGCGACACCCTCAGGCGCGCCGAGTTCCAGGCCATCCTCGAGGCCCTCACGGCCGAGGAGGAGGTGCGCGCGCTCGCCCCGGCCGAGCTGCGGGGCCTGCGCGGCTTCCTGGTGGGGACGACGCGACGCGTGTTCTTCGCGCACGCGGGGGTCGCCGGCCGCGCCGTGAGCCCCGTCGCTCCCGCGGGCCAGACCCCGCGCAGCGTCGGCGAGGCCGGCGGGGCGGTGACGCTCGTGTTCCGCGGCGCCGACGGGCGGGAGGTGGAGGTCGGGAGCGTGCCGCCGCGGCTCGCGCGCGGCTTCACCGCGCCGGCGGCCGCTCCGCGGGGCAACGGACCGACGCCCGGCGGCTGAGCTGCCCCGGCTCTTCCTCTACGGCCTCGGCCTGAGTCTCGTCCCCCCCGGCGGGGCGGCTCCCGAGCGCACCCGACTCACCGGCTGGCGCGCGGCGTTCGCCGGACGATCGGCGGGCACCTGGGGCACGCGCGACAACCCCGCACCGGTCCTGGCCCTCGTCCCCGGCTCCTCGTGCCGCGGGATGTCGCTCGAGGTCGCACCCGCCGAGCTCGAGGAGATCCTGTCCCGTTGGGCAGAGCTCGAGGACGTCGACCAGAGCGTCGAAGGGGACGCCGAGGTCGGCCTGCCCTTCCGTCGCGACCCCGCCCGCGTGGTGTCCCGGACGACCTCGCGGCCCGCGAAAGCCGTGGCCGCGCTCCCTCCCGAGCGCCTCGCGCGCATGGCGCTCGTGGCGCGCGGGCGGAAGGGGACGGGAGCGGACTACCTGCGGGAGCTGACGGCGGCGATGCGCGCGTGGGGGATCGACGAGCCGATCGTCACCGCGCTCTTGAGGGAGGTGGGGAAGGAGGCCGGCGAGGCGTGGCGCTGAGCAGGGCGCGGAGGGACGCTCTGCGTGGAGGCGGTCAATCCCTGCAACGAAAAGAGCCCTGAAACGAAACGAGCGCCCGCTGCGGGCGCTCGTATGGGGAAGAACACGGATCGCGGGTCCGGCGTCCCAGATTTCTCACGCGGCCCGCTGTGGTGACTCGTTCTATACTCCTAAACCTTTGTCACCGTGGCAGATAGCTGAAGTTACTCGATAATCCACTTCAACCACGCCGCCGCTCCCGCTCGTAGTCCTCCATCACCCGCACGAAGTCCTCCTCGCTCCGCGCGCGCAGGAACGCGTTGGTCTCCAGCTCGCGCCCGATCGTGCTCGTGGGGGAGTCCCCGTAGTCGTGGCCGGGAAGGATGACCGTCTCGGGCGGGAGGCGCCGGAGCCGCTCGACCGACCGGTAGAGCTCCCGGTTGGACGCGCCGGGCCCGAGCGTCCGGCCCGTACGGCCCACGAAGAGCGTGTCGCCCGTGAAGACCAGGCCCGCCGCGCCGCACAGGAAGCAGGCGGAATCGGGCGAATGGCCCGGCGTGTGGAGCGCCTCGAGGCGGAGCCGTCCCACCTCGACCACCGCGCCGTCCGCGAGCCCCCGGAACCGCCGCGCGCCGATCCTGGCGGCCACCGACGGCTCGAAGGCGTGGACCTCGGCGCCCGTCCGCCGGACGAAGTCCGCGCCCTCGCTGAGATGGTCGCCGTGACCGTGCGTGACGAGCAGCGCCGCGGGCCGCAGCCCGCCGGCCTCGAACGCCGCGAGCACGCGATCGGTCCGGATCCCGGCGTCCACGAGCGCGCCCTCGCCGGTCTCCGGGCAGCCGAGCACGTAGCAGAGATTCCGGTCGAAGCCGTCCCCGAGCGTCTCGAGCACCGGCTGCACGGTCAGCGGACGCCCGGCCGCGTGCGCCCGCCGTCGCCGGCCGGCTCCTCGGCCGCCGTGCCGTCGCGGATCCGCCCCCGGGCGGGGAAGACCGGAGACGTGGACGGCTTGGCGTACCCCGCGTCCAGCGCGAGGACGTCGAGGTATCCGGTCGCCAGGTCTTCGATCGGCAGGAGCTCGGCCGCGATCGGGGTGAGGCGGGCCACGCTCTTCACGTACCCCCGGCACCCGTCGCAGAGCTCCGCCCTGCGGTAGTCCTCCTCGCCCGCGACCGAGAGCGCGGTGAGCTTCCGGTGATCGCCCTCTCCGCAGAAGGGACACGCCGAGCGGGGGTACGCCCATTCCGAGGCGCACAGGCCGCAGCGCAGCCAGCGGCTGCGATCCGACGCCCGCAGCTCGCCAAGCAGGGGCCACGCGCCGCACACCGGGCACCAGCCGCGCGACCAGGGCGCCGAGGCCAGGAGCCCGGCCGCCCCGCCCGCGAGCGCGCGCAGCGACGGCGAGGCCGCGAGCTCGCAGAGCGAAGCCGTGAGCTCCGTCGGCGCGGACATCCGCGCCGCGGCGGAGTCGAGCGCGGCCGCGTCCCGGCGCAGCGCGGCGTCGAGGGCCTCGCGCGCGGGCGCGGCGCCGCGGCGCGCGGCGCGCTCCACGAGCTCCGCGCCGGGGGCCTCGAAGGACGAGGCGGCGAGGGCGGCGAGGTCGGCGAGCAGGTCGAGCGGTGGGTGTCCGGCGAAGGA
>DATBJZ010000017.1:0-2806 GCA_036556125.1 Gemmatimonadota bacterium | reverse complement strand
CTGCGGGCGACGTCGCGGCCGCGCCCGCCGAGGTCGCCGGCGAACCCGGCGAACCCAGCGAACCCGGGCTTCTCCCGCTCCCCCGCGGCGGTGGCTCCCCGTCCGCCGACCCGCCTACGGGCGCGCGGAACGAGCGCCCGGCCCTCGCAGCGTCGAGCGCGGCCGCGGCCGCGGCGCCGCGGGCGGGCAACCTGGACACCGCGGCGCTCGCCGAGGCGGGCGCGACGCGCGACGAGGTGCTCCTGCTGCTCTCGCGTGCGCTGCCGCGCCCCCCGGATCCGCTCGTCGGTCTCGAGGACCGGCTCGGCGCGCGGCGCGGGGCCGGGGAGGAGCGGGGGCTCACGCCCGGCGAGATCGAGCGCCGCCGCGAGCGCGCGGCGCAGGCCGATTCGACGGCGGGTCCCGCCGGTGCGGCCGACCCGGGCGCGGAGGCCGGCGGCGTCCCCGGTCCGCAGGACGACCCGTTCGGCGACCTCGGCGGACCCGGTGACGGACCGACGGGCGGAGACGGCGGTCCCGGGGACCGACCCGCCGAGTGACCGCGCCGGCGGACCCCGTCGGCGGGGTGCGCGAGGCGGCCGCCGCCGGCCCGATTCGTCTCGACCGCCCCCCGCTCGCGGGTCGGGAGCCCGTCGGACGCGCCACGTGGCTCCTTCACTTCGAGGCGCCGGCGCTCGCCGCCGGCATCGAGCCCGGGCAGTTCCTGATGGTGGGCGTGCATCCGCCCACGGCCTGCGCGTACCTGAAGCGGCCGTTCAGCGTGGCCGACGTCCAGGGAGGACGGCTCACCCTGCTCCTGCGCGCGTACGGGCGCGGCACGCTGGAGATGGCCGAGCGCCGGATCGGCGACCGCTTCGAGCTGCTCGGGCCGTTCGGGACGGCGTTCCGACTCGCGTCTCCGGCGCGGCGCGCGGTGCTGGTCGCCGGCGGGATCGGGCTCGCTCCCTTCTACCTCCTCGCGCGCCGGCTGAAGTCTCTTCCGCACCCGCCGGAAACCGTCCTCGTCTACGGCGAGCGCACGACCGCCGCCGTGACGCGCGGCGTGGAGTCGTTCCCGTTCTTCGACCGCGTCGAGATCGTCACCGAGGACGGCTCGGGCGAGGGGAGCGGCAACGTCGTGGACGCGTTCCGGCGGCTGGCGCGTGAAGGACTTCTCGCCGGCGCGCGGCTCTGCGCGTGCGGACCGCGCGCGATGCTCGAGGCCCTGGAGGTCGAGCGCGAGCGTCTCGGCGTGCCGGCCGAGTACTCGCTCGAGGAGCGGATGGCGTGCGGCTACGGGATCTGCCAGGGCTGCGCCGTTCCGGCGTCGCGGGCGCGGCGGGCCGGGGGCGCCTACCGGCTGCTCTGTCTCGACGGCCCCGTGATGGATCCCGCGGCGCTCGCGTGGCCGCATCAGGCCCTGCCGTGAATCCGCCGGCGCGGGATCGCCCGCAGGGCCCCACGCCCCCGCTCGCGGTGGACGTCGCCGGGGTGCGCTTCCAGAACCCCGTCTGGACGGCGTCGGGCACGTGCGGGTACGGCGAGCGGTTCGAGCGCGCCTTCGACGTCTCGCGTCTCGGGGCGGTCGTCACCAAGACGCTCTTCGTCCATCCGCGCGACGGGAACCCGCCGCCGCGGATCGCCGAGATCCCGGGCGGGATGCTCAACTCGATCGGCCTCGCCAACGTCGGATGGCAGGCGTTCCTCCGCGACAAGGTCCCGTGGCTCCGCGCCAACCTCGGAGCCGCGCGGCTCGTCGTGAACGTCGCGGGGAACGCCACCGAGGAGTACGCCGACGCCGCCGCGCTCGTGGAGGCGAGCCGCGCGGAAACCGGCGCGGCGATGGTCGAGATCAACATCTCCTGCCCGAACGTGAACGAAGGCGGCACGAACATCGGCTGCGACCTGCGGCTGACGCGCGACGTCGTCCGCGCGGTCCGCGCGGCCACCAGCCTGCCTCTCCTCGTGAAGCTCTCGCCCAACAACGCCGACCTCGTCGCCTTCGCCCGCCTGGCGCAGGAGGAGGGCGCCGACGGCGTGACGGTCATCAACACGCTCTTCGGGATGTCGGTGGACCTCGCGACGCGGCGCCCGTTCCTGGGCCACGGCTCCGGCGGCCTCTCCGGTCCTGGGTTGCTGCCGGTCGGCGTCTACTGGACGTACAAGATCTGCCAGGCCGTGCAGATCCCCGTCGTCGGCGTGGGCGGCATCGCCCGCGCGGAGGACGCGCTGCAGTACCTGATGGCCGGCGCACGCGCCGTGCAGGTGGGAACCGCGAGCTTCGGGAATCCCTTCGCGTCGCTCGAGGTGCTGGACGGCATCGAGCGCTTCATGGCCGAGCGTGGGCTCGCGCTCGAGGAGGTCATCGGCGCGGCGCACGAGCGCCGCCCGCAGAACCTGGCGGTCGAGGCCGCGCGGTGAAACGGCCGCGCTGGCGTCCGGCCTCCGCCGCGGAGCGGATCTTCGTCGCCCTCGACACCCCCGACCGCGCCGCGGCGCTCCGGCTCGCCGACCGCCTGCCGGAGGGACCCGGCGTGAAGGTGGGGAGCCGCCTCTTCACCCGCGAGGGACCGGCGATCGTGCGCGAGCTGCGGGCGGGCGGACGGCGGGTCTTCCTGGACCTCAAGTTCCACGACACGCCGCAGACCGTGCACGGGGCGGTCGAGGCCGCGGTGGAGATCGGCGCCGACCTGCTCACGGTGCACGCGGCCGGCGGTCCCCGGATGCTCGAGGCCGCGGGCGAGGCGCGCGGGACGGCACCGTGCTGCCTGCTCGCGGTCACGATGCTGACGAGCCTGGACGGGCGCGACGCCGCGGCCGTGTTCGG
>DATBJZ010000016.1:0-16589 GCA_036556125.1 Gemmatimonadota bacterium | reverse complement strand
GGCGCGACGCGACGCCCGCGGCGGCCCGCCGGATGGAGGCCGTTCAGGAGAGCCTTCTCCTCGAGCTCCTGGGGCGGCGCGGCCGTCGCCCCCGCGGCTGAGCGGGGTCCGGTGAACGCGCTGACGGGGCTCGCCCTGCTCTTCGTCTTCTGCCTGGTCCTGTCGTTCCTCTTCACGCTGCTCTCCGCGGCGTGCGAGGAGCTGCGGCTGCGCGCGCGCGCCGGCGAGGGCGGGGGAGTCGGCGGCGGGGCCGCCGCGGCCACGCGCTCCCCGGCGGACGAGGAGGAGGAGGACCGTCTGCAGCACGCGCTCGGCGTGCTGAACCTCGCCGTGGATCTCGGGGCGGCGGCCTCGGCCGCCTTCGCGCTGCGGCGGATCGAGGGCGCCGATCCGGGCGTCGCCGCATGGGCGGGGTTCGTGCTCGGCGTGGCGCTCGTCCTCCTGATCCCGTGCGAGGCCCTCCCGCGCGCGCTCGGGGCCGCGCATCCCCGCGCCGCCGAGCGCCTCGTGCGGCCGCTGGTCGCACCGTGGCTCGCGCTCGCGCGGCCCTTCACCAGTCCGCTCGGACGTCTCGCCGCCGCCGTGCGGCGCGTGCTGACGCCCCGCGCCGGAGAGCCCGGCCGGCTGACGTCGGAGGAGGTGCGCTCGGCCGTCGAGAGCGCCGACGAGCACCTCGAGCTGGAGAGCGAGGAGCGCGACATGGTGCACTCGATCTTCACCTTCGGCGAGACGACCGTGCGCGAGGTGATGGTGCCGCGCCCCGACGTCGTCGCGGTGGAGGAGGGGATCTCGCTCCCCGAGCTGATCCAGGCGGCGCGGGAGGCGCAGCACTCGAGGCTTCCGGTGTACCGGGAGACGCTCGACCACATCGTGGGGATCGTGACCGTCAAGGACCTGCTGGCCCGCCGCTACCGCCTCGACGGCGGCACCGGGCTCGAGGGGCTCCTGCGGGAGCCGCCGGTGGTGCCGGAGTCCAAGAAGATCGACGAGCTCCTGCGCGAGTTTCAGGCCAGCGGCACCCACATGGCGATCGTCGTGGACGAATACGGCGGGACCGCCGGCGTGGTGACGATCGAGGACGTGCTCGAGGAGATCGTGGGCGAGATCCAGGACGAGCACGACGTGGAGGAGCCGCCGTACCGGGAATCCCCCGACGGCACGCTGCGCGTCCTCGCGCGCATGGACCTGGACGACTTCGCCGACGCCGTGGGGGCGCGCCTCGAGGGCGACGGGTTCGAGACCGTGGGCGGGCTCGTCTACACGCTGCTCGGACGGGTCCCCGAGCCGGGGGACGAGGTCTCGGCGGGAGGACTCGTCTTCCGGGTCGCGGAGATGGACGGGCGGCGGATCCGCGCCCTGACCGTGCTGCGCCCCGCCGGCGGGGCTCCCGCCGCCGAGGAGCCGGAGGCGGGCGCCGGCAACGGCGGCGCCGCCCGGCCCCGCGGCGACGGAGCGGCCGGGCGGACGGACGCCGCGGGGACGCGGCCGGGGGCCGACGCGTGATCCTGGTCGCGGCGACGGCCGTGCTGGCGCTGGCGGCGGTGGCGCTCTTCTCCGCGTTCGAGGCGGCGCTCGCCAGCCTCTCGCGGATCCGGCTGCGCTACTGGGTGGGGAAGAGCCTCGGGGGGGCGCCCCGCGAGGAGCTCCTCGAGCGCCCGGAGCGGCTGATCACGACGACGTTCGTGGGCGCGAACCTCGCCCGGGTCGCGCTCGGCGCGGCCGCGTCGGCGCTCCTCCTCGCGGCGGCGCGCTGGCCGGCGGAGCACCCGGTGGCCGGCGCCCTGGCGGTGGTGGCGCTCGTCATCGTGCCGGCGGTCGTGCTGGGGGAGGTGCTGCCGCGAGCCGCCGTGGCCGAGAACCCCGCGCGCCTGCTGCCGCTGCTCGTGGGCAGCGGACGCGTGCTCGCCGTCCTGTTCCGTCCCTTCACGCTGCTCGTCGAGGGGGCCGCCGCGCTCGTGTTCCGGGCGCTGCGCCTGCCGCGCGGCGGGGAGCGCGCCTTCACCCGCGACTCCGTGGACGCCCTCCTGCGCGAGGGGGAGCGGGAGGGCGTCGTCGAGCCGCACGAGCGGAAGATCATCGGCGGCGTGCTCTCCCTCGGCGACACCACCGTGGGCGAGGTGATGACGCCCCGCGACCAGGTCGTGACGGTCCGGCTCGGCGAGCGGCGGGAGACGCTGGCGCGCCGGATCTGGGAGACCGGATTCTCCCGCTTCCCGGTCACGGACGGGTCGCCCGAGAACGTGGTGGGGCTCGTGCACGCGGTGGACGTGCTGATGGCGCGCGACGGGGAGCGGCTGCGGCTCCGGCCGACCCTCTTCGTGCCCGCCTCGACGCCGGGGCACGAGCTGCTCTACGCGATGCGCCGGCAGCGGATCCAGCTCGCCGTGGTGCTCGACGCCGCCGGCGCCTTCGCCGGGATCGTCACGATGGAGGACCTCGTGGAGGAGCTGGTGGGCGAGATCCGCGACGAGCACGACGTGGACGAGGCGGCGGCCCGTGGCTGAGGTGAGCGTCGAGGAGCTGCGCGGGGCGCTGGGCTCCCCGGACGACGGCGAGCTCGCGACGCTCGTGAGCCGGCTGCATCCCGCCGATCTCGCCGACCTGCTGGAGCAGCTCGACGAGGAGGACCGCGTCCGCGTCTTCCGGCTCCTCCCCGCGGCGGTCGCCTCGGAGACGCTGACCGAGCTGCCCGGCGACGAACGCGGTGAGATCCTCGAGCGGGTGGATCCCGGCCAGGTCCGCGAGATCTTCACGCAGCTCGCCGCGGACGACGCCGCGGACATCCTGGGCGAGCTCGACCGGAGCGAGGCGGCCCAGATCCTCGAGGGCATGGCCCCCGAGGACTCGCGCGAGGTCGCGGCGCTCCTCGCCTACGACGAGGAGAGCGCCGGCGGCGTGATGACGCCGCAGGTCGTGGCGGTGCGCGAGACCGCCGCCGCGCACGAGGCGATCGAGGAGATCCGCCGCCAGGGGCAGGACGTCGGCGAGGTGATGACGGTCTTCGTGGTGGACGACGAGCGCCGGCTCACCGGGTCGCTCCCGCTCTCGCGGCTGATCGTGGCGCCCGAGCACGCCCGGGTCGCCGACGTGATGGAGCGCGACCTCGTCTCGGTGCGGCCCGACACCGACCAGGAGGAGGTGGCGCGGATCATCGCGCGCTACAACCTGGTCGTCCTGCCGGTGACCGACGCGTTCGGGCACCTGCTCGGGCAGGTGACCGTGGACGACGTGATCGACATCCTCGAGGCCGAGGCCACCGAGGACCTCTTCAAGATCGGCGGCGTGGACCAGGCCGAGGAGGCGCACGCCGGCGCGCTCCAGATCGTCCGCTCGCGGCTGCCCTGGCTGGCCGTGACGCTGCTCACCTCGTTCGGGGGCGCCGCCGTGGTCGCGGCGTTCCGCGGCACGATCGAGCGGCTCTCGGTGATCACGATCTTCATGCCGGTGGTGGCGGCGATGGCGGGGAACAGCGCGATCCAGTCCGTCACCGTGACGGTGCGCAGGCTGGCGCTGGCCGGGGCGGGGGCCGGCGGCGCGTGGCGGCACGTGCGGCGGGAGGTCGCGGGCGGGGTCCTGATCGGGTTCGTGATCGCCGGCGTGCTCGGCGCCGTGGCCGCCCTCTGGCAGGGCAGCCTGGAGCTCGGGCTGGTCGTCGCGGCCGCGATGTGGGTGTCCATCTCGCTGGGCGTGCTCTGGGGCGCGCTCTTCCCGATCCTCCTCGACCGTGTCGGCGTGGACCCCGCGGTCGCCTCGTCGGTCTTCCTCACGACCCTCACGGACATGGTGAGCTTCCTGCTCGTCCTCGGACTGGCCGCGGCCCTCCTCCGCACGCTCGCGTGAGCCTCCGTTCGACCCGCACGGCGTCCGGTCCCCGCGGCGACGGGGCGCGGCCGGGTCCGGGGCCCGGCGAGCGCGGCTACCCCCGGCCCCAGCTCGTGCGCGACGCGTGGACGTCGCTGGACGGCGAGTGGGAGTTCGCGTTCGATCCCGACGCGGCGATCCGCGGCCCCGCGGAGGTGCGCTGGGAGCGCCGGATCCGCGTGCCGTTCGCCCCCGAGGCGCCCGCGAGCGGGATCGGGGAGACCGGCTTCTTCCGCGCCTGCTGGTACCGGCGGACGTTCGACCGGCCGGACCTCCCCCCGGGCTGGCGGCTGATCCTGCACTTCGGCGCCGTGGACTACGAGGCGACCGTGTGGGTGAACGGCGCGGTCGTCGCGCGTCACGCGGGCGGCTACGCCCCGTTCCACGCCGACGTCACCGACCACCTGACCGAGGACGGCCCGCAGACGGTGGCCGTGCGCGCCGAGGACGATCCGCACGAGCTCGCCAAGCCGCGGGGCAAGCAGGACTGGCAGCTCGAGCCCCACTCCGTGTGGTACCCGCGCACGACCGGGATCTGGCAGACGGTGTGGCTCGAGACGGTGCCGGCCTCGCGCATCGCCGCGCTGCGCTGGGCGTGCAACCTCGAGCGGTGGGAGGTGGAGCTGGCCGCGCACGTCGAGGGCGAGGCGCGCGACGACCTCCGGCTGCGGGTGCACCTGCACGTGGGCGACCTGATGCTGGCCGACGACACGTACGCGGTGATCGGCTGCGAGGTGCGGCGGCGCATCGCGCTCTCCGATCCGGGCGTGGACGACTACCGCAACGTGCTGCTCTGGAGCCCGACGGCGCCCACCCTGATCCAGGCGCACGTCCAGCTCTGGGGGCGTCGCGGCGAGCTCGTCGACGAGGTCCGCAGCTACACGGCGCTGCGCTCGATCGGGGTCCAGCGCGACCGCTTCCTGCTGAACGGCCGGCCCTATCCGCTGCGGATGGTCCTGGACCAGGGCTACTGGCCCGAGGGCGGGATGACCGCGCCCGACGACGACGCGCTCCGCCGGGACGTGGAGCTCGCGCGCACGATGGGCTTCAACGGCGTCCGGAAGCACCAGAAGATCGAGGACCCGCGCTGGCTCTACTGGGCGGACCGGCTCGGGCTCCTCGTCTGGGAGGAGATGCCGAGCGCCTACCGCTTCACCGAGGGCTCGGTCGCGCGCCTGGTGCGCGAGTGGACGGAGGTGATCGCCCGCGACGCGAGCCACCCGTGCATCGTCGCGTGGGTGCCGTTCAACGAGTCGTGGGGCGTCCCCGATCTGCCGGCGATCGAGGCCCAGCGCCACTACGTGCAGGCGCTGTATCACCTCACGAAGACGCTGGATCCCGAGCGGCCCGTGATCGGGAACGACGGCTGGGAGAGCGCCGCGACCGACATCGTGGGGATCCACGACTACGACGACGACCCCCGGCGCCTGTCGCGCCGGTACGAGACCGAGGACGTCCCGCGGCTCTTCACCCGCGAGCGTCCAGGCGGACGGCTGCTCACGCTCGAGGGCTACCCGCACACCGGGCAGCCGGTCATGCTCACGGAGTTCGGCGGGA
Source organism: Gemmatimonadota bacterium (assembly GCA_036556125.1). Classification (GTDB taxonomy): domain Bacteria; phylum Gemmatimonadota; class Gemmatimonadetes; order JACCXV01; family JACCXV01; genus DATBJZ01. The sequence goes on along the minus strand of DATBJZ010000016.1, from coordinate 11,171 downwards.
TCGCCTACGTGGAAGGCGGGGACCGGGGGTGGGGATACTCGCGCAGCGAGTCCGCCGCGGAATTCGCGGCGCGCTACTCGGCGCTGGTGGAGGCCGTGCGCGAGTTGCCGCTCCTCGCCGGGTTCTGCTACACGCAGTTCGCCGACACGTACCAGGAGCGCAACGGGTTGCTCTTCGCCGACCGCCGCCCGAAGATCCCGCTGGAGGAGATCGCGCACGCCACGCGCGGCGTCCGGTCCACGCGCGAGCAGATCACGACGGCGGAGTGGCGGGCCGCGGTCGAGCGGTTCCGCCTCGACCACGGCGTCGGCGCGCCGGCGGACGACCCCGCGCCCGACGCAGCCGAGCGCCGGGCCGGCGACCGCCGGGCGCGGGAGCGCCGGCGGCGGACCGCGCGCCGCTGAGCCGCTCCGCGGCCGGGACGCTCCGGCCGGACGTGGTGGGCGCTGGGCACGTCCCGCGGTTCGAGGCGCTGTACGGCCGTCCGCCGACGGCGACCGGCGAGGCGCACGGACGGGCGAACCTGATCGGGGAGCACACCGACTACAACGGCGGGTACGTGCTCCCGACGGCCGTGCCGCAGCGCACCCGCGTCGAGCTGGCGCCGCGGACCGACGGACTGGTGCAGGCCGCGACCGACGCGCCCGGCGCCGGCGGGGACCGCGGGGGGGCCGCGGCGTACGCGCTCGGATCGGAGGCGAGGGGCCGCGGCTGGCTCGACTACGTGCAGGGCGTCACGCTGGCGCTGCGCGAGGCGGGGCACGCGACGGGCGGCTTCGACGCGCGGGTGACGTCCGACCTCCCCGCGGGCGCCGGGCTCTCCTCGAGCGCGGCGCTCACGGTCGGCCTTCTGCGCGCGCTCCGCGCCGCCTTCGGGCTGGACCTGGCCGACGTGCCGCTGGCGCGCGTCGCGCAGGCCGCCGAAAACGGGCTGGTGGGCGCGCGCGTCGGGATTCTCGACCCGATCGCGTGCACCCTCGCGGAGGAGGGGAGCGGCCTCTTCCTCGACACGCGGAGCCTGGCCTGGGAGCTCGTGCCGCTCCCGGCCGACGCGGCGGTCGGGGTGCTCCACTCGGGCGTCGCGCACGACCACGCCCACGGCGGGTACAACGCCCGCCGCGCGGAGTGCGAGCGCGCCTGCGAGCTGCTCGGCGTCAGCGAGCTGCGGGACCTCGCGCCCGACGATCTCCCGCGCGCCGAGCGGCTCCCCGAGCCGCTCGGGCGGCGCGTGCGGCACGTCGTCACGGAGAACGCGCGTGTCCTCGAGACGGTCGCGGCCTTCCGCGCCGGCGACGCCGCTCGGGCGGGGCGGCTCTTCCTCGCGTCGCACCGGTCGCTCCGCGACGACTACGAGGTCTCGACGACCGAGCTGGACCTGATCGTCGCGCTCGCGTCGGAGGACGACGCCGTGCACGGGGCGCGGCTCACCGGCGGCGGGTTCGGGGGCTCGGTGGTGATGCTCGTGCGCGCCGGGGAGGCGGCGGCCGCGGGCCGGCGGATCGCCGCGACGTACGCCCGGCGTTCGGGCCGGACGCCGGCGGTGCTGGTGCCGCCCGAGCGCGGGGCGGAGTGAGGCGACGGAGCGGCACACGCAACCCTGCACGTGGAGGCGCCCGTGGTTGAGCCCGTGCGCGTCGCGGTCGTGCCGGCGGCCGGCCTGGGGACGCGCTTCCTGCCGGTTACCAAGACCGTGCCCAAGGAGATGCTCCCGCTGGTGGACCGCCCGATCCTCGACGTCGTGATCGAGGAGGCCGTCGCCTCGGGGGCCGAGGAGATCGTCGTCGTGAGCGCGCCCGGGAAGCGGCCGCTGGACGCCTACTTCGAGCCCGCCCCGATCCTCGAGGAGCGGCTGGAGGCGGAGGGCCGCGCGAAGGACCTGGCGCTGGCGAGGCGCGGCCAGTCCCTGGCCCGCGTGACGGTGGTCCACCAGGAGCGGCCGCTCGGGAACGGACACGCCGTGCTGATGGCGCGCGAGGCGGTGGGACGCCGGCCGTTCCTGATGATCTGGGGAGACGACATCACGCTCGCCGACCCGCCCGTGGGGCGGCAGCTCGTGGACGCGCGCGAGAGACTCGGCGGCGGCAGCGTCTCCGCCGTGACCCGCGTCCCGCGCGAGCAGGCGGTGCGGTACGGCGTGATCCGGGGGGAGCCCGTGGACGAGCGCACCTGGCGCGTGCGCGGAATCGTGGAGAAGCCGGCCCCGGACCGGATCCCCAGCGACCTCGCGGCGGTCCACGCCTACGTCTTCGAGCCCGAGATCTTCGACCACCTCGAGGGGCTGCCGCCGGGGCGCGGGGGGGAGATCTGGCTCACCGACGCGGTGAACGCGCTGGCCGCTCGCGCGCCGGTCCACGCCTTCCTCTTCGAGGGCGAGCGCTTCGACGCGGGGGACCGGCTGGGCTACCTGCAGGCCGTCTTCCACGCCGCGCTGCGGCGGCCCGAGCTCGGCGACGAGCTGCGGGCTTGGCTGCGCGGGCGCCTCGACGGCCCGCCGCCCGCCTAGAGGAGGGGCCGCCCCGAGCCCCGTCACCGCCGTGCCCCTGGTCCGAACCCCTGCGCTCGTGCTCGGCACGATGGAGTACGGCGACTCCAGCCGGATCGTCCGCGTGTACACGCGTGCCGCCGGCCTGCAGTCGCTCCTCGCGCGCGGCGCGAAGCAGCCGCGCAGCCGGCTGCGGGGCGTCCTCGACCTCTTCCACCTCGTGGACGTGACGTACGTGCGGAAGGCAGGACGGACGCTCCACCCGCCGCGCGACGCCGACCTCCTGGAGGCGTGGCCGCGCCTCCGCGCCGATCTCGACCGGATGGTCGCCTTCGGGGCCGTCGTCCGGCTCCTGGCGGCGCTCTCGATCGAGGACGACGCGAACCCGGACCTCTTCGACGTCGTCGTGCGCGCCGCGCGCGCGTTCGACGATCCCGACCTCCCGCCGGAGGGGATCGAGCCGCTGCGCCAGTTCTCCGCGTGGCGCGTGCTGGCCGGAAAGGGCTACGCGCCCGAGGTGGACCGCTGCGCCTCGTGCGGCGCCCCCGCCGGCGCGCGCCCCTCCTTCGTCGTGGCCGAGGGCGGGGTGGTCTGCGCCCGTTGCGCCGCGGGCCGGCGCGCGCTCTCCACCCGGGAGTACGGCGCGCTCCAGCTCTTCCTGCACGGCGACGAGGGGCTCGCCGCCCTCTGGCGCTTCGCGGGCGGGGAGGCGCGCCGGCTGGACCGGATCCGCGAGGAGTTCGTCGCCTGGCACGCCGGTCTGCGCCCCCCCGCGGAGCCGGCGTCCGTGGAGGCGGCCGCGGATCGGACGCCGCGCGGCCGCCGCGCCCCGGCCCGCGGGGCCGGCGGGCCGTGATCCTCGGCACGGCCGGCCACGTGGACCACGGCAAGACCGATCTGGTCCACGCGCTGACCGGGATCCGCACCGACCGGCTGCCGGAGGAGCGCGAGCGCGGCATCTCGATCGACGTCGGCTTCGCGGTCTGGGAGCCGGAGCCGGGGCTTCGCGTCGGCGTCGTGGACGTGCCCGGCCACGTGGACTTCGTCCGCAACATGGTCGCCGGGGCGTCGGGCGTGGACGCCGCGCTGTTCGTGGTCGCGGCCGACGAGGGGATGCGGCCCCAGTCGCGCGAGCACCTCCTGATCCTGGAGGAGCTGGGCGTGCGGCGGGGCGTCGTCGCGCTCACGAAGAGCGACCTGGTGGAGGGCGACTGGCTCGAGCTGGTGTCCGAGGAGGTCGGCCGCGAGCTCGCGGGGAGCTTCCTCGCGGCTGCGCCGCGCGTGCCGGTGTCGTCGCGCACTGGGGCCGGGCTCGACGAGCTCCGGCGCGCGCTCCTCGCCCTGATGCGGACGTCCGCACCCGACCGCGCGGGCCTCCCGTTCCGCATGCCGGTGGACCGCGTGTTCACCGTGCGCGGGGTCGGCACGGTCGTGACCGGCACACCCTGGTCGGGCCGGCTTCCCGTCGACGGAGAAGTGCGCGTGCTGCCCGGCGGCGGCGCCGCGCGAGTGCGCTCGATCGAGACGCACGGCCGGCCCGCCGGAGACGCGCTGCCCGGGCGCCGCGCCGCCCTGGCGCTCACCGGCGTGGAGCGCGACCGCCTCCGGCGCGGCAGCGCCGTGGTCCAGGGCGATCACTGGCGCAGCGGCCGGCTCTGGGAGGTGCACGTCGGCCTCCGGTCGCCCTCGCCCCGGGAGCTCCGTTCGGGCACGCGCGTCCGGGTGCTGCTGGGCACCGGCGAGGTCGCGGGGCGGCTCGTGCTCGCGGCGGGCGCATCGCCGCTCGTCCCCGGCGCCGTGGCGTTCGGCCAGCTCCGGCTCGACGGCGACCTCGTGGCCGCGCGCGGCGACCGCTTCGTCCTGCGCACCTGGTCGCCGGTCGAGACGATCGGCGGGGGCGTGGTCCTCCGCCGGTCGTCGCGGAAGGCGGGGCCCCGACGGCTCGCGGACGCCGCGTGGCTCCACCACGCGCTGCTCTCGTCCGACGTCGGCGAGCGACTGGAGGGCGTGCTCCGCGCACGCGGAGCGGCCGGCGCGTCTCCCGCCGAGGCGGCGTTCGAGGCCGGCGCCGCGATCGACGGCGCGGCGGCTGCGATCGAGGCGCGGATCGCCGCGGGCGCGATCGTGCGCGAGGGACAGCTCCTGTATTCCGCCGGTGCGCTGGCGGGGGTGCGCGCCGCGATCGTGGCGGAGCTGGACGCGTGGCACGCGCGCGAGCGCATCCGCCGCGGCGTCGGCCTCGGCGAGCTTCGCGAGCGCGTGGGCGCCTCGCCCCCGCTCTTCGAGCGCGCGCTCGGCGAGCTCCAGGCGGAGGGCGCCGTCGCCGTGGACCACGCGCAGGTCCGTCGCGCGGGAGACGGCGGGCTGGGGACGCGCGAGGCGTCGTGGCGCGACGCGCTCGCCGGACGCTGGGAGGCGGCCGGCCTCGAGCCGCCCGCGCCGGACGACGCGTTCCGCGGCGCGGGCGTCCCGGCGCGCGAAGGCCGTGCGCTGCTCGACCGCCTCGTGGAGGAGGGCGTTTTGACACGCGTTGCGAGCGGTCTCTATTTTCACGCGACTCCGCTCCTGGCCGCTCGAGACGCCGTGCGCGCCTACCTCTCGGACCGGCCTCTCGCCGCGGTCGGCGAGCTCAAGGACCTGCTCGCCGTCAGCCGCAAGTACCTGATCCCGCTGCTGGAATACTTCGACCGCGAAGGCCTGACCCGCCGCACGCCCGCGGGGCGGTCCCTCGCCCGTCGCTGAACCCGCGCGTGACCCTGCCGCGGCCGGGCTCGCCCGGCCCGCCGCGGAATGCCGAGCGGCTGCCCGACCGATCGGGTCGGGGGCCCGTGACGCCGGCCCGGCCCGCGCCCCCGCACCCGGGTCGGTGGAAGGCCGCATCCCGCGCGGCGCGCTCGCGGCGTGTCGCGGGCGCGCTCGCGTGGGCGGCCGCGTTCGCCGCCGGCTGCGCGCACGGAGGCGGTCCGCCGCCGGAAGACGCCACCCGGGACCCCGAGTTCGAGGCCGCGCTCCGGGACGCGCGTCCCGAGTTCCCGACCCAGAGACAGGCGCTGGAGGCGGGCCTCTACGAGACCTTCCTCCCGCCGGAGTCGCTGCCGCCGCCGGTCGGGGACCCGGCGGCCGCGCGGGCGCCGGCGTCGCCCGCCGGACCCGCCCCGGCCGACGTCCTCGACGGCGCTCGACCGCCGCGTGCGGACCCCACGACCGAGGAGCTGCTGGCGACGCTGCCGGCGGACGGCCGCCGGGCAGGAGCGCCGCCGCCGGACGCGGGCCGCGGAGGAGCTCCGCCGGCTCGGGCGCCCGCGCCGCCGGGACGCGTGGAGGCGGCGTACCCCGAGGGCGCCGGGGAGCGGCCGTCTCGGCCCGCGACTGCCGCCGCCTCGGCGGGGGGTTCGTGGACGCTCCAGCTGGGGGCCTTCTCGTCCGCGTCCGCGGCGTGGGCGCGCGCCGACCGCGCACGCGCCCTCGTTCCGGGCGCCCCGGTCGACGTCGTCGAGACGGGAGGGCTCCACCGGGTCCACCTGGGCGCCTTCCCCTCCCGCGAGGAGGCGGAGGCCGAGGCGCGGCGCCTGGATCCCCTCGGGCTGGGAGACGCCTGGGTGACGCGCCGGCCGGCGCGATGAGCCGCTGGGTCGCGGCGCCGGCGCTCGTGCTCGTCGCGCTCGCGGCGGCGGCGCTCTACGTGGCGGTGAACGACGAGGGGGGTCCGCTCCTGCCCGGCGACACCGTCAGCGAGACCGACGCGGAGGAGGAGGGCTTCCGGCTCGAGCAGAACCAGCCCAACCCGTTCGGCGAGACGACCGTCATCGGATACCGGCTCCCGGCCGACGAGCGCGTCACGCTGCAGGTCTACAACACGCTCGGGGCGCCCGTCGCGACCCTGGTCGACGGCGAACGCCCGGCCGGGCTCCACCGCGTCACGTGGGACGGCCGGGACCGGAACGGGAACCGGCTGCCGGCGGGTGTCTACTTCTACCAGCTGGGGGCCGGCGACCGGCAGGCGCTCCGGCGGATGGTCCTGCTGCCGTCGATCGAGGGGTAGCGCGGCCGGGGTCGCCGGGGCGGGGTCGGGCGCGGGCGCGACCGTCGTGCGGCCCGCGGCGGGTCAGATCTCGTAGACGAGGCGGCCGCAGTTCGGGCAGGTGCGGACGGGGCCGACGTCGTCCGGACGCGCGGTCGGGAGCCGCGTGAAGCAGCCGTAGCAGGTCCCCTTCCGGAGCGGGGCGACCGGCCTCCGGTACTTGCGCGCGACGTTCTCGAAGCGCCGCAGGAGCGGCGGCGGGATCTCCGCGCGCATCGCCTCGATGCCGCTGTCCACCTCGGCGAGCACGGCCTCGCGCGATCCGAGCGCGAAGCCCATCTCCTCGAGCCGCTCCAGACCCGAGTCCTCCTCGAGCTCCCGCCGCAGCTCCAGCAGGTCCTGCAGCACGACGAGACGCTCCATCGCGCGCGCGGCCGCCGTCAGACGTCTGCGGCCTCGAGCGCGTTCAGGAGCTCGGCCGGCTCCCGCAGCGCCTCGAGGCGGGCCAGGTTCTCGCCGTTCCGGCAGAACTGCGCGATCCGGCCCAGCACGGGCAGGTACTGGTTCGAGACCTCGAGCGGCGGCGCGACGATCAGGAACAGGAAGCGTACGGGCTGCCCGTCCACCGCCCCGAACTCCAGGCCCGAGGGCTTTCGTCCGAACGCGACGCGCAGCCGGTCCACGACGAGCGATCGCGCGTGCGGGATCGCCACGCCGCTCCCGATCCCCGTCGAGCCGAGCGCCTCCCGCTTCCGCAGCAGGTTCAGGAGGACGTCGCGGGCGCGGGGCTCGAGCCGCAGCAGCGAGACCATCTCGTCGAGCGCGTCGTCACGGGACGTCGCGCCGAGCTCCAGGCGGATCTCCGAGGTCGAGATGAAGTCGGCGAGCTTCAGGGGGATCTCCGCCGCGCTCTCAGAAGGCCCGCGCGAGGCGGGCGAACACGCGCGGGCCGTCGTGGCGTTCGTCCATGTGCGAGAGCCGCTGTGCGACGTAGAGGCCGAGGTTGCCCAGCACCGTGACGCCCGACACCCCGAGGCCCGCGTCCCAGTGCAGGTCGTCCCAGAGCCTCGCGCGCTCGCCGGCGTCCACGGCGTTGCCGGCGTTGGAAAATACCTCCAGCTGCCAGAGGAGGAACACCGGGGTGGACCAGGACGTGTTGGGGAGCCCGAACGTGTACTCGGCCGAGGCGAGGACGCCGCGGTCGCCGCCCAGCACGAGCGTGTCGAAGCCGGGCAGCGATCCGGGGCCGCCGAGAAAGGTGAAGCGCTGGCGCGGGAGCTCCTCCGTGCCGAGCACGGGGCCCTCGAGGCGGATCCGCGCGTTGACCCAGTGGCGCTCGGTGATCCGCGTGTACCGCCGCAGATCCAGACGGCCGCGCCAGAAGGTGACGTCGGCGCCGAGCGCGTCGAACGCCCGCTCCAGCTCGGCCGAGAGGTTCCAGCCGGGGACGCGGAGCGAGGGCGACTGCGTGGAGGCCGTGACGAGGCGCGCCTCGACCGCGGCCGAGGTGACGCGCGAGTCGGGCACCAGCGGGTTCGGGCGGAAGTCCTCGTCGTCGCCGAGCAGCGTGCTCGCGGTGAAGAAGCCGTCCTGGCGAAGCCCGCGGTTCTGTTCGGCGAGCAGCGTGAGCGTGGCGCCGACCGGGCGCAGGTCCGAGGAAGCCGCCGAGAGCCGGACGCCGTTCGCCTCGTGGTAGTTCCGCAGGTCGGTCCTGAACAGGAACACCGAGAAGTCGTTCTCCCGGGCGCCGACCTTCCAGCCGTCGGTCGTGTGGGTCGCCCGGTAGGCCTCGGCCGAGAGCGTGATCCGGTCGGCGCCCGCGAAGATCTGGCTCACGGCGATCCGGGCGGACGGCCGCCGGGGCCGGTTGCTGCGCCACCCGACGGTGAGGTCCACCGTCGGCAGGGCGTTCGGCCGCACGCTCAGCAGCGTGAGCCCGAAGGAGGGGGTCCAGCCGTCCACCCGGTCCAGGTGCCCCAGGTCGAAGCCCGCGACCCCGTGCATCTCCACGTCCCAGCCGCGGGCGCCGCCGGACTCGACGATCCCGACGAGGGGAATGGCGCCGGCCGCGGAGTCGGCGGGCACGGCGGGTTCCGGAGGCGGCGCCTCCGGCGGCGGGAGGGCCCGCGTGGAGTCGCGGGGCGCGACGGAATCGGCCGGGGCGATCGAGTCCGCGGGAGCGATGGAGTCCGCGGACGTCGTGTCCGGCTCCTGCGCCGCGAGCGCGCCGGGGACGAGCGCCAGCCAGGCGAGGAGCGGGAGGGCTCGTCGAAGCATCGAGGGCGTGGGGAAGGGAAGGCGCCGGGGCGGAGAGCGCGGCAACGATACAGACCCGGCCGGGAGGGGTCAAACGCCTGCGCCGCAACGTTCTGCGCGTCCGAGCCGCGTTGCGGCGCCCACGTCGCGTCCTCTATACTCGCCGGCATGCCACGCCATCCACGCTCCCCGAACGGAAGGGCCGGCGTCCGCCGCGGGGAATCCGGCACGCGCGCGGGCGGCGCGGGGGGGGCGGCCCCGCCGCTCGGGCGCGACGGGCTCGCGGCCCTCCTCGACGCCGTCCGGGCCGGGCGGATGGAGGTGGCGCAGGCCCTCGAGAAGATGGCGCGCTACCCCGCCGAGGAGCTGGCGGCGGCGCACCTGGACCACGCGCGGGAGCTGAGGACCGGAATCCCCGAGGCCGTGCTGGCGGACGGCAAGACGACCGCGCAGACGGTGTCGATCGCGCGGCGGGTCCTGGACGCGGAGGGCCGCGTGCTCGTGACCCGCGCCGCACCCGACGCCGCGGAGGCGCTGGTTCGCGCGCTGCCGGATGCCCGCGCCCACGCGCTCGCCCGCACCGTCGTCGCCGGGCCGGCGCCGCGGTTGCGACCGGGCCGCGTCTCGGTGGTCTGCGCCGGGACGAGCGACCTCCCGGTGGCGGAGGAAGCCGCGGAGACCCTGTCGTTCCTCGGGCTGGATCCGGCGCGCGTGTACGACGTGGGGGTGGCCGGGCTGCACCGGCTCCTCCTCCGGCTCGACGACGTCCGCCGCGCCGACGTGCTGGTGGTCGCGGCGGGGATGGAGGGCGCCCTGCCGTCGGTCCTGGCCGGGCTCGTGGAGGCCCCCGTGGTCGCGGTTCCGACGAGCGTCGGCTACGGTGCGAGCTTCGACGGGCTGGCCGCGCTGCTCGCGATGCTCAACGCCTGCGCGCCGGGCGTCTCGGTCGTGAACATCGACAACGGGTTCGGCGCCGCGTGCGTGGCGAGCCGCATGCTCGGGCGCCGCCGCCGCGCGAAGACCGGGGACGGGCCGTGACGTCGCCCGCGGCGGGCGCCGGTCCCGGAGCGGAGACCCCGCGGCCGGGCGCCGCGGGGCCGGGGGGCGAGTACCACGTGTTCGCGGTGAGCGACGGCACGGGCGACACCGTCGAGAAGATGGCGCGGGCCGGGCTCCTCCAGTTCGACGAGTCGCAGGTCGTCCTCCACCGCATCCACCGCGTGCGCTCGCTCGTGGAGGTGAACGAGGTGCTGGAGCGCGTGGCGGCGCTGCACGGGATCGTCATCCACACGCTGGTGGACGAGGCGATGCGCCGGCACCTCAACGACCGCGCGCGCGAGATGGGGATCCCCGCCGTGGACCTGCTGGGGCCGCTCCTCCACGGGCTCGGCCGGCTCTTCACCGCCCCGCCGCGGGTGCAGCCAGGCCTCTTCCACCAGGTCAACGAGGCATACTTCCGGCGCATCGACGCGATCGAGTTCACGCTGAAGCACGACGACGGCCAGGAGCTGGACACGCTCCCCGAGGCGGACGTCATCCTGGTCGGCGTCTCCCGCACCTCGAAGACCCCGCTGTCGGTGTACCTCGCCCACGAGGGATACCGCACCGCCAACGTCCCGATCGTCCGTCCGCTCGGCGCGCCGCGGCAGCTGTTCGCGGCGGACCAGCGCCGGATCGCGGCGCTCACGATCGACCCCGAGCACCTCCAGGCCATCCGCCGGGAACGGCTGCGCCGCTACCACCACCCCGACGGCCACCGCTACGCGGACCTGCGGGAGATCGAGGACGAGCTCGAGCACAGCCGCGAGCTCTTCCGCCAGAACCGCCTGTGGCCGGTGATCGACGTGACGGGCAAGGCCATCGAGGAGACCGCGAACGAAGTGTTGAAGGCGCTGGGGCTCGTCTCGGTGTAGATTCGGTCGCGATGCGAGAGATCCCGCCTCCAGCCGACGGCGTCGGGGCCGTCCCGCGGACGTTCGAGGAGGAGCGCACGCTCGGGCGCGAGCTGATCCTCCTCCTTCCGAACTTCGCGAAGCTCGCCAAGCGCCTGCTGACGGACCGCCGGGTGCCCATGCGCCGCAAGGTCCTGCTCGCGGCGCTGGTCGCCTACCTCGTCTCGCCCATCGACGTGATCCCCGACTTCATCCCCGGACTCGGGCAGATGGACGACGTCCTGGTCGTCGTGCTCGTCCTGCACGCGCTGCTCACGAGCGTCGGCGAGGACGTGCTCCTCGAGCACTGGGACGGCCGCCCCGACGTGATCCTGCTCGTGCGGCGCGCGGTCGGCGTCTTCGCGAAGCGGCTGCCGGTGCGGCTGGAGCGCTAGCTCCTCCCCGGCCCCTGCGGATCCGGCTCGGCGCGGCACCCCGCGCCGGTTTGAGTTTTCCCCCCTCCGGATCTACCTTACCCGGC